>JBMNSK010000025.1:0-18994 GCA_050945155.1 Eggerthellaceae bacterium | reverse complement strand
GCCAAAGCTGTAACGCAGCATAAGCGCTACTGAAAGAATCTGCGCAAGAGGATTGGCAATACCTTTGCCCGCAATATCGGGAGCTGACCCGTGACTAGGCTCGTATAAGGAAACATCGTCACCTAAACTCGCGCTGGCCAACATACCAAGTGAGCCCGTTATCATCGAAGCTTCATCGGAAAGAATGTCACCAAACGTGTTTTCCGTCACGATAACGTCGAACTGGTGCGGATTCAAAATGAGCTGCATGGAAGCGTTGTCCACCAAAAGGTCAAAAAGCTCAATGTCGGGATATTCCTCATCGTGTACACGGTGAACGATTTCTCGCCACAAACGGCCTGACTCCAAAACGTTCGCCTTATCGACCGAATGCACGCGTCCGCGCCTAATACGAGCCAAGTCAAAAGCACGGCGCGCAATGCGCTCCACCTCATACTCGCTGTACTCAAGCGTATCAAAGGCGTACTGACCCCGGCTTCCATTTGAACCAGCACCCGGCTTTTCGTATACGCGGTCACGTTTACCGAAGTAAAGGCCACCAGTTAGTTCGCGCATGATAACTAAATCTACGCCCTGAATAATTTCAGGCCGCAAAACCGAAGCATTCGCCAAAGATGGATAGGTTGTAACGGGGCGCACATTCGCATAGAGGCCAAGCTCTTTCCGGATGCCTAAAAGTCCCTGTTCAGGCCTTGGTTTTTCAGGATCTGTACTGTCCCACTTAGGTCCTCCAACTGCCGCAAGCAGTACCGCATCACTTGCTTTGGCTATATCTAAGGTTTCAGAAGGAAAGGCAGTGCCTGTCTTGTCGATGGCTATTCCGCCTAATAAAGCCTCTTCATATTCGAAGGAAACACCATGGAGCTTCCCTATTGCATCAAGAACTTTGACACCTTCAACCAAAATCTCAGGACCAATACCGTCACCTGGTAGAAGGCATATCTTCTTCACCTCGGTCATGCGTCTCCCATTCTTCGCGGCGTTACTTTTTGCCCAATCGTTTTTTCGTACGATTTATTAAGCCGCCTGCTTCAATAATTTCGCGAATAAACGGTGGGAAGGGCGTAGCATCAAAGCTCTGCCCAGTCGTTTCATTTCGTATTATGCCCCTATCGGCGTCGACGCTGACCGTATCACCATCGTTAATTCCGTCAACTGCCTCAGGGCACTCCATGATGGAAAGTCCTGTATTTATCGCATTGCGATAGAAGATGCGCGCAAAGCTCTTTGCGATAACGACGTCTATGCCTGCCGTTTTAATGGCAATAGGTGCATGCTCGCGCGAAGAGCCGCAACCGAAATTTTCTTCAGCAACGAGGATATCGCCTGGATGAACCTTATCGACAAAAGAAGGGTCGAGGCGCTCAAGACAGTGCTTTGCAAGCTCGCGAGAATCCGAGGTATTCAGATACTGCGCAGGGATAATGACGTCAGTATCAATATCGCGCCCGTACTTATGTGCTGTTCCTTTGAAAAACATCGCTCTCCTTACCGCGCGTTTTCAAGATCTTCAGGAGCTGCTATATGCCCGGCTACTGCGCTTGCCGCTGCAACTGCAGGAGAAGCAAGGTAGACCTCGCTTTCAGGGTCGCCCATTCTACCGACAAAGTTTCGATTCGTCGTTGCAACGGCACGCTCCCCCGCAGCCAAAACGCCCATATAGCCACTCAAGCACGGTCCGCAGGTGGGAGTTGAAACAGCGCAGTTTGCATCAAGAAAGATTTCTATGAGCCCTTCGGACAAACACTGCCGATACACACCCTGAGTCGCGGGGATGACAATGCAGCGCAGGCCGGCAGCAACTTTTCTTCCGCGCAAGATTGCCGCAGCTGCACGCATGTCTTCGATGCGACCATTGGTACAGCTTCCAATGACTACCTGGTCAATCTTGATATGGCGTGATTCGGCAACGGGGTGTGTGTTAGAAGGTAAGCTTGGCCATGCCACGCAAGGTTCAATTTCTTCAGCTTGAAACTCGTAGATCTCGCTGTAGTGTGCGTCGGCATCGGAATGAAATTCTTGATACGGTCTTTCAACCCGTCCGTCAAGGTAAGCTCGCGTCTTTTCGTCTACTTCAAAAAGACCAGCCTTGCCACCAGCCTCAATAGCCATATTCGACATGGTCAGACGAGATTCGACACTCAAGTCATGCATGGCAGAACCGGTGAACTCGAGCGCCTTATACAGTGCCCCGTCGACTCCAATCTTGCCAATAATATGCAAAATGACATCTTTGCCGGTAACGCCTGGCTTTAACTTTCCCTCCACTTTAATAAGGATGGATTCCGGAACTTTAAACCACGCCTTACCCGTTGCAAACGCGACGCCGGCATCGGTCGAACCGACGCCTGTCGCAAAAGCCCCCAGAGCTCCATAGGTGCACGTATGACTATCGGCTCCGATAACAAGGTCGCCAGCACCAACTATGCCAAGCTCGGGCAGCAGCGCATGCTCAATACCCATACAACCCACTTCATAGTAGTGGGTAATACCTTGGTCATAAACGAATTCCCGAATGAGTTTTGCTTGCTCAGCGCTCTTGATGTCTTTGTTGGGAACATAGTGGTCAGGGACAATGACAATTTTTGTCTTGTCAAAGACTTCATCCACCCCAATTTTCTTATATTCACGAATAGCGATGGGGGCGGTCACGTCATTTGCGAGTACCAAATCGACGGAACATTCGATAAGTTGACCTGGTACTACCTCGTCGAGTCCTGCATGTGCGGCTAAAATCTTTTCTGCAATCGTCATCGAACGTGTCATAGTGCAATCCTTTTACCAGACAAAAGGTTATCACTCAGTTTTTCTTTGTATGAAATTCTACCTATTATCTATTACCACAATGTAACGCAAGACGGCAGACATGCGTGTTTATTAACTCACACTACCTTGCGCACAAGCTAGAATTCCTGGCGGCGAATACCGTATGTGATTGCAAAGAGCGCAGCCGCCATACCAAGCAGCGATATTGGGAGGATACCGCTCGTCATATCACCCGTGTCAGGAATTTCACTTGCAGAGGTATCCGTATTATTTCCAGACTGCGTGTTCGAGTCAGTAGCCTGACCAGAATTGGTGGCACCTTCCTCCTCGGCAACTGAAATCTTCCAGATAATGGAAGAGTTCAAATTCTGTAAAGCGTTAGGAGCATCCGCTGCGAGACTTGCTTGTACCTGTAGCCTTGAAGACCCGGATTGAGCGAGAGTAACAAGAGCTATATCCGCACCACTCAGGTCACCAAACGTTCCGCTCCAAACAAGATTTCCGTCCGCATCCTGAATCTGAATATGGAGGTACCTATTGAGAAGGTCTTTTTGCTCAGAGCTGAGATTGCCTAGCTGAGCGCCCAGGTAAAATTGTCGACTTGTGCCTGTTTGGTTCTCTAGGTTGATGTCGTAGATGACCTTCCCACCTGGACTCAGGTGGGCTTCGCTCAGCTCTGAAGGGGTAGACGTCGAAAGGCCATCATCAGTCAGTGTTGCAGAAATCTGGGTCCCTAAATTTTCAACCGTCGTAATCTCGCGGGCATTTTCATAGATGTCTGCCTGATTCCAGGTTTCATCTGCAGCCAAATGAGTTGCCTGAATTGCCTCATAGTGAACATTCAGCCTGATGGTGTAATTGAGATACTCGTTAGGAATGTCAAACGATGCCAGTGCACCCTCCACGAGATGGGCTGTTGTCTCACCAGGATTAACAAGGTTATTCCAGTACCAGTAACCATCACCACCGTCAACCCAAGCTCCCGATGCGTTGCTTGCGGCGACGATGTTTGGACGAATGTAGCTTGTATCAAGATTGGAGACTAAATTTCCCAACGAATCATAAAACAAAACGTCGATTTTTGCGCGCGTGTAAAACGCGAGACTGCCTGCATTGGTCGCTGAAAAATTAACCCTGCTCACAACATAGCCATCATTGCCGGGGTTAGCTCCTGACGAGGTAACCGACTCAACATCAACGTTTCCAATCGAAATATTCTGATTGAGTTCGATGCTCGTCTCATCACTTGCCCACGCAGGTATCGAGTAAGAAAAAACAAGGGAAACTGCAGCAAGTACTGCTACAAACCATACGAATAATTTTCTCTCCATCCTGCGTGTTCTATATTGCATCTAACCCCTCATTCAAACTTAACCGGAAGTCCTTAGTAATACATCGAATAGGTGGCGTCTACGGCACCGCTACCGACACTGAGCCCAATGATTGTGAGGACAATCATGCTCACGATAAAGACAACAAAAACAATATTCACCACAAAACCAATGATGGAAAACTTAATCGCATCGCTTTTAACCTTGTTGTATTTATCGACGTTGGTAAGCCATGCTATAAGAATGCCTGGAATTCCAGCCAAGCAGCCAACAAGAAACCAGCCAAACTTCATACCACCGGTCAACTCGTACAACGGAGTTGGTGGAACAGGCGCGTTCGCCACAGGAGCAGGCGGCACAGGCTGCTGGTAGTTCGCATACGCCGCACCAGGTGTGCCATTATACGGTGGTACCTGTGTGCCTGGCTGTGGTTGTGCAGCATACGCATCTGCACCAGGTGCAGAAGGCTGAGCGGGAGCAGCAGGTGGCGCGGGGGCATAGGAAGCGCCAGTCGATGCCTGGCTGTTTCCTTGTTCGGCATTTTGGTTGTAGTAGTTTTCCTGACCTTGTCCTGGGTTCGTCATACTATCCTCCTCAAGGTTCAATGACGGGATGGTTCCCCTGTGCTATGACAACTGCTGGCTCAACGCTAAACAAAGCGCATCCAACAGAGAAATTGCAAAATGCTGCGCGGACCGATCTTCACCAGCGTCTTCCCACATCGTGGACGGAAGTTCTACCGCGATACGTGCTTCTTTTTTGCCCCTCACAACCGAAAGGGCGGTTTGCAAACGAAGGGCCAAGGTTTCGGACTCGTCATACAAAACGCGCGGTGTATTTTCGGCTGTCTTTTCTTCAGGAAGAACAATGTGCACCATAAGCATCTCTTCGCTTGGGCTTACCAGCAAGGAATTTGCGCTTACGATTTTTGAAGCGGGGTTCGTAGCCAGAGCAAGATTCGACATGCGCGAAGCCACGCTGCGAGTAAACTCCTGCGTGCCGAACAGACAGATGGCGTTGTTTTCAAGCACATCAGCCGCACGTGCAAAACCCATATTGAGAGGTGTCGCCATGGCTTCTTTGCCCTCCCATGAATGATGGAGGTTGCGCAGAGCCTGGTACGTTGCAGCCCCAGCAATACCATCGGAAGGAAGTCCCATATTGAGCTGGAACTTACGCAAAGCCGTTTCGGTATATGCACCGAAAATTCCATCGGTCATTTTACTTGCAAAACCAAGCGCACCGAGAGCATGTTGAAGTTCTAAGACGTCATTGCCATGAAAATAAGGCATGCGCAGATAGAGGGTTCTATCGCCGAGATGATAAGTGGCATCAACCAGAGCAGACCAGACCTTGTCAGAAACCTCATCACCGGGGTCTAAGTCTGCCTGCTTCCGGAATTCTCGGACTGCTTCGAGCGTTCTTTCGCCGAAAGCGCCGTCTACGTCATTTTCATCCAAAAGACCAAGACTTGCGAGCCGTTGCTGCACGTCCTCTACCTGAGCGCCTTGGTCATGTAACTTGATACTTTGCATAGGCTCATAGTAGCGCAAAAAATTTCAGGAAAAGCGCCTAAACAAAATTAGCTTAAACGGTTTACGAAAAACTTACTCATGGACAAAAGCAGGTTCCGAGCAGTTGACTCTGGCAAGACTTCGGAGACACGCGCTATCGACTCATCGGTGATATGAGCGGCATACGAGCGAGCATAGTCAAGACTTCCCGCTTCTTGCATAATTTCCACTGCTTTCGCAAGCTCCTGAGGTTCAGTTGTTTTGGAAGAAAGAATTTCTATGAGGCGGTCGGCATGGGCAGAATGTTCGAGTGCATGCACCACCATTAAGGTTCGCTTACCCTCTGTAATATCACTGCGAAAATCTTTTTTCGTGCTTTCCTTTGTTCCGATTAAATTCAGCAAATCATCTTGGATTTGGAAAGCAAGGCCAGCATCCATACCGTAGGCACGCAAGGTCTCAATCTGTTCCTCGGTTCCTCCACCGATGATGGCGCCAATGGCTAACGGCACACCCCCGGAGTAAAAAGCGGTTTTGTGTTCGGCCATAAGCAAGTAATCATCTGTTGAAAGATCAAAACGGCCATCACGTGCCCAAGCAATATCGAGTGCCTGACCTTCGATAGTTCGCTGTGTCATGTCGACAAGCTCCCTAATGACACGCACTTTTAGCGCATCATCTAAGAGCGGATCTTTCGCAACGGTTCCGTTTACCAGCGAAAGAGCTAAATCGCCCATGTTGATGGCGGCTCCGATACCCTCGGTGATATGCAAACATGCAACACCGCGACGCAGATGAGACTCATCTGCAATATCGTCGTGAATCAAAGCAGCGTTATGGAAGTGCTCAATGGCAGATGCCGCACTCGTAGCTTTATCGACATCCCCGCCTACGGCACGGCAGGCAGCAAAACAAATAAGGGGCCGGTGGCACTTCCCGTAATTTGCGCCGTACGCAAACAGCGGGTCGTAAAGATAGCGGTTAATTTCAGAATGAACGCTTTTTGGTAGGTAAGAATTAACTACCTCGCCCACATCGGACGCATAGGCATTAAGGTAGTCTGCAAAGTCTTGCGGGCCCTCGGGTCCGAAGTTAATGATTTCGCTGACTTTTTTCATGACTTCCTATTTTGGTGTTATGTATTCCTGCAGATTGATTGGTAGGAGCGGAGGGACTCGAACCCTCAAGCCCGAAGGCGGCGGATTTTAAGTCCGCTGCGTCTGCCAATTCCGCCACGCTCCCACGTTTCGCTTCAGAAACCCTTGATGCGCTCATGCACAAACAAGTGCACCGCAATTCGACGGCTAGCCATTACCATGGCTTTCCACATGGTACCAAAAGAATATCAGTTGTGCGCGGCATCAAGTATGATTCCGTGCAAAATATCCGACTCGCTAACCGTAAACGACTGAACTTGGGCAAGGTCTAAAACTTCTTGCAGTATAAGCAAACCCGCCACAATAACGGGCGCACGACCGGGGTCAAGTCCAGGAAGCTTCTTTCTTTGAGTTAAAGGAAGTGCTGCGGCTTCTTCAAAAACCTCTCGAAGATAGTCTTTGTCCACAACGGTCTTATGAACCCGCGATGAATCGTAGTCTTCCATTTTCTCGTGCATGGCAACAACGCTGGTTGCCGTACCTGCAACAGCAACGAGCGTATCAAAGCGAAAACCACTTTTGATTACATCTTGGAAGAAGGGCCGCATCTCGTCTCGCACCCACGCGCGTACCTCGTCCATTTCTTCCGGACGTGGTGGATCAGAGTGCAGGAAACGTTCCGTTGCGCGACGACAACCGATGTTAAAAGAGTGCATGCGAGAAGGCTCTTGCTGCGCACTACCTAAAACAATCTCAGTTGAACCACCGCCGACATCAACGACCGCAATTTTTTGACCAGGAAAATCTTTTGAAACGCCTTTGAAGGATAGTGAGGCTTCTTTTTCACCAGGAATAACATGCAAATCAATTCCCAGTTCTTCGACGCGGCGTACAAAATCCTCAGCATTTGCCGTATCGCGCGCTGCACTCGTTGCAACCGCGGTGAGAGGAATCTTTGCACCTGCAGCGGGTTCAAAGGTCTCAAGCTTTTCTTTGAAGGTTTTCAGCGCATCGATAACACGTTGCATGGCTGTTTCTTTGAGGACGCCAGTTTTATCAACGTCTTCACCTAGGTTGCAAATCGTATAACCACGCGCTAATTCGTTCATCGCCCCGGTGCTGTCGACATCAGCCACAAGCATCCTGCACGTTACCGTACCGATATCAATCGAGGCATAACGACCAGGTTTGAATTGCTTGTTTGCTTCGGACATAAGGACTCCCAGATTTTAAAATTTCCTGAAATTTCGACGCAAGGTCATCGTGTTGCGCCCAGCTGCTTTGAAAGCTGAACACCACACGTTATGCTCGGTGTGCCTACTGCACTCCGAAGATAAAGTCTAACACGGGTGAATACCAGGTTTCGGGGGCTTTGACTTCCTCGCTCGAAACACTCGTGTTTACTTGCGCAGCACTATTTGAGTCAGACCCATCAATACCCTGAACAGTTGCGGTATTCTCTCCGCTTTGAACCCATCCATATTGGTCACGAACGTAGTCGGTCATACCTTCAGAAGTTGAAAGCGTATCAACATTGGCTTGCAGCTCATCATTACGCTGGTTAATGGCGGTATATTCCGCCTCGAGTCGATCATTTTCGCGAATTGACTGATAGTACTGCTGCGCCGGCGTATAAAGGAAAGCGCAGGTAAAGACAATCATTATCGAAACGGCAATTCCCACAATAGAACGAGAGCTTGAACCGATAGCAAAGCTACCGAATGCCGGAAGCCTTACGCCTTTCTTTTTCTTGTCGGTCTGCAAACGGTTCGCACGTCTATGTGCTGAACTCTCGCGAGACTGGTAAACCGCCGCTCGCGGTGCTCCCTCGTCAGACTTATGGGCATCTGCCCCACCGAACTGTTTATCGAATTTTTTATCCGCCCGACGTTTCTTCGCGTCATGTTTGCGTTGCTCAAAACGAGAACGCTTCGGAGTCTGACTTCCTCGGTTGCGACGGGCGCCTTCTGCTTCGTTTTCGAAATCGTCAAAGTCTTCAAACTGCGTGGAATACCGCACTGATCCCCGACGGTCATACCGGGTATCGATACGTTCCTGAGACTGAGGGCTTGGCTCGGGCATTGGTGCATAGTAATAAGGCACCGAATAATGGCGCTGCGATAACCGAGAAGCAGTACGCGCATTTGCATTACGCGTCGACTCGCCTACCGCAGATTTACGGTAATTCGTCTGCGAATTCCGCCGACTCAAACTCTCCAAGCTGAGTATTTGGAATTCGTCAGGCTGACGCCGTGGTCTTCGCTCTTCATGTGCCCTGCGTGAGTTTCCGCCTCTTCGCACATTTGAAGACCGAGAAGAGCGTGAGCCGAACGATTCTGAATGTCGACGTGCATGGGACTGCGTACGCACACTTGAACGTTCGCGAGAACGGCTCTGCATAGACGATTCAGAACGACGACGATTTTTTGACTTTGATGATGTCCTGCGAACAGGACTTTCCCGTACCTCTTGGAATCCTCTTTTTGATGCGGAACTTCGAGGCGAGAGCACAGCTGTAGAAGAATACCGCGACCCCCTGGTGGTATCCAATCTAACAATGTTTGAATTCCGCATTGGAAAGCTCCTTAGCATTGTGCTGTGTTTAATAGTTCGTGTAATGCTCGAAGCAATTTCAGAATAACACAAGTCACTCTGAAAACAGGATATGAAGTGCACTTTTATTAAGAAATTATGGCAAAATTTTCACGGAACCTACCCCGAAAGTTCCAGCCAAACTTTGACCCTTTGTGCAAACTTCCTTTAAAGATTGAGCTTGTTGATGTAATCACGCCATTTTTCGAAAGATTCGTCACTGATGGCGTGCTCCATAAGACAAGCCTCGTCGTTGGCCCTGTCCTCAGGTATTCCCAAAGCTTTTGTCATAAAGGTAAACAACATACGATGCCTTGATAGGACAGCCGAACCATACTCGTAACCCTCCTCGGTTAACGTAATGTCCCCATAATAAGGCTGATCAACATAACCCTTCTCCTTGAGCAGGGTAATTGCCTTGTTGACCGAAGCTTTGGAAACGTCAAGCTTGTTGGCAATGTCTACCGAGCGCACAGAAGCCTCCGTGGTGCCCCCCAGCATAACGATGGCCTCGAGATAATCCTCGCTCGATTTTGACATCTTTTCCAAAAAAACCTCCCCATAAAACCAGTTATATTTTACCACAGGGGACTGAGAACTTATGCTCTGGTCGCTGAGTTATACTTTCATGAATATAATCTGTCATATGTACACTTCGAGCTTGATTAAGGGTGGACTGATGGAACGAAATTTCTACCAAGACACACGTGGTGCTAATGAAAACGCAGTGCCGTTTACCCAAGCGGTAATTAACGGCCTTGCACCTGGCGGAGGATTGTATGTCCCCGAAGAAATCCCGGAGCTGACCCTTGATGAAATTTGCCACTTGGCTCAACTCCCCTATGCACAGCGTGCTGCTTGGATTTATAAGAAATTTGCCGTCGATTTGCCTGATGAGACAATTGATGCCCTTATGAGCGAAGCTTATAGCTCGAATTTCGATGATGAAGCTATCTGCCCGATTACAAGCCTTAACTCCAACACTCATGTCCTTGAACTTTGGCATGGACCAACCTCCGCTTTTAAGGATATGGCGCTGCAATGCCTGCCTCGCTTCTTTAGTGCAAGCGCCGAAGCACTTCGTGAACGCGGGACCCTCGACCACGAATTTATGATTTTGGTAGCCACATCGGGCGATACCGGAAAAGCAGCCCTTGAAGGGTTCAAAAATGCGCCAGGCGTTTCAATTGGTGTTATGTATCCGCACGGTGGCGTAAGCGATATCCAATACAAGCAGATGGCAACCCAGCGTGGAAACAATGTTCATGTGTGGGGTGTTCGCGGCAACTTTGACGACTGCCAAACAGGTGCAAAACAGGTCTTTAATGACCATGAATTTGCCCAAGAACTTCTGGACAAATTCGGCATTGCCCTTTCTAGTGCAAACTCCATTAACTGGGGACGGCTGCTTCCCCAGATTGTTTATTACGTATCTGCCTATGCGCAGCTTGTTGCCGACGGCAAGTTAGAGGCAGGAGATGATTTGGACGTTTGTGTCCCGACTGGAAACTTCGGAAACATCCTTGCTGCTTACTACGCTAAGCGCATGGGAACGCCTATTCGTTGGCTCTACTGCGCCAGCAATGAAAACCGCGTACTCACCGACTTCATCAATACCGGCACCTACGATATTTCAGACCGTCAGTTTGTTCTGACCCCATCCCCTTCAATGGACATTTTGGTTTCGTCAAACTTAGAGCGCCAACTCTATGAATTGACCGGCCGCAATGACGAAGCAATCAGGGGTTGGATGAAGGACCTGCGCGAAGAAAAGCGCTTCAGTGTTGACCAGGATACCTTCGCGCGACTTCAGTCCCTTTTTGCAGCAGATTCGGTTGATAGTGCAACCTGCCTGCGTACCATCAAAGACTTCTATGAAGAGTTCCACTATCTGGTAGACCCCCATACCGCCGTTGCCTGTCGCGTTGCATCGAATTTACGAGACAATACCCCTGTTCTTATTGCAAGCACGGCGCATTGGGCAAAGTTTGGAAACAACGTATATCGCGCGTTGCATGATATTGCTCCTGGAGAACCACTCCCTGATGAAGTGGCAGCACTTTCTGGAAGTGAACTCAACCGTCTTATCGCTGACGAAACTGGTTGCCTTCGTATTCCTCAGGGCTTAGCTGAGCTTGATGATCTTCCTATTCGTTTCACCGAAGTAATCGATGGAAACCAAGGAGCAATTGAAGACGCAGTGTGTGCCTTCTTAAGCAATTTACAAAAGGATTAGTAAAAAGTGGCGCGTCCACGACGAAAGAAAAAGGACTTAAGTCCTGAAGAGCGGGCACTTCTTGCCCTTGAGAATTTTGAGCCTCGGATAACGCTCGAGGTGCAAAATCCTGACCGTGATGACGCGATGGTTTTTTCTCCAGAACTTGCCGCGCTGTGCCTTGGAGTGCATGAGCTTGGATCGCTGAACGCCGCAGCGAAAAGCGCTGGTATTTCTTACAACAGAGCTTGGCGTCTTGTCCGTGATGCGGAAACCGCACTGGGGTTTGCCCTCTTAAAGCGTAATGGCGCAAACGGTTCGGAAGTTACCGAACCCTGTCTAAAACTTTTGGACTCATACCTCAAAATTAGTAGGACTTTGCAGCGACAGGCAGAAAAACTTTACGCACGCGCAATGGCGTAGGGACACATTAATCTGTTTTTGTTTTCTACTCATAATGGCACATTTAACGACTCGTCCACTCACACCCAGCATATTACCGGTTTTTGTCATCGCCATACGATTAGTCCCGACGCTACAAAAGGAAAAACGGTGACGGTTTCATATTGCCAGGTATAGAATATTTCTATCGTACTTCCGATTCAGATAGGTAAAAGCAGTAATTGAGCATAGTAGTAATACCGTCGTAACTTTTCGATTGAACACAATAAAGATAGGAATCGAATGGATATCAATACAGACGGCTCTCTGCATGATGCCCATGTAATTATTACCGGGGATCAGAACACGGTAGAGTTCGTGGTGAAGAAACTGACAGAGTTCAGAGAGTTTGACATGTCCTATGCTGATGTATCTGACTTCGATGAAGCAACTTCGAAAATTTCTATCTCAGTAGCGCTGATAAACTGCATCTCAGAAGCATGCAAAGGATGTGGGTACTATGACCATAGAACGGCAAATCCGTCAGCACGATGCAAACTGAAGCTGAGATGTCTTAAAGTTGGAAACCGGTGCGAATCAAGAACAGTAGAACCTGTCAAAGCAACACAAAAAATGGCAGCCGAAATAGAAGAACCAGCTCCGAAATTTGACGAACTAAACCTAGCCCCATTGCATGAAGTACCTTTCGAGGAAGCATTCGAAAACCAAATGATTGCACGATTTCGTGCGCAGATATGCCTTGACGACCAAAAAAGTTACTCGCTTGAGGAGATGAAGGAGATAATACAGAACTTCGATTCTGCGGAGAAGGAGGCTCTGGACGCCATGTATCGAGAACTCATGGCTATTCCAGCAGACAACCGTGAATCGATGATAAATCTCCTTGCAAAATATGGACCGAACGACTCTGAATGGTGGAAACACTTCCTTGCATCATGGGAGCTTTAACTGATTTATCCCATTAATGTTACCCCCCCCTCAATGAATATATACCTATCCCGAACGAATGCACTGTCGGTATTTTTTCGAAAAAATTTTCCCTAGAAGCCCGCTCGTGCGTCCACTTGTTCACCTCTGTAGCGTTCAAGAGCTTCCGCACGAGCCGCTTCCGCATCGCTTCGGACGCTGTTCATAAAGGCCAAGATGCAAAACGTGCAGACTACACCACATAAAATTGCGAATAGATTTGTTCTCCGTCGTTTCATCTCGGCCTCCACGCCAATAAAGATGAAGAAAGTATCTCGAGCTTTGACGGCAAAAACTTTGCCAAGAAACCTAATTGAGTCGCATGTATCAGACAAAAAAACCGGCAGAAACCAAGCAATTCAGTTGCTACGTACAGAAAACTAACTGTGGCACCTCACCATGCGCCTTATAGTTTTCAGTGCTGACTAATCCTTTATTCGATTAAAGTTTCACCCGATAGCCCAACCGATTACCCCCAAGTCTCTACAGCATTGCGCAATTGACCAGATGAAACGTCTTTGTTCCGCATATACTGAAAGCGGTAGTTTTCTCTAAGGAAATGAGAGATTATGAAAACAATCCACCTACAAAAGAGAACAATCCTTTTCATTATCATTTCGGTTATTGCATGCATTGCCCTCATGGCACTCTCTGCTTGCTCTTCCTGCTCTAACCAGTCGAGCCAATCAGGTGAATCAAGTGCGGCAAGCCAAAACAGCACTCAAGGCAACAGTCAAGGCGATGACCAAACCGACTTTGTTTATGAATATGGTGTTTTTATCGCTCTTGATCCAGAACACGCACAAAAACTTGGTGCCTATCACACGGTCGTAATTGATGCGCTTGTCTGGTCACAAGAAGATATTCAAGCGCTTCACGACGAAGGGCATACGGTATATTCCTATCTCAACGTCGGTTCCCTTGAAAACTGGCGAAGCTACTATGATGAATTCAAGGATGTGACCACGGGAGAGCGCGACGGATGGGAAGACGAATCCTGGGTAGATGTAACAAACTCAGAATGGCAAGCCTTTGTTACCGGCACGCTTGCGCAAGAACTTGCAGATAAAGGTGTTGATGGGTTCTTTGTTGACAATCTTGATGTTTACTCGGAGAACCCGAGTGATGAATACTACCAAGCCCTAATCACAATCCTGAATGATTTGCATCAATACAATGTACCTATCATGGTGAATGGGGCGGATGAATTTGTTGTTGCAGCTCTTGATGACCATCAAACCAATCTATTCAATAGCGTGAACCAAGAAGAAGTGTTCACACAAATGAACGGTAGTCCTTATGACCACATCGTCCAGACTGAAGAAGCTACTGAATACTACGAGGACTATCTTGAGCGGTGTAGACAAGAAGGACTTGCGGTTTATCTGACGGAATACAATGCTCCAGAAGACATGATTGACTCCATCAATAATTACTGCGATACCAATGGTTTTATTTGGTATAACGCCCCCAATGTTGAGCTCAAGGGCTAAAATTCGTATTGCAGGCAATTCAATTCTGTGGCACAATGCTAACTTGCGATATGACACGGGCGATTGGCGCAGCGGAAGCGCAGGTGCCTTACAAGCACAAGGTCAGCGGTTCAAATCCGTTATCGCCCACCAGAAACACAAGAGACCTGAAAATTCAGGTCTCTTTTTTATTGCAGGCAGGTAACTAGCTTTCGGTCACATCTCCGTTTTGGTCAAGGCTGATATGACCCTCGGAATACGTCGCAGGCATCTGAGTAACAGCCTGGAAGAAGTCTTTTGTTCGCGCAAATATTTCGCGAATATCGGCGTTGTCCTGACTGGAATAACTTCGCAGGCTGCTCGAAACACCGTAGGTTTTCATCCCTAAACAGTTGCCGGCAAAAAGCGCGCGATAGAGGTGGTAGTTCTGCGTTACCACGACAACTGTATCTGCGCCAAAAACGCGAGCTGCTCGATACATGCTGTCATAGGTGGAAATACCAGCGTGGTCACAGAATATATCTTCGCTTGGAACTCCCGCATCAAGTGCATAAGCTTTCATGGCCCGTACTTCATTGTATGAAGCAGTCAGGTTATCCCCACTCATAATGATCTTCGGCGCCACACCTTGCTTATACAAGCGAATACCTTCATCAAGTCGATCTTGAAGCACCGGAGAGGGAGAACCATCAGGTTGTACGGAGGCGCCAAGAATTAAGATAGCGTCTGCGTTTGTCGCATCCGCCTCTTCTTCAGTCAAAATATTGTCTTGTGTACTTACGATGGTAACGATATTGGTGACGGCGACCACGGCAACGACGATTAAGACACAGCCAATAACGAACCTCACCAAACGTCCCAGACAGCCATGCTTTTTTCTGCTCATAACTTGATAATAACAAAGTGAAAAACCCAGACGAGTTGCGCAAAAAACACTCATAGAATTTTCGAAGCTTGAAGGTACACTTTTGCGCCGGCTCTGCCCCTAGTTTTGGTTTCCCACAGCCTTGCGGTTTTGGTGTCGCTTGAGTTTGTTCGCCTATTTCGTGCCCACCTCTACGGGTGCGGCAGGGCTGAGACTTTCCCCATAAGACTTGCTATCATGGGCATATATGGCTCTCGATATGTCACAACATTTCTCGGTAGGACATCTTCTCCGCTATACTTCCCCCTCGATAGCGATGATGATTTTTGCTTCCGTCTACATCATTGTGGACGGACTCTTTGTTTCGAACTTTATCGGAGCAACCGCTCTTGCTGCCGTCAACTTTGTCTACCCCATCCCTATGATCTTAGCAACCGTTGGTTTTATGCTTGGAACCGGAGGCTCAGCCGTTGTCGCTAAGACACTTGGGGAAGGTCGTCCAGACAAGGCTAACGAGTACTTCTCGCTCATTGTCTATGCTGCCATTGTCTTTGGAGTGAGCTGCTCTGCAATAGGACTAGCAGTACTTAAGCCTGTCCTTGCCGCATTAGGCGCAAGTGGGAATTTACTTGATGCCTCTGTTCTGTACGGCACCATCCTTCTTCTAGGCATTCCCGGATTCGTCCTCCAATATGCCTTCCAAAGCCTGGTCATGACCGCAGGTAAACCTAAGTTGGGGTTCATATCGACCCTGGTTGCAGGGTGCCTCAATATCGGGCTCGATGCCCTATTCATTATCGTGTTCGGCTGGGGCTTGGCTGGTGCTGCATGGGCAAGCATTATCGGCATGGCAGCAGGAGGCATTGTTCCGCTGATTTATTTCGCACGAAAAAATACGAGTCTCTTAAAACTGGGAAAAACAAAACTTGAGCTTCGTATTTTGGGAAAATCGGCGGTAAATGGCTCTTCCGAGATGGTATCCAACATTGCCATGTCAGTCGTATCTATTGTGTATAACGTACAGCTCCTGCATCTTATTGGCGAATCAGGTGTAGCGGCCTATGGGGTCATCCAGTATGTCGCCATGATTTTCGCAGCAGTTTTCATGGGATACTCCATGGGCGCAGGGCCACTCATGAGCTTTCAGTACGGGGCACGCAATACACAAGAAATGCGGTCTTTACTGCAAAAGGGACTTGGCATCATTGGAGTATTTGGCATACTCATGTTTTTAGCAACGCGGGTATTAGCTGATCCTTTAGCCTATATGTATGTAGGCTACGACCAAGACCTCTATGGACTTACCGCCCATGCCTTAAAGCTGTACTCGATGGCCTTCCTTATCATGGGTTTCAACATCTATGGCTCATCGTTTTTTACCGCATTGAACAACGGACTTGTAAGCGCCATTATTTCGTTTTTGCGCACCTTCGTTTTTGAAATTGGATCAGTCCTGTTATTGCCCCAGCTCATAGGCATCGATGGTATTTGGTACTCCGTTGGAGTAGCAGAAATTGCAGCGCTCATAATTACTCTCTCTTTCATTTTTGCCCTGGGTTCAACCTATGGCTACCGCCCTCAAAAATCTGATACGAATTAGAGGTACCGTATCAAGACCCAGCGATACGAAGCCTCGCTCTCCTATAAAACTGAAATTGTTTCAATCCGCGAAACACTGATGTTTTTCTCTTTCGCGAAGAAAACTTACCTTTATACTTTTCTGTTGTACTGAAAGAGAGGAAGAAGAGGTTCGAGCATGGGCGGATTCTTTGGCGCCACGTCTCACGACGATGTTGTATTGGATGTTTTTTTCGGAGTGGATTACCACTCTCACCTGGGAACAAAAAACGCGGGCATGGTTTTTTGTGACGGAGAGAAAAAGTTTCAAAGGCAGATTCACTCAATAGAAAACACGCCATTTAGAACTCGTTTTGAGGCAGACTTGCCGAGCTTTCACGGCGGCAGCGGTTTCGGCTGCATCAGTGATAACGATCCTCAGCCTCTTTTGATTCGCTCCCACCTTGGTATCTTTGCCCTCACCACAGTCGGCGCCATTAACAATGCCGAAGAACTGGTCGATGCCTATTTCAGCCATGGCGGAAAACAGTTTATGGCGATGGGCTCTGGCAAGGTTAACTTCACCGAATTGGTAGCAGCACTCATTAACCAGCAAAACTCCTTTGTTGAAGGCATAAAGTTTGCCCAAAAGGTTATTGAAGGCTCCCTTACCCTTCTCATTATGAAACCCGATGGAGAAATTATTGCGGCACGCGATAGCCTGGGCCGCCTCCCTGTTCTCATTGGGAAAAACGCCGCTGGCCACTGCATTTCATTTGAATCATTTGCCTATCATAAACTCGGCTATGAAGATGAATATGAGCTTGGACCTGGCGAAATTGTACGCATTACGCCAGATGAGTACGAAACCATTTCACCTGCAGGAAAGAAAATGCGTATCTGCGCGTTCCTCTGGACCTACTACGGTTATCCGAACTCAAACTATGAAGGTGTAAATGTCGAAGTCATGCGTTATCGCAACGGTGCAATCATGGCACGCGACGAAGCAAAGCGCGGCATTCTCCCTGATGTTGATTCTGTTGCTGGCGTTCCGGATTCCGGTACGCCCCATGCCATCGGGTATGCCAACGAAGCTCATATTCCGTTTGCTCGTCCCTTCATTAAGTACACCCCCACCTGGCCACGTTCTTTCATGCCTGCAAATCAAAGCATCAGAAATCGCGTAGCCAAGATGAAGCAAATTCCGGTGCCCGAACTCATCAAGGACAAAAAACTACTCCTTGTCGATGACTCTATTGTCCGGGGTACGCAGCTCCATGAGACCGTGAACTTCCTCTATAGCGCTGGAGCGAAGGAAGTACATATGCGCACGGCTTGCCCGCCGATTATGTTTGGTTGCAAGTATCTAAGCTTTTCGCGCAATGATTCCGAAATGGATTTGCTTACCCGACGCACCATCCAGCGCCTAGAGGGCGATGAGGGACAAAACCACTTGGACGAATATGCCGACGGTACTACCGAGCGCGGTCAGTGCATGCTCAAAGCCATTTGTGAGGAAATGGGATTTGATTCACTTGGGTACCAGTCTCTTGACGGTTTGCTGGAAGCAATTGGTCTTGATCCAGAAGAAGTGTGCACATACTGCTGGTCCGGAAAAGAATAGTACACGTCTTAGTATGCCTTGATTGCCGACTAGCCTTTCTCCCTCAAATTGAATAAACCCCTATGTTGTAAGAGCGGAGCGAAGCTGCGTATATAAACCTGCGCTCAACGATGGTTCCGAAACAATTTATAGGGGTCATGAGGGCTTTTAAAAGTGACAAAAAATGTACAGACAGGTAATTTTAAACCGAGATTTACCAAAGCGAAATAATTTTTCGTTTATACTGATTACGTCGTAAGCTTCGTAACCATGTGAGGTGAATCGGGATGTTTAATAAAATATTAGTCCCCTATGACGGCTCAGAACATGCTAAGCACGCCGTCGAAGCCGCAATTCAGTTGGCTGATACCGACAAGCCAGTAACGATCACCGTACTGAGCATAGCAGACGTAAGCAACGCCGATGACACAACTTTTGAAGTCGCCGCTCGTCTTGCAACAACAGGCGCAACTCAGATGCAAACCCCTGCAGATACAATGATGGAAGAACGTGAAAAGGAAGTTGCTGAGGAAGTAGCACAAATTGCTCCTGAACTTCCAATCAACGTGGAGCTTAAGACCATCGTGAAGAGCGGTCAGCCTCAGAGCGCTATT
>JBMNSK010000024.1:0-19469 GCA_050945155.1 Eggerthellaceae bacterium | reverse complement strand
GCCTGTTTTTAGTCCCATCGCAGGGTCATATTCTGAGAGAAGCTTATCCGTAGACTTTAGTTTGACCGTTTTGGTTTTTCCCGCAGATGTCTGGACGGAGATACTCGTATCACCACCGTCTGCAATTATCCTAATTGATTCATACTTCATGGCTGCTTGAATAATTTTGGCAACATCTTCGGCAGTAGAATGCTGGTCGCCACTATATTCATCACTATCTAATCCGTGTGGGTTCGTAAAAACGGTATCCTTAAGTCCAAGCTCTTCAGCTTTCTTATTCATAGCGTCAACAAAGACCTCTTCACCGTTTTCTTCCGTGGCCTCTTGTCCGCTAGAAAGGGTGATTGGTTCTTCATTTTCCTGAGCTTCGCGAACCATTTTTGCACCAATAGATTCAGCAATAGCTATCGCAGCATCATTTCCAGAAGGCACAATTAAGGCCTTCAGTGCTGCTTCTAAAGTAAGTGAGTCTCCATTTTTCAGACCAGCTTCCGACTCGCCTACCTTTTCTGCCTTTTTACTGACATTAATCTGGTCATTCAGGTCTCCGTGATCAAGCGCAACAATTGCTGTCATGACCTTTGTTATCGAGGCAATCTTTGTGGGAGTAGTTGCATTACGCTCGAAATAAACACGACCATTGCTGTCCATGAGATAAGCGTATTCAGCATCAACGTTTGGGCAGTCTGCCGATGAGAGATTTCGCTCCTCTACACTTTGTCCAAATATCAAATCTGATTTTTGAACATCAGCAGAAGCATAAGGAACCTGTGCAAAGATGGTCGCAAACGATATGAACGCCACCAAAAGAAAGGAAAGGAATTTCTGGTGGCGAATTGAAAATGTATCGGTGCTCTCAGCTCTAGCTCTCATTATGTGCCTGTTCCTTCAACGGTTACTTCCGTTACTGGATCATAAACCGAATCGAAGACATCCGTACGAATAACCTGCCCGGAGACGTTTTTCACCGTACGCGTTACCGATATCGTTCTTCCGTCAGATCCAGGAGTCTTTACGTAAGACTGGCCGCGCGGAAGGTCTTCATCTTCCTCGGTTTTTTTACTATATTCTTTACCTTTTTCCCACTTGCCTACATCTGTTGATACGATATAGCCAGGGTCTATACCATAAAGTGTAGCGGTAACACTGTCATCCGTGTAAGACATTCGCAAGATAAGATCAGATTGTGTGTCATTTTGCCATTTCAAGTCCAAATCAGGCCAGCTGACCGCCGCATCCCTTCCCGCTGGGTAGCTTGCAATATAGAGGGTATGGTTGTGTCTCTCTAAGACAGGAAGACCTGATTCATAGACTGCATTGAAGATAGTTGTGGCAACTTGGCAGATGCCACCACCAACCGCATCGTCAATTTCACCATCAATGATAGTTCCGGCGCCTTTAAAGCCCTTATCTTCGGTTCGCTCACCTGTGATGCTGTTAAAGGACCAGGTGCCACCATTTGCCGTGACGATGGAATTGTTCAACATATCAGCCGCAAAGTGAATGTTCGAATTACGATTTTCAGTGCCAACATTAGTTGAATACTCAGTGGTATATGAAGCGACCTCACAAACGACACCTAGGTTTATGGCTTCATCAAAACTCAGGCTTTCAGGAACGGCACCACTTTCGATAGAGACTTCTACCGGATTACCTTCAGTTGCCTGGCTTTCGTCCCACGCTCGTCCATTTTCCCCAAACAACATATCGTTCAGTGAGTTCAAGGTATCTGGAATGAAGGGAATGGTGGTTTGTCCATCCGTATGGACCCAAATGCTGCCATCTTGGGCCTTTTCATACGTTATTGAAATGGGCATACCCTGGTTTTCACCGTAGATATTCTCCAGAATGTGAGCACGTGCCTTGTTATTGTCCATATAGGGCTTCAAATGCCACATGCCATTGTTTTCTTCCATGGAGACAGAAATCCACTGCCCTACCTCAGTGCCATCATCAGTCCACGATTTATCCTCGTAGCTGAATTGGACACCACTTGCAAGAATCCTATTGACGGCATCAGAAGTTCTTTGAGCATCTTCATGCGAAATTCTATCGGGAGCATCTTCGATATTGACGATGAAAGACCCACCCTCATCTGGTGAATCAAAGAATGCGTGGTTTATTTGGTCAGACAGTTTGTCTCGGTCGACCATCTTACCGTCATGACCATCAACAATCTGACAACTGCCATTTTCAATAGATATGGTTGTGTCCTGGCGTTCATTACCAAGAGTCGAGTCAATGCTTGAGGTGAGCGAGTCGAATTTATCGGTGCTAAACGATGCATGTGGGCTAATGGTATAGCCGGTTATTGGGGTGAGAAGTCGTGCAGGAAGACCGCCATTTGACCGTCCAACCTGAATGGCTTCATCTGCAATTTCATCGCATTGTAGTGTCGCTATGAGGCTGTTCATATCGACGACCCAATATTCCTTATTTGCGTTTGCTGCTTCAGCAGAAATTTGCTCTGCCTGCGCCTCGCTTTCAATTTTCTTCAGTTCATCTGAATACTTATTTTGTGCATCTTCGCTCGCATAGATTGTTACTTTATTGGTTGCAAGACGATTGGTGTAGGTGGAGGCGACAATCTCGCTAATCTCTGATCGGGTTTTCCCACCCACGTCAATATCGCCAACTTTTACTCCAGGATATGCGCGGTCCCAGTTCAGGCCCATGTCAAGCGTCCCGATTGCTATGAGCGCAAGAAAGACAATAAAGCAGTTTCTTAAGACGCGGTGTCCAAAGATGAAACTAAAGAAGGCACTGAGTGCTGACCTGTTCTTTTGACTTTTACGCTTCGTATAGCTAGGTCTTGTTTTGCTATTTGCTGCGGGCCTGCTTTGATAGGAAGATTTGCGAGATCTTTGTCGTTGCGAATCCTGGAAGCGAGTGGCGTTTTGCGCAGGTCGTTTCCTTCTCCTCGATTGTGAACGTGTCTTTCCATCGCCTGAACCATTTTTTGCCCAGAGTAAAGGAATATCAAGAGGTGAAGATGCCACACTTTCCTTTACTGCCTTTTTTCTTTGATTGGCAGAACGAGGACCAATCCTTTTCGAAGCCTTAGTTTGGCTTTGCCAACTCACCTGCTTTGCGGTCTTTTGCCCACGTTGAGAAGAACTTTTCTTTGTGCTTGTGCGCTTATTTTGCGAGCGAGCACTAGATTTGGAAGAAGCTTTCACCGATGGTCTCGTTTTCGCAGTGGTCGTTCTGCTTTTCTGTGTACGCTTCATCGTTTCTTTTTGAGTTTTAGAACTCTTTTTTGCTTGCGTACGAGTCTTTGAGCCCGAAGTTGTGGCACGTTTCGCCTGCGTCTTTTTGGTGCTACGTTTTACGGGCGCCGGCTGTCTTCTTGAAGATCCAGCCATAGAACTAATCCTTTAAGTTCCTTCTTGCTTCGTTCATCTTCTTTACACCGGCGTAGATGTAGTACGTTGTCGTAGCCACCGCAAGTAAGAGGCCAGCGTATACAAACCAAATACCCCAAGAGACGGGAAGCATATTAAATCCTGGCAGCCACCAAATATCACAGATACCAAGACCCGCGATAAGAGGCATGTTCAGAACCAGACCGGCAAAACCAATAAAAAGAAAGGTTGTCGCAACCTTGCCGGGATAAATAACCGGCACACGAATTTGATAGCGCTTCAGAAGATAATAGCCTCCAGCAAGCAGGAATAAGTCGCGAATGAGGACGACAAGAATAATCCAGAGCGGGAGTCTTCCGACCATAAAAAGGCCGATTACGCCAAAAATCATGAGGATTCGGTCAACCGCTGGATCGAGGAGTTGCCCCAAACGCGAGACCGTATGAGTTCTTCTTGCAACCTGCCCGTCAATAAAATCAGTACCAGCAGAGACAGCAAAAACGATAGCAGCAGCAAGATTATTTTCTTGTAAAAGGAGGTAGAAAAAGACTGGCACGAGGCAGAGTCTGATAAAGGAAATCAGATTTGGAATCGTGAAAATCTTATCAAGAACTTCTTCTTGGTCGTTTTCAGTATGCTGTTCTTCCATATCCGTCATGAGTTCTAGTTTTCATACCTCGTATTGTGTGTAAGCAATCTCTTACTGGTCAATTACCCGACCTATTCTACCAATAAATCTGGTGAGACCTTGATGGAGAAAGGGCTCCACAGAGTTCCCAACTATAGACGGAGTCACTGTATCGAGCAAGGTTTTTGTCAGGATAAGCCATAAAGATCTTTCTCCCATGACACACGCCTATTAGAGACTAATAAGGATAAGGTTTACAGCGGTGGCGCAAACCGTAAGAAGCCAGATGCTTTTAACTGAAAACTTTGTGAGCCACGAAGGTTTCCTCTTTGCTGTGAATGCCAAAAGAATATAGAAGAGGGCCATTACGACAACAGAGAGAACAAGGAATGGGTAATCGGCCGCAATAAAAAACATCCCGAGGCAGACAATTCCTAGTACCAGTTCAGTCCATTCGTAAATACGTAAATATGCTTGCGTCAGTAATCGGTCGCTCGAAGATCCATACGCATATTGAGATATTTCTTGAGTCAAAATCAAAAGGAGCACCAAAATGAGTACTGCCACGAAAGGCCAGTCTAAACAAATGAGCGGAATATTGATATGAAAGACCCCGCTTACGTTAAAGGTGTGCGCACTGCAGTAGTACATGATTGGCAAAAGAAAAAGAACCGGCAAGTAGGATATGAGACGCTCAAATTCTTTATGAACCTTTTCTCTGTTTTGCGTGTCCTGCCAAAGAGTAATAAGGATGAAAAAACTACTGATTGCAACGAGGCAGACAATCATAAACAGATTACCGCCGTAGATAAAAATTCCACCAGCAACAAAAAGGAGAGCAAGCGCAGCAAGAGCAAACAGATGGTGATAGACATCTGAAGCACTTTGCTTCCTCACTATGTGCAGAGTTTCTTTCAGCTTAAGCGGCGCTGCATCTTGAGTGTCTGAATCCGCCTTCCTCAAAAAATGGTAGGACAGCGACTTAAGAGCAAATCCACAAAGAGGACCAAATAGTGCAAATATCAGAACAGATATGAGGACAAAAATAAAGCTAAGCATTAAAACCCCCTACCCCGTAAAACCTATGAGTATCGCTAGGGCTAGGAAAATGCATACCAAAATTCCCATAAGAACCGTGGCAGCGGTAGATATTCTCTGTGCGTTAAAGAACAGGGAAATACTGCTGTTTGAGCTAGCATCGACTACAGCCTGTTCAAGCTTGCCGCTTTCAAAATATTCCGTTCGATATGCAGAGCCGAATAGATAAGGAGAGAATTTCTCTTTCTGTTCAAACTTGTCTTTGAATTGTTGGGGTGGTTTTGCAAAAAAGGCAATAATGACAAGAAAGGCGAAAAGGAAAGCAAGCCAGAGCAAGTCACTTGTGACCAGAGTCTGTGATTGACCAAATACGCTTAGTACATACGGCATGAGATAGATTGCGGAAAATAGAGGGATAAAGACACTACAAAAGATCTCGAGCGCAGTAAGAAGCTTGAAAAAGAAAGATTCTGGTCGGCTGAGGGTTTCTTGAGGATATCCATCCATCTTGTGCTCAATTGTGCAAATAAATTCATGAGCAGACAAAATAAGAAAGAGAGCCGCTGCGAAAGCAAGGACGAGGACGAGGCCAAGGTGGCTTGATTCAAGTAGGTACGAAATTGTTGACCACTTTGCAAAAACAAAAATGACCGGCGCAATGTTGAGTCCGATAAGACCGATAAGCCGCTCTCTCTCAAGAAAATTTGCTGTCTTTTTCTGGGTAACTTTTTCCTTATTCACTTTCTTGAGATAGAAGGCATTTCCTAGATCTTGATATGCCATTAAAAGGCCGGCTGCAGGAACAGAGGTAAATAGAATAGCTGTTGCAGGCCAGATGGTCTCTGGGGCTCCCACACCACATAAGGCCGCTGCAGTACTTATGCAGGCTGAAAAGCTAAGCTCAACCCGCCCGATAATGCTCGTTTCTGTAAGCGCTTCCGCAAGAGAGACGAGGCATGTTGTACCCGCTACCAAGATAACAAGCAGACCGCCTAGGTAAGACGAAGTGAGAATTGGTGCGAGCTTAATAATCAGAAAGAGTCCGGCTGAGAAAGAGACCGCATAGGATGCAGATAGTTCTGCCCCATGCATATCTTGAGGACTTTTTGCCCATGAACTGAATGGGAAAAAAGCTGAGGCAGCAAAAGCCAAAATGAGGAAACAGGTAGTTGAAAAAAGCAGAATGCTTGGGTTTTGAAGTCCATATTGTAAAAACGCGAGAAGCGACAGAGTCTTTAAATTAAAGCCGATATAGGCAAGCCCTGCGACAAAACAGAGAAAACCAATGAGCAAGGAACCAATCATCTTAAACGCTAGCGTGTGCCTAGGACTGTCTTCAGCGCAATAAAAGATACCGAATAAGGTCAGACCAAGGAGGTTAAACCCGCTGAAAAGCCAGTTCAAATTGTTTGAGAAAAGTACGATAGCTACCGCAGTAATGAGAAGAAAAATGAGTGAGGGCACAACGGAGGGTTCTGGACCTAAATCTTTTGCCTTTTCGTTTGCCTCATCGTCTTTTGAACTAGTTGTCTTTTCTGTTTTTACAGCAGAATCTGTTGCGGGTAATGAATCTTCTTTTTCGTTTTTTGCGCGAGCACCTTCAAAGTGAAGGCTTAAACAGGCGGCAAGTGAGGCGACAACGCTTAAAACAAAGATGAGAGGAATATTGAGTGAGTCTATATACAGTGACTGGTCTACCGTGGCGGAAAATGCGAAAGACATGCCGTATATAAGAATGGCTACCAGGTAGACAAGGGCACAGACCATGACAATACGCTGGTGGTTCTTCATTGAGAGATTGAGAATAACCAAGGCCAGCAATACATCAATAACAAGGCCAATATAGGTGATAAGGACTGAAGAAAGACTGATTTGCACCCATGGGGCACCAAAATACAGAAGAGAAGATACCAGGCCGCCGATAGATAGAATAAGACCAGCAATACCGGCTACTAGCTTGCGCGACTTGTTCTTGCGTATAAAAAGGAGTAACGCAGAAACAAGCAGCGGCATCAGAACAAAGAAAGCAACAACAAGCAAAACCTATCTCTTCCTATCGTTTTACCAGGCAGATTTCCTGAGATCATTGGTTCATCATAGTCTTTTACCTCTCTATAAGCATACGCGATGAATACTTGTTTCCGAGATGATTTATTTCATGATTCGAAGTGAAAGTTCTTTTCTGTCCCCTGCTCTACTCTTGATAAAGGAAGAAATACCAATTATCATAGCTGGGCTGCTTATATCGGGTTGTGGCGCAGTTTGGTAGCGCACTTGACTGGGGGTCAAGGGGTCGCAGGTTCAAATCCTGTCAACCCGACCAGAACTTACAAGACCGCATATCTGCGGTCTTTTTTCATGCGCACAAAGTGTTTATTGGCGTTATAGCTTACGAAGCAGTTGCCTCAGATATTCCTGCATTGCTTTCCTTAATCTTAGCCTCAATGCGGTCTTTATCGTCGCCATCTGCCGGAGTGGGTTGATAGTTGTTAGACGATGAGACAGATGAAATCATGCAAGGAATGACGTTAACCTTGTCGTCATTAACCACTTGCCCATCGGTAACCGTAAAAGTCTTCTGAAAAATCATGCAGTCTTTATCGCTTGGATTCGGGTTGCCACCAAAGCAAAAATTACCAAGGCTATAGACGATATAGGTGTCTTTATACTTCTCATACCCTTGAATAACATGTGGATGGGACCCAATCACCAGGTTTGCTCCGGCATCAACTGCCGCATGGCCAAGGCTTATTTGCGTTGAGTTAGGAACGGTATCTCGCTCTATGCCCCAATGGAAATACACAATGATTATCTGAGCTTGGTTTTCTTTAGCTTCGTTAATTAAAGAAACCATTTCGTCTTTTGAGGCCTCACCGGTATCAAGAGCATTAACACCAATGAGAGCAAGCTTTACACCCTTTAAATCTTGGTAGTTAATCCGGTCGTAGCCGAAGCTTGCAATACCTTCCTTATCCAGAGCTTCGATGGTGTCGGTATAGCTTTCTTCACCGTAATCACGTGAATGGTTATTAGCCATATCAACAACCTCAATGCCGCCCTGGCTTAATACTTGCGCGTACTCATCTTTGCCCTTAAAGGCATATGTTTTATCTGCGCGCGTTGTTGCAGTGGTGAGTGTTCCTTCCATATTGGCAACACTGAGGTCATCGTTGTCAAAGATAGACTTCACGTTCTTCATGAAATAAGACGGATCATTTTCTGATTCGTATCGTGCGTTAAAGCTTGTGTCGTAGGAAAAATTTTCATCCGTCCCAAGCGTACAATCTCCGGCAAAAGAAACAGTAATTTCACTTGTGGTATTCGCTTCGGTATCTGCTGGTGCTGCGTTTTCTGTAGCGGGATGACTTTGTGTGATAAAGATTCCTAAACCAATAAGAACAAGGGCAACAATAACGATAATTGCTAAGACTTTTCTCCGTTTCCTTCTGCGATTCCGGGCATAAATCGAAGCATACTGTCCCTGCCTCGGATGAAGGCTGCGCCTCGCCTGTGGTTGCCTATACCGCATGGCAGGCGTTGCAGCGCTACGAGACCGCCTATGAGGCGTGTTTTGCGTATACGATTGCCGAGAAGAGTGCGCGAATGAATGATCACCGGCATCTGATTGCGGGCGTCTTCCATTTCGTGGAGGCTTCGAAGTTCCTGACAATGCTAAAGTGCCTTAATCGCCATGATTTGAAGACAAGCATCGAAAACTGCTTGGGCCAAATCGTTCTTATGGAGTTTCCTTAACTGTTCCGATGTATTGCGCGTAACAAGAATCGCTTCGTTGTAGTCAGATCCAAAGGTAATGCCGTCACCCACTTGGTTACCGACAATCATATCCGCATGCTTTTCTATCAACTTTTTACGCGCGTTTTCTTCAACATTTTCAGTTTCAGCAGCAAAGCCGACAACAACTTGGTGGTCCTTTTTTTCTCCCATCAATTTCAGGATGTCAGGATTTTCCACCAGTTCGATATGGCGGAGGTCATCATCTGAGACACCCTTCTTGAGCTTTGATGAAAACTGCTTCGCTGGACGGACATCAGCAACTGCGGCTGAGAAAACTGCTATATCGCAGTCATCGAAATTTTGATTGACCGCCTCATACATTTCGTCGGCACTTTCAACATGAATGGTGTTGACGCCATTAATGTCTTGGAGGTCAACCGGGCCGGTAATTAAGGTGACTTGAGCACCCCGGTTCAGTGCCGCATTGGCAAGCGCATAGCCCATCTTTCCGGAAGACCGGTTGGTAATATAGCGGACCGGATCTATGGTTTCTTGGGTAGGACCAGCAGTAATAAGAACATGCTTGCCGATGAGGTCTCGATTCTTGTTAATCACCTTTACGACTTTAGTTGCAATAACATCGGGCTCTTCCATCCGCCCTTTTCCGGTATCACCACAGGCAAGGTAGCCTTCTTGAGGATCAATAAAACGAACTCCCCTACTCTTCAGAATTTTCATATTTTCTTGAGTAGCTGCTGCTTCATACATGGCCTCATTCATTGCCGGAGCAATGACAATGGGAGCTTTAGTTGCTAAGGCGGTGGTGGTTAGCAAGTCGT
Organism: Eggerthellaceae bacterium; assembly: GCA_050945155.1. Lineage (GTDB taxonomy): Bacteria > Actinomycetota > Coriobacteriia > Coriobacteriales > Eggerthellaceae > JBMNSK01. Next base: position 9,864 of record JBMNSK010000024.1, on the reverse strand, counting down.
CAGCAATGCCGTATGCAAGCTTTGCCATAACATTGGCTGTACAAGGTGCAATCAGGAACAAGTCCGCCTCGCGCGCAAGAGAAATATGATGAATCGGATCTTGGGGGTTATCGAATAAATCAACACCGACTTCGTCGTCGGTAAGCGCACGAAACGTAACTGGACCTATAAAGGCCGTTGCGTGTTCGGTCATAACCACCTTCACGCGCAATCCTGCTCGCTGAAGGCTTCTCACCAATTCACACGCTTTATAAGCCGCTATGCACCCCGTCACGCCGAGTAAGACAGTTGCCGGACCCTCTGGCTTCTTTGACGGTTCAGACATGATGCACTTCTTTCCATGTAAGGCTCTAAAACGTTAGTTAAGACCTTAACATGTTTAGAGTCTTCTCCTAAAGAGCTTATATAAATAAAATCGCCATCGTTTGATTCTCCCCGGACTTTTGCACGCGCATTGAGATACTGCGTCTTGCTTTCCTGCAAGACATCAAAATAAGTTTCGAGACAATCAATAGAAAAGCCTGGACAGATATAGAAGAGCCGACCCTTTGTCTTTTTTGCAATTGGGGCAAGAAGGTTTTCAGAGAGCGGACCAGACCAATCTTCAGCCTTTCCAAAATTTGACTGGTATCCCATAAACCAATCTCCTTCTGAAAGTTGGAGTTTTCTTGCAAGTCCATTCGCAGTTGCATAGGACTGTTTTTCGTAGGTATCTCCAGCCATGACGTCAGTGTGCGGAATGGCATGAAAAGATACGAGGAGCGTATCGCCAGCAGATTGGTCAAAACCGGCCTGCCGAATAGTTTCTACCAAAGCATTGAGATAGACCTCGTTGTTGTAGTAGTTTTCGATGATTTCGTAAGGGGGCTCCCACTTAAGTTTTTCTAAAGCTTGGTGAAAAGAATCGATAACAGAGGTGGTTGTAGAAAAAGCCGACTGCGGATAAAGCGGGAGAAGGATAATGCGCGTACAACCTTTATCTCGTAGGCTACCTACTGCAGTTGGAATATCAGGTGAGCTGTAGTTATAAGCGCTTTCGACAACAACGTTATAGTGATTTGCACGCAGGTTTGCTTCAAGTTTTAAAGCAAGTGAATCTTGAATGCACTTCAGAGGTGATCCTTCGCTCGTCCATATCTGAGCGTATTTTTGCGCTACGACTTTTGAACGCTTGGGTGCAATAAACAGGTGAAGAATAAACCACCAAAGAAGTCGATTTACCTGAATGAGATGACGGTCGGAAAGCATTGAAATGAGGAATCGTTTCACAGCCTCAGGACTTGCCTCGTCAGGTGTTCCGGAGTTTACGATGAGGACTCCGGTAAGGTCTCCCTCATGAACCTGAACCATAGTTTTATCATGCTCCCTATATGTATTGACAATAAATGATAGTCATATAGTAACATTACTTTTGAATACAGTTTGAAATTAATTCTTTTTATTGAGAACTTCGAATACTTCGTCTCCCGAAGTGGTTCTTCCCAGGCTCTGTCCTTGAAGTGATTCCCAAACTGTTCGTAAGTCTTGAGGCAGTGGGTCTAAAAACTCCAGCTCTTCTTCTGTTTGTGGATGGGTAAAGCGCAGAAAAAAGGAATGAAGAAACTGTCGGTCTAATCCAAGGTCTGCCCTGTCGTCTCGTGGAGCAGAACTGCGATAGAGCGGGTCACCGACTAATGGATGCTTCGTATATTCCATATGCACTCTAATTTGATGGGTACGACCAGTTGAGAGTTTGCAATCAATCAGCGTGTACCCATTGTCAAAGCTTCCTGCTTCAAAGCGTTCAAGGACACGGAAGGTAGTTATAGCTTCGCGTGCTGAAGGGCCATCATGAATGGCCATGCGTGTCCGAATTTTAGGATGACGAGCTATTGGTGCGTCGATAAGACCTGTATCAGGGGCAATAAGACCATGAACCAATGCGAGATAGTGCCGCTCTACGAGTTTTTGTCGTATAGCGTCCATGAGTGCATAACCTGTCTCATCATCTTTTGCTGCAAGCATAAGGCCGGTTGTATCCATATCAAGGCGGTGGACAATGCCGAGGCGATCTGCCTCACCTTGGACATTGCAGAGGTGGTCAATGCCACAGTGATAAATAAGCGCGTTTACAAGCGTTCCTTCAAAGTGATCAGCCGAAGGATGACAGACAAGTCCCTTTTGCTTTGACAAGACCAAGAGGTATTCATCTTCATAGCGAATATCAAGGGGGATGGCTTCACCCTGTAAGGGGGTTTCTGGACCCTCATCTTCAACCTCATAGACAATAGGTTCGGATACTTCTACACGGTAATGCTTTGAAACTTCCTTTCCCCCTACCAATACTTTTCCAGCTTCTATGGCATGAGCCGCAGCGCTTCGACTTGGATAGAAATTCTTTTCCGCAAGTACTGAATCGAGGCGTTTACCGGCATCCGTATTGTCTGTTAGATAGAGTCGTGATTTAGCCATGCGATTTATGCGCCTTTCCGCTCAGACTTCAATCGCAGGATAATCCCAAGGAAAAATATGACGACACCACAGGTGACACCGATATCGGCGACATTGAAGATAGGAAAGTTCATAAAGCTGAGGTCGATAAAGTCAAGGACTGCTCCGCTTATCAGCCGATCAAGTGCATTGCCAATTCCGCCGGCAAAGATAAGAGCAAGACCTACAGTTTCAAGGGTAGAGAGTGACTTTCTTTGCACGGCAAAAAATACGAGAACGACGACGCAGATGACGACCGCCAAAATTCCAAGAATCACAGCGGAGTTAGGAAAAACACCCCAGGCTCCTCCGGTATTAAAGGAAACATGAATTTTGAAAACTGGGTCAAAGGCCGTTGAAATTACTGTTCCTGGTCTTGCACCTGCTAAGGCATTTTTGCTGAGAAAATCAAGAATGAAGAGAACACCAAAGACGATGACGAACAAAGAAGTTTCATAACGCCCGTGCAAATCCTTGCGAGCATCTTCCTCATTCGCCATCGTCTGCTCCATCAAAAATTAAAACGTACCGAAGTACCTCTACTCGGCTTCCTTATACCCTATCTCGTCAAGAACCTGACCACAACGACCGCAAACATGTGGATGATTTGCATTCGTTCCAAGTTCCCGGTAGTTCCAACAACGGGGACACTTCTCCCCTTCTGCAGGAAGTACGCGTACCGATACATCTGATCCGCGTTCAAACGAAACAGCTGAAACGATGAAGAGCTCTTCGAAAACAGAGGTATCAAAGTCTTTAATCTTATCGTAGAGTTCATCAGTTAGAACGGCCTCAATGCGGGCTTCCTGACTCTTATTGATTTCCTTTTCATTACGGGCATCTTCAAGTGCCTTAGTAACAAGCTCACGGACTTCAAGAGCTGCTTCAAAACGATTGAAGAGGTCTTCACTGCAATCGTTCGGTATTGCGGGTAAGAATGCATCGCGCGATGGCCAACCGGCAAGCTGTACATTAGATGGCCTATCAGGGCTTTGAAGCCCCTGAGGGTAGTGCTCCCATACTTCATCAGTCGTAAAGGACAGAATAGGGCTAAGGATGCGAACCAGTACTTCAAGTGCATCAAAAATTATTGTCTGAGCACTTCTGCGTTTTCTTGAATTGGGTGCTTCAGAATACAGACGATCTTTGCAAACGTCCATATAGACGGCAGAGAGGTCATTGACAATAAAGTCATAGACAGCACGGTAGACATAGTGGAACTTATACGCATCGTAGGCATCTTCGACTTCCTTGAGAAGCTTGTCGAGCTTAATAAGCATCCACTGGTCAACTGGTTCTAAGTCATCCCAAGACCGAACTGCATCAGTATCTGGATTAAAGTCGCTCAAGTTACCCAAGAGGAAACGGAAGGTATTGCGAATCCTTCGGTATGCCTCTGACGTTCTCTGAAGAATCTCGTCAGAAATGCTTACATCCTGTGAGTAGTCGACGCTTGAAACCCAAAGACGCAAGACATCAGCACCGCTTGTTTTCATAACATCAGCGGGATCGATGCCATTACCAAGCGACTTTGACATCTTTCTGCCTTCACCATCGACAGTGAAACCGCAGTGCATAACTGAGCGATACGGTGGCTTACCATACGCCCCAACACTCGTCAAAAGAGAGGATTGGAACCAGCCGCGGTGCTGGTCAGAACCTTCAAGGTACATATCTGCGGGAAACCCGTTTACTTCATCTTTGCGGTGCATTAAAACACTGGTGTGGCTAACACCACTCTCCCACCAAACATCAAGAATATCCTTCTCGGGTTCAAGCTCGGTGCACCCGCAGTGTTCACAGTGCGTACCTTTAGGAAGGTATTCGCTTGGTTTCTTGGTAAACCAAGCATCAGCACCCTCTTCATAGAAAAGCTTGATAACGGCATCAAAAGTCTCTTCTGTTGCAACAGTATTTCCGCATTGAGGACAGATGAAGACAGGAATCGGAACACCCCAAGAACGCTGGCGAGAGATACACCAGTCAGGGCGGTCAGCCACCATAGAACCAATACGATTTTTGGCCCAATCTGGAATCCACTTCACCTCATGGTCAATAGCATGGAGCGCATTTTCCCTTAAATTGGTATCGTCCATAGAAACAAACCACTGGCTGGTCGCACGGAAGATAACCGGTTCATGGCAACGCCAACAGTGCGGATAGCTGTGGGTAATCTTTTCGGAAGCAACCAAGACGCCTTCACTCTTAAGCCAATTAATGATGGGTTCAGTAGCATCATCGATATCCATGCCTGCAAACTGGCCTGCTTCTTCAGTAAAGACACCGTCGCCATTGACGGGCATTATCATGGGGATATCAAATTTCATACTGACAACATAGTCATCTTGACCATGACCAGGAGCGGTATGGACACAACCAGTACCGGTATCAAGCGTTACGTGATTACCGTAAATAAAACGTCCGACAATATCTTGTCTTATAGGGCAAACATACTGGGTTCCAGCAAGGTCAGATCCGAGGACTGAAACTACCTCGCCATCTTTTTTCACAAGCTCATAAGAATCCCAGTGCGCAATCTCTGCTACTGATTCTACGAGCTCGCGCGCCATTATCATGTATTTGCCGTCAGCATGTACCATGACATATTCAGCCTTTGGTGCTAAAGAGACAGCAGTGTTAGCAGGAAGGGTCCATGGCGTGGTCGTCCAAATAAGAACATATGCATCATGAGAGACGCCTGCCTGAGAAAATACGGAAGGAATATCAATCAGCTTAAAGTTCACGTAGATGGATGGAGAAACTTCATCGCTGTATTCAATTTCTGCTTCTGCAAGCGCAGTATGGCAGTGACGACACCAATGAATAGGCTTACGGCCACGGTAGATTGACCCATCAAGGTACATCTTCTTGAAAATTTCAACATTTCCAGCTTCATAGTTGGGCACAAAAGTGAGATAGGGATGATCCCAGTCTCCGTTGACACCAAGACGCTTAAACCCTTCGCGCTGGATATCAACATACTTCTCTGCCCATTCGCGACAGAGCCTTCTTAAAGTTGGCTGGTCAATTTCCTTCATTTTTTTAGGGCCAAGCTTTTCTTCCACCATGTGCTCGATGGGCTGGCCATGGCAGTCCCAGCCGGGGATATACGGCGTATAAAAACCACGCTGCGCATGGCTTTTATTTACAAAGTCTTTGAGGGTTTTGTTGAAAGCATGTCCAATATGAATAGGTCCGTTCGCATACGGAGGACCGTCGTGCAAAACAAAAGGTTCTCCGTCTTTATTCTTCTCGAGAACGCGCTCGTAAATGTGTTCTTGCTCCCACTTTTCCAACCTTTTGGGTTCGTTGACGGGAAGATTCGCCCGCATAGCGAAGTCCGTCTTGGGCAGATTCATCGTTTCTTTATAGGTATTTGCCACAGCCTGCCGTACCCTTTCTTCCTGCGTAATTGCTATACATACTGTTCAAGCCAACATAGTATAGATGATAAATTGATGCCCCTCCATCATGCATTCATTTTTCAGAAAACCGGTATTCAATTTGCTATACTTGTGCAGCTTCCAATGACGGGTTCTTATTTTAGAAGAGGATTAATGAATTTCGAAATAGTTGCAGATACCTCTTGTAATCTTCCTTTCTCTTTAGTCAAAGAACTTGGTTTACATATCATTCCGTTGAACTTTTATGTCGATGGGGTTGAGCACCAAAGTTATTTAAAAGATTCAGCAGCAGACCTTGCTCCGTTCTATGACATGATGCGCGAAGGAAAGGTCATTACGACATCACTTCCTAATATTCTTTCTACTGAAGAAGAATTTAAAGAAATTTTGGATGCCGGCTCAGACCTCTTGTACATCGGATTTTCTAGTGCGATGTCAGGTACCTTCGCAGCTATCAGTATGATTCTTGACCGACTTCGGGAATCATATCCGAATCAAAAAATCTACTATGTTGACACCCTTGCCGCCTCTGCTGGCATTGGGCTTTTGATCTACTACGCTGTTTTACACGCGAATGAGGGAAAGTCAATTGAAGAGGTCCGAGACTGGGTTGAGGACAATAAACTTAAGGTTGGGCATTGGTTCACCGTCGATGACCTTATGTTTCTCTTACGCGGCGGACGTGTGAAAAAATCTGCAGCCTTTGCGGGGACGCTTCTGAAAGTAAAACCCGTGCTTCATGTTGACGACGAGGGCAGGCTCATTCCCATTGAGAAGGTACGTGGCCGCAAAAAGTCTCTTGACATGCTGGTTGAAAACTTTTTGAAGTACGCCGTTGAGCCCTATACCTTTGAAACTTTTCTTGTGCATGGAGACTGTCTCGACGATGCTCGTTACGTTGCAGACGAGGTCGTCAAGCGCGCTCAAATCAAAGAACCCATTATCAGTCAGCTAGACCCGGTTATTGGCGCACATGCTGGTCCTGGTACCGTAGCATTCTTTTTCTTTGCAAAAAAGCGCTAAAGTAAGCTACCTGATTTTTTTAGAAGCACTGTTTTATTGTTTCTTTTCGAGGAATTGTTTTCTTTAGAGCTGAAGCTTTGGAAGAGTCTGGGTGCGTGCTACTTGTAGTCTGCTGGATTCTTTGCAGATGACCCCGTTGAATTGTCTTTCATACGCAGTTCTCGCCCAAAAACTAAAGCGTCCTCACCAAATTTATTTTTCACTCTGTCGGTTGCGCTTAAGAGGTCTTTGCGCTTTTTGCCGTCTTCGATTGCCGGCTTATAGTTCTCGTCTACGTCTTCTTGCGCAAAAAGAGTCCCCTGGTGTCCGGTCTCAATCCCGAAATCAGATACAGCTACGCCAATAAGCCTGATGGGAGTACCTGGATGCCAGACCTCGCGAAGTAGGTTTTTAAGTATCGGTATAAAAGCAATCTCATCATCACTTGCTTCATAGAGTTTCTTCTGCACGGTATGAATGCTGCGATCTTTAAAACGAATCTTGAGAGTAAGCACCTGCCCTTTGAGGCCTTTCTTCCGCAACCTGCGCCCAACTTTGGCTGCCATGGTCTCAAGCGCTGCTCTAACATCTTCTTCCTTATACAAATCCTGAGCAAATGAAGTTTCACAAGAGACAGATTTCACCTCATCGTCAGGGGTAACGTCACTATCCCCGAGGCCCTGTGCGCGCCTTCGCATAACAAGCCCATTTTTGCCGAGAAGCTTATAGATAAAGTCTTCGCTTGTCTGTGATAAATCCTTGAGGGTCAAAATGCCATGTGCTTTCAGCTTCTCTTCACTGGCTTTACCGATTCCAGAAAGTGAACGCACCGGAAGCGGGTCCAAAAACGCTCTTTCTGTACCAGGATAGACAACAACAAGGCCATTCGGTTTATCTAAATCGGACGCAATCTTTGCAATTGATTTTGAGGTAGCAACTCCAATGGAGCAGGTTATACCGAGCTTGCTTACCTCAGTCTGAATGCGTTGTGCTATTAAGACAGGATTTTCGTGATTAATGCGCGTAGGGGTAACATCGAGAAAAGCTTCGTCAATGCTTACCTGGTCGAGAAATGGTGTTTCGCGGCTGAGAATATCCATAACTTGGTCTGATAGTTCACGGTACCGCGCAAAATGTCCAGGAGTCCATAGAGCATTCGGGCAAAGCCTTCGAGCAATCGAAGACGGCATTGCGCTGTGGACTCCGTACTTTCGTGCCTCGTATGAAGCAGTAGAAACTACTCCCCTTTTATCGGGGTCACCACCAACTATTACCGGTTTTCCTCGCCATGCAGGATGGTCGAGTTGTTCAACTGAGGCAAAGAAGGCATCAAGGTCGACAAGCAGTATCGCTTTGCCTTCCCAGATGCCTTCATGAGAACGAGTATCTTCTGTCTTTTCCTGAGAGTTCTCTTCCATGAACGAAAGATCCTTATGGCTTTACTCAGTGATGGACTTTACCTCATAACCTGCGTCAACAACGGCCTTGGTTAGGGTTTCAGCCGAAACATCGTGGTCAAGTTCAACACGAGCACAGGCCTTATCAAGGCTTACGTCTGCTTTGCGGACGCCATCAAGGTCTTCAAGTGCCTTGGTGACATGAGCTACGCAGTGTTCACACATCATACCTTCTACAACTAAGGTTTTTTCCATCATAGTCTCCTTTGCTTGAGAGTCACTCGATTTTTCTTCTTGCATATTTCCAAAATGATGTTTTTCTAAGGGTTTAGGTTCTATTGTTTCAAACGAAGAAGGTAGCTCTTCTACGCTTTCGTTTTGTGGTTTCCATCGCCGGAGGCGCAAAGCATTGGTAACAACGGTAATTGAACTTAGACTCATAGCCGCGGCTGCAATCATAGGGTTGAGATTGATATTAAATCCCGAAAGAACTCCGGCGGCGAGCGGAATACAGAGAGCATTGTAAAACAGCGCCCAGAACAAATTTTGTTTTACATTTCTCATAGTTGCATGAGAAAGATTGATGGCCGAAACGACATCCATAAGCCTATTTTTAACCAAGACAATGTCGGCACTTTCAATGGCGATATCGGTACCTGCACCGATTGCTATACCCACATCTGCCTGGATAAGAGCTGGGGCATCATTGATGCCATCACCTACCATACCGACGCTTCCCTTTTCATGAAGATCTCGGATGTAGGAGACCTTATCCTGAGGAAGTGCATCAGATTTTACGTCGTCAATGCCAAGATAGTTTTGTATGGCGTGGGCTGTAAGGGCGTTATCACCCGTTACCATTACCGTTTTTATTCCTTGAGCACGTAAGGTATCAAGCGCCAACTTGCTATCACGTTTCACGGTGTCGGCAAGCCCAAGAATACCCAAGACTTTTTGGTCTTGCGCAAAAATGATAGGTGTTTTTCCCTCGCTTCCAAGTCGATCAATATCGCTTTGATATGGCGCAATATCAACAGAATGTTCTCGCATCATCTTGAGATTACCTGCTAATACCGGCTTATCATCAAAATTTGCGGAAAGACCCTGGCCCGGGACCTGTTTGAAAGCGGTCAGTGCTTGAGGCTTAGTGCCCTGATCTTTGGCATAACTGCAGATGGCTTTTGCCAGAGGATGCTCCGAGAGCGTTTCAATGCTCAGCGCTACCGCAAGAAGATCTTTCTTATTTCTTTCATCTCCGCTTATGACATCGGTCACTTGTGGTTTTCCCGTTGTAATAGTTCCAGTCTTATCGAAGACAATAGACTGAAGACTTTGTGCACGTTCTAGAGCCTCACCCGATTTGATTAAGATGCCATAGCGAGCGCCTCTTCCTGTTCCAACCATTACTGCTGTTGGCGTTGCGAGACCAAGCGCGCAGGGGCATGCAATAACTAAGACTGTGATGGCATGTGAAAACGCCGTTTCAAACCCGGCTCCCATAAGCCACCAGATAACTGCTGTGAGAAGAGCAATTCCGATAACAATAGGAACAAAGATACCGCTTATTTTGTCCGCTACGCGCTCAATTGGCG
>JBMNSK010000023.1:0-20878 GCA_050945155.1 Eggerthellaceae bacterium | reverse complement strand
GGGCAGATTGTTATTTCAGGAGAGAAAGCTGCAGTTTCCTATGCTTCAGACCTTGCGAAAGAATCTGGTGCAAAGCGGTGTATTCCCCTTGCGGTTTCTGGCCCGTTCCATACAAGCCTTATGAAGCCGGCGGCAGAAGCGCTTCATACGCGGTTCTTAGAAACCACCTTCCACCCCATGGAGGTGCCGGTCATCTTTAATGCGACCGCACGACCACTCGAAGAAGGCAAAACGGTTGCTCAGATGCTCGAACTGCAGGTGCAGACAAGCATTCACTTTGATGACAGCGTGCGCTATATGGCCGACTGTGGTGTTGATACTATTGTCGAAATTGGGCCCGGTAAGGCTCTTTCTAAGCTGGTGAAAAAAACAGTGCGTGACATGCGCGTTTTTCAGGTAGAAGACTGTGTGAGCCTTGAAGCAACGATAACAGCACTCGAGGAGATGGACTAGATGTTTGAGAATAAGGTTGTTCTCGTTACTGGTGGAAGCCGTGGAATTGGACGGCAGACCTGTTTGGAGTTTGCCCGGCGCGGGGCTCAGGTAGCGTTTTCCTATGCAGGCAACACCGAAGCGGCCAAAGAAACCGAAGACGAACTAAGGCAGCTTAGCGCAGAGGTCTTTTCTATGAAGGCGAATTCAGCATCTGCTGAAGAAGCCTCAGCGCTTATTGATGCCGTTATCGACCGCTTTGGACACCTTGATATTTTGGTAAACAATGCGGGTATCACACGTGATGATTTGGCAGTGCGCATGTCCGAGGAAGACTTTGATGCGGTTATCGAAACTAACTTACGTGGGGTCTTTCTCTGCATGAAGTACGCCGGAAAGGCAATGATGCGAAAGCGCTATGGCCGCATCATTAATATGAGCAGCGTTGTTGGCCTGCATGGTAACGCTGGACAGATTAATTATGCAGCTTCCAAGGCTGGCGTCGTGGGAATGACTAAGTCATTTGCAAAGGAGCTTGGACGTAGAAACGTTACGGTTAATGCGGTTGCCCCCGGGTTCATCCAAACCGATATGACTGCCCAACTTTCTGAAGACCAGGTAGCTCAGGTGAAAAAGGAAATTCCACTCGGCGTTTTAGGTACGGCGCAAGATGTGGCAAATGCAATTTGTTTTCTTGCAAGTGATGAAGCAGCTTATATTACCGGACAGGTCCTCCAGGTAGATGGCGGACTTGCCATGTAAGATGGAACTTGCAGCAAGGAGTACGATTTACATCAAATTGTGCGTAGGAGGGATACACACAATGGCAAATAATCCAAGGCGTGTCGTAGTTACTGGTATGGGAGCGGTTACTCCTATCGGACATTCAGTCGCAGAGACATGGAACGCCGCTAAGGCGGGCACCTGCGGTATCGGTCCTATTACTCAATACGACTCTGCAGATATGAAGGTTAGTCTTGCGGGTGAAGTAAAAGACCTCGACGTTACCGCCTATATTGAGAAGCGCGACGCACGCAAGATGGCACGCTTTACCCAACTTGCCATGATTGCCTCTGCTGAGGCTTTTGCATCGAGCGGTATCAATATGGAAAAAGAAGATCCAACGCGGTGTGGTGTTATTGTCTCTTCGGGTATTGGAAGCTTAAGCGATATTGAGACAAACCATCTGCGTGGTATGGATAAGGGTTTTGACCGAGTATCTCCGCACTTCATTCCCATGGTTATTACCAATATTGCCGCAGGTACCATTGCCATTAAATATGGCTTTAAGGGAGTAAATTACTGCGTCGTTACCGCCTGCGCAGGCGGTGCGCATGCTATTGGCGAGGCTTTCCACCTTATTCGTAATGGTGGCGCAGACCTTATGTTTGCAGGAGGAAGCGAAAGCTGTGTTACCCCACTTGCCATTGGCGGCTTTACAGCAATGACAGCTCTTACCACCACGACAGATGTGAAGCGAGCTTCTATTCCCTTTGATAAAGAGCGCAGTGGTTTTGTTCTAGGCGAAGGTGCTGGCATTTTTATCTTGGAGGAGCTCGAACACGCCTTAGCTCGTGGCGCTCATATCTACGCCGAATGCGTTGGCTATGGCGCTACCTGCGACGCTTACCACATTACCGCCCCTGATCCAGAGGGCGATGGCTGTGCGCGCAGCATGGAGCTTGCACTTGAGGATGCGGGCATAGAGCCTGCAGCCATTGACTATATCAATGCGCATGGAACATCAACGCAGCTCAATGATTCGTGTGAAACTTTGGCTATCAAACGCGTCTTCGGCGAGGATACCGAAATTCCGGTGAGTTCTACCAAGTCGATGACCGGACACCTGCTCGGCGCAACGGGCGCTGTTGAAGCTATTTTCTCCTGCAAGACAGTTGAGGAGAACTATATTCTGCCGACCATCAATTACGAGGTAGCCGACCCAGCTTGTGACTTAAATCTGGTTGTAAATGAGGGTAGAAGCGAAGAAGTAAATTATGCGCTTTCGGATAACCTCGGCTTTGGTGGCCATAATACCTCTCTTATTTTTAAGAAGTGGAACGGCTCAGTTTAGCAGCGTCGGAAATGACGAAGTTTTTGGCAGCGTAGGGAAGAGGAGAAATCATGCAGCTTTCGAATACGGAGATTAAAGAAATCCTGCCTCATCGCTATCCCTTTTTACTCATCGACAAAGTTGTTGACGGAGAAGAGGGCAAGTGGGTGCGCGCGGTCAAAAACGTCACTGCCAATGAGTATTTCTTCCAGGGACACTTTCCTGATTACCCGGTTATGCCGGGTGTGCTTATCTTAGAGGCGCTTGCCCAAGCAGGGGCAGTTGCCATCCTTTCCCTTCCCGAGATGCAGGGAAAGATTGCCCTTTTCGGCGGCGTTAAAAAGTGCCGTTTCAAACGCCAAGTTGTTCCGGGAGACACCCTTGAGCTCGAGTGTGAACTCACTGAGATGCGTGGCCCGGTTGGATTCGGAAAAGCGCGCGCCACGGTGGATGGCGAAGTTGCTTGCGTTGCGGAACTGAGCTTCGCTATTCAGTAGCACCACCCAGAAGTTTTAGGCTTAGTGCCCGAAGGGGCCAGCCTTGTGGTCGATAGCCCAAAGTTTTTCTGCAACCGGTTTCCAATGCTCGGCATACTTGTCACACCTTGAGCATAAAAGCTCAACGGTCTCTTCGCCCTCCAGGTTCGAAGATTTCGCACCAGTTTTATGAATAATGTCGCGAAGAGCCTGGGGGTTTTCGAGCATCGGGCACGGCAAGAGGTAATTGTCGTTGAAGGGCTGCCCGTTGTAATACGCCATGAAGAGCGGGTTTTGTAGCGCTTCAAGCAGAGAAACTTCATGAATATTTGAATCGCTGAAGTGAATGAAAACGCAGGGGTCCACATCACCTGCAGCATTGATGTGCAAATAACGCCTTCCACCGGCGATGCAGCCTTGGACATACTGACCGTCGTTTTGGAAGTCCATGGGGAATATAGGCTTGGTATCGCGCCACCGACGGATGGTGTGATACATGCCCTCACGTTGCTCCGGGCTTACCATGAGGTGGATATTGGCATCAGATCCAACAGGCATATAGTGGAAGTACCAGACAAAGTAAGCTCCTCGTTCAATAATGTCGTCGATATAAGCATCAGAAGAAACTGAATCATAGTTTTCCGAGGTATAGCAGCAAGAAACGCCGAAGGGCATTCTGTTTTCCTTCATGAGTGCCATGGCAGCAGTTACCTGGTCATACACACCCTTACCACGACGGCTATCCGTTGATTCTCTGTCTCCTTCAAGGCTAAATGCTGGGACAAAGTTGCCAACTCGCTTTACCTCATCACAGAATTCCTGGTCAATGAGGGTTCCGTTCGTGAAGCAAAGGAAGACACAGTCGCTGTGTTTCTCGCAGAGGTCGATGATGTCTTTCTTACGAATAAGAGGTTCGCCGCCTGTGTAGATATACATGTAGACGCCGAGTTCTTTACCTTGGGTGATGATGCTGTCGATGTCATCAAAACTAAGGTTGAGCCTGTTGCCGTAATCTGCTGCCCAACATCCAACGCAGTGCAGATTGCAGGCACTCGTTGGGTCGAGCAGGATAGCCCAAGGAATATTGCAGCCATACTTTTCGCGTAACTCGCTTTGCTTTGCCCACCCGTCAAAGGTAGCAGATGATGCGAAATTCTCACCCATTTTCAAGAAGCAGGGGTCGATGTTATTGATTACGCGCATGACCATTTGATAAACGTTTGAATCCTTGTCCGAGAAGCGCTCCCGAATGACTTGGCGTTGTATGGGGAACTCACCATGGGAAAGCTTATCCATCAGGTTGAGGAGCAGTGGAATCATACGATCAGGATTGTTGCGAATCATTGATATGGTCTTACGAACGGCTAAATCCGTGAGATTTTCTTTGATCATTGCTATACCCTTCTCGCAGTTCAAGAGGCTTTTATCTCCAGAGAAACAGAGTTTTTTCAATTGAAAGAGAAAACTCCTCACCCTATTCTTTTTCGGTTATATCACCCGATTTGAAAATAGACAATGTGTCAAGAAATCTCGTTTCGACATCGTTACTGTCGGGGGTATGGGGGCATAAGTTTTTAGGCCACTTGGTAGCCTAAATTCAGTATTTCAGTTGGTGGCAACGGAGTTTTAGAGGATAGGACCGTGGAGCAGCGCTGGGTCGTCTTCCCACAAAACGACTTTACTGGCTTTTCGCGAGGCGGCAAGGTCGATGATGCGTTGATTACTCGAGCCTTTAAACCTTAAATCGATGCTGTAGTTCTCAATTTCGAACGGGCCATCAATAAGCACATCAATACAGGCAAGGAGTCGGTCGGTATAGGGCCCATGAAATGGCCCTCCCTCAAGCAGGTCTTCATAGAGCATTCCTGTAAAGCACCAGATGGTCTTATCGGGAAAAGCTTTACGGACACGTTCAACGAAACAGACGAGCCCTTCCTGGTTTTCCAGTTCCATCGGTTCGCCACCGAGCAGTGTTAAACCTTCAATGTAGGGAGGCTTCAAGCTTTCTAAAATGGCGTCTTCAGTTTCTTGAGTAAATGGTTTTCCGTAGGTAAAAGACCAGGTTTCTTTATTAAAGCAGTGTGGACACCCGCGACGGCACCCAGAGACGAAAAGGCTTGTGCGTACACCTTCTCCATTAGCAATATCGCAGTATTTTATCTCGGAATAGTTCATACCTAGTTTGATCCTCGAAGCGCCTGTTTACGTGTACAGGGGGGGGAAGACAGGCGCTTGTCGGATTCTTTATCTAAAGATGCAAAACGCGATCTTTGATTTCCTCGGTTCGTCCTTGGTTCCAGAACTGGGTCCCGATATATCCGCATGTTCTGCGAGCTACATTGAGCTTGTCATGGTCGCGGTTTCCGCACTTCGGGCACTCCCACTCCAGCTTGCCGTCTTCTTCGACAATCTGAATTTCGCCATCATAGCCGCAGACCTGGCAGTAGTCACTTTTTGTGTTGAGCTCAGCGTACATGATGTTGTCATAGATGTATGAGAGGACATCGAGTACAGCTTTAAGGTTATCCTGCATGTTAGGCACTTCAACATAGCTGATAGCGCCACCAGGAGAAAGCTTCTGGAATTCGCTTTCAAACTTAAGCTTCGTAAAGGCATCGATTTTCTCCGTGACATGTACGTGGTAGCTGTTGGTGATATAGCCCTTATCCGTAATGCCTTTGATGACACCGAAACGACGCTGCAGTGCTTTGGCGAACTTATAGGTCGTGCTCTCAAGTGGGGTGCCATACAGTGAGTAGTCGATGTTTTCGGCCTTCTTCCATTCCTGGCACTTATCGTTCATGTGCTGCATGATGCTTAAAGCAAAAGGCGTGGTGTCAGGGTCGGTGTGACTGTGGCCAGTGAGTGCCTTTACACACTCGTATAAACCAGCGTAGCCCAAGCTTAACGTTGAATAACCACCGTAGAGCAGCTTGTCGATGGTCTCACCCTTTTTCAGACGAGCCAAGGCTCCATACTGCCAAAGAATCGGCGCAGCATCAGAAAGCGTTCCACAGAGACGGTCGTGACGTGCACGCAGTGCGCGGTGGCAGAGCTCAAGACGCTCATCAAAGATTTCCCAGAACCTATCGATATCTCCGTGGGCAGAAAGCGCAACGTCGGGAAGGTTGATAGTTACAACACCTTGGTTGAAGCGGCCGTAGTACTTTGGCTTTCCTGGTTCATAGTTGCCAGCATTAGCAATATTGTCGAAGCCGTTTCCGCTGCGGTCGGGAGTCAAAAAGCTGCGGCAACCCATGCAGGTATAGCAATCGCCTTCACCTTCGACTTCGCCTTTGGAAAGCTTGTATTCATGCATCTTCTTTTCGGAGATGTAGTCGGGAACCATGCGCTTGGCTGTGCATTTCGCTGCCATTTTCGTGAGATAGTAGTACGGAGCACCTTCACGAATATTATCTTCCTCAAGTACATAGATAAGCTTTGGGAAGGCTGGGGTAATCCAAACACCGGCTTCGTTTTTCACGCCCTCGTAGCGTTGGCGCAACGTCTCTTCAATTACCATGGCCAAGTCGTGTTTTTCGGTCTCGTTGCGCGCTTCATTGAGGTACATGAAAACCGTTACGAAAGGTGCCTGACCATTGGTGGTCATAAGGGTGACAACCTGGTACTGGATGGTCTGTACACCGCGACGAATTTCATCACGCAGGCGCTTTTCAACAACATAGTCAATTTTCTTCTCATCAATTTCAGCACCGAGAGCTTCAGCTTCTGCCAGGGCGCTCTCCTTAATCTTTTTACGACTAACGTCTACGAAAGGTGCCAAGTGGGTAAGCGAGATGCTTTGACCACCGTATTGACTTGAAGCAACTTGAGCAATGATCTGGGTTGCAATATTGCAGGCCGTTGAAAAACTATGCGGCTTCTCAATAAGCGTCCCCGAGATAACCGTACCGTTTTGCAGCATATCTTCGAGGTTAACTAAGTCGCAGTTGTGCATGTGCTGTGCATAGTAGTCAGCGTCATGGAAGTGGATAATGCCTTCGTTATGAGCCTCAACCACATCTTTTGGAAGCAGCATGCGCATAGCCAGATCCTTGGAAACCTCACCAGCCATATAGTCACGCTGCACGGAATTTACGGTAGGGTTCTTGTTCGAATTTTCTTGCTTGACCTCTTCGTTATTGCACTCGATAAGACTCAGAATCTTGTCGTCGGTGGTGTTCTTTTGGCGCTTAAGACTTTGGACATAGCGGTAGATGATGTACTTACGAGCGACCTCAAACTTATTGAGGGCCATGATCTCGTCTTCGACCATGTCCTGAATTTCTTCAACTGTTACTGTGTGGCCTGCGTCACGGCATGAGTCCTGCACGTTGAGAGAAGCATATTCGACCTGGCGGTCGGTGAGCTTGTCTGCTCCATCGACTTCATTGTTAGCAGCTTTGATTGCATTGGAAATCTTCGTGATATCGAAGGGTACTTCTGCGCCGTTGCGCTTAATAATTTTCATCTTGAGCCTCTTATCTGTGTTCTGGGTGTTAAAACACCGTCGGTTCCATTAAGCTTCGTTTTTCCTGTATTTAGGCTTGTAGCAAGGACACTTCGGAGGTCCTTGCACCTTTCTACAGTCATAAAAATACCGCTTTTGTCATTGAAAACAAGAGAAATTATCCACAAGATATTGTGGTTAAGTGGAAAACTAACTCCTATTGATTGTGTTTAGCCAGGTGGTATGGGAAGTCTCAGATTTCGTTAATTTTTTATCAATTTTTGAATTGTGAAAATGATATGAATTTAATACCAATTATCGAACATGGAGGCGAAAAAAGTATAGGTTGAAACTGTCATATTTATTCTGAGAGAACCAAATAGAAATGGGGGGAAATGGGGGTTTGGTTCTCGTGGCCTTTTCTTTGAGGTTTATCTGCCAAGGTTCAATCTCAGGCTGTCTGCGGACAGTGCGCTTTGGTCCTTGGGGTACAATGCCTATATGAGAGAAGTTCCGGTTCAAGATATTACTCAAACGGTTGCGCGTCTCTGCAAAGAGGCAGCGTCCACGTTACCTTCTGAAGTTACGAATCTCATTCATAAAGCTCAGCAAACTGAGGTTTCTGAATTTGGACGTTATGCGCTTGATGAGGTCTGTGAGAATCTCGAGATTGCTCACCGAGACAAGATGCCACTTTGTCAGGACACCGGCATCGTTTTGGTTTTTCTTGAACTCGGGCAAGAGGTACATATTACGGGCGGAGACCTAGAGCAAGCAGTTAACCAAGGAATTGCTCAGGGCTATACCGAAGGTTATCTGAGAAAAAGCATCGTCTCTGACCCACTGTTTCGGCGAGAAAACACCAAAGACAACAGTCCGGGGATTATCTATCTTCGTATGGTACCGGGTGATGGGTTGCACATCACCGTCATGCCGAAGGGTGCCGGATCAGAGAATATGACCAAGCTTGCCATGCTCAAGCCGGCTCAGGGTATTGATGGAGTGAAGGACTTTATCATTCACACCGTCGCTTCCGCAGGAGGCAATCCTTGTCCTCCCACGATTGTCGGCGTGGGCATTGGAGGGAATGCGGACAAAGCAGTTCAGTTATCTAAAGAGGCCCTACGCAGACGAGCGGGGTCTCACCATGCTGACCCAGCTTATGCGCAACTCGAAGAGGAACTTTTACATGCAATTAATAAGACCGGCATTGGTCCTCAGGGTTTCGGTGGTCTAAACACAGCACTTGCAGTGCAGATCGAAACATATCCTACTCATATCGCGATGTTGCCTGTGGCGGTCACGCTGAATTGCTATGCAGCCCGTCATGCAGAAGCGCAGCTTTAAGGAGCGCTTATGAGTAATGTAAAAAAGATACAAACACCGCTTAACCGCGAAACCATCGCAGACTTGCACTGTGGCGATAAGGTTCTTATCACCGGAACAATATATACCGCACGCGATGCTGCCCATAAGCGTATGGTTGAAGCTCTTGATAGAGGAGAAGACCTGCCTGTAGACTGGCGCAATCAAATTGTCTATTACGCTGGTCCGACTCCGGCACCTCCGGGGCGCATCATCGGTTCTTGTGGACCGACGACTTCCGGGCGTATGGATACGTTTACTCCGCGCATGCTTGAACTTGGGCTCGCAGGAATGATTGGAAAAGGCCCTCGTAGTAAAGAGGTTATTCAGGCAATAGTTGACGCTCAAGCTGTGTATTTTGCTGCAGTCGGCGGCGCCGCAGCTCTTATTGCCTCGCGCATAAAAGACGTTTCAGTAGTGGCCTATGACGATTTAGGCCCTGAGGCAATAAGACGCATGGTTGTCGAAGATTATCCGTGCATCGTGGCAGTCGATTCAAAGGGACAAGATCTCTATGAACTTGGTCCGGAGAAGTACAGAAAGACCATTGAAACTTTGTCCTAGTTTGTGCTGCTTCGGGGTTTTCGGGCGTTTTTACTCTATAATAGATAGCTAAGTAGGAAGAGAAGAGCTGGTATGTATGATGCATTCTCTGCAACGTTTTAATCGTTTGTTTTTGGCATTGGTTTGCGCTCTTCTTTTCGTGTGCCTTTTAGCTGGTTGTTCGAACCAGTCTGAATCCCAAGATGAGTCAACAGACGCCACGTCAAGTGCAACGGAAACTTTTGACGGAAGTTCCTATGAGGATACCGGTCTCGGCGTCATGTACATCCTCACCGACGATGGAACGAGCGAGGAAGGACATGTTCCGACACTTGCCCCACAAGGTGACAGCCTTGATGTTGAAGTGGTTACTGAAGGCATGGATTCAAACACCTGTCACCTCTATATTGACGGCTATTCAGCTGGTGAAATAGAAGTTGGCGGCGAGATGACGCAAGACACTATCAGTTTGAGCGGAAGCGCCCTTGATAAGGGCGATCATAAGATAGAGCTCGTTTTAGAGGACGGAGATGCGGTCTCTGTCTACAAACTTGCTCAGTATAAAGTTGCATAGAGAAGACAGGTAAAAACCAGAGGAGCTTGGGTTTTTATTTGTCAAGGTTTAGGAAGGGGCGTATGGCAAAACTAAAGAAGCTTATGAGATTAGAGTTTGGCACCGGGGTGATGATGAGCTTCTTCACGGATGTGAATGTAACGCTCGTTTGTAATGAGGGCGGTGACTATTCTCTCTCTACGAGTTTCTTCGAAGAGGAAACTCTTCCTGACGGTAAGAACCGTCATATAGAGCGTATTAAGGAAAAATCGCTTAGTGCTCAAGAAGGCGACAAGCTCTTGGGGGACTTAAGATTACTTGGCGTTTTCGATTGGGAGAGCGACTACGGCGATCCCGAAAATATACAAGAGGATACTCAGCCTTGGGGTCTTGACCTTACCTATGAGGACGGGTCTCTAGAGAGTCATTACGGTATCTACCCCTACCCGGAGCATTTCCGTGAATTTTTGGAAGTGCTCGGAGCTGCGGCAGGCTATGACCTCGTTGCCTGCTTTAATAACCTCAACTGATATGTCAAACCTTTTATTTGTGGATGAAAGACTGTAGATTTCTTGCCTATGCTGAAATATTTCACTAGCTACAATTGTAAGTATGACCTGCAAGAATCTCAGTTCATGAGGTGAGTATATTGCGCAGAGGAATTGGGAAAACAAAACATCGTTTGCGCGAATTGTTAAATGAAGACCGCCCGCTCATCAAGGTGTGCGGCATGTTTACCGACGACGACATTAGAGCGGTTAATAAATATCACCCTGATTTTTGCGGATTCATTATCAATGTCGCGCAACACCCACAAAAATTATCAAATATGCAGATGATGCATCTGTCTGAAGCTTTGAACTCAGACGTGATGATTGTTGGAGTGTTTGGAGATGCGAAGCTGTCTGCAGTTGCTCGGATTGCTCAACAGCATACTATTGACGCTATTCAACTCTATGGCAATGAAGATGAGGCTTATATTGCGTCACTGCGTCATTTAACGAATATTCCTATCATCAAGGCATTTCATGTCGAAGGCGAGTCTGATATTGAGGCGGCTTGCGCTTCGTCTGCGGACCTTGTGCTCTTGGATACACGACCGACTGAGCATGGCAAACGCATGATTGAAACTGAACTGCTCAAGAAGATGACACGTCCTTATATTTTGGCAGGGGGCGTCAATCCTTCAAACGTTCGCAAAGTATATGAGGAAGTTCACCCTGCTGGTTTCGATATGAGCGGCTATGTTGCCGGCGATCAGGTCTTAGACATCACACCGATACCAGTTGCGGTAGAAGCGGTGCGTGACTTACAAGACCAGCCTCCGCTTAAGATGGCTCGATAATCGACTAAGGTAAAAGACTTATTTACGCGCGTTAATAGCCGCCTGTCGGTATTCTTGCGCCTTTTCTTCATCTAAGCCGCTGTCGATGAGCCACTGGTAGGCTGCCTGAATTTGCTCGTCGCTTACCTTCTTCGCGTCAATAGGTGTGTAGGTAAAGGAAAGCTCATCGCCGCTGATTTCGCCTTTGTCATTAATAGAAATTTTGTACTGCTTTGTGGGGTACGTATACAGGGTACCCGACTGAGTAATTGGTGAGCCAATAGCAGTGATGGTGTATTCGCCTTCGAGAAGCTTCACTTCAGTCTCATCAGTGGTGAGGTAGAAGTTTTGCGCTACATTGTCGCCAATTACGTTGGTGCCTTCAATATGGAAGGGAATTTCTGTATCAGTGGTGGCGTTGTATGAGGGGACATCCAGATTGAAATTCACTGCTACGCGGTCGTGGTGCTGGGTGGTCTGGAACCAAACAGCTCCGACGATGGTAAGAACAATCAAAAGAACAAGCATGACGATACCGCGGCGTTTGCGGTTACGTTTCCTGCGCTCGAGGAATTCGCGCTTGGTAATAAGCTCGTCGCTCTTTCTCTGTTCGCGGTTTGAATAGTAGCGTGGTTTCTGAGTGTCTTTCTTGGTCTTGTTGGCCATAGAGGACGGGCTCCCTTCATATTTTTTCAGGTGATACGGTACGGCTTCACCTAGATGTTTCATCAAAGAGTCAATCATAACGAAGCGCCAAGACCTTTTCGAGCGGTCTTGGGAAATCTGATAACTGCTCACAAAATAAGAACTATTAAGCGCTCTAGAGCTTGCACTCGTACATGAGGTAGCCGCAGGTTCCGGTTGCGGTGTAGAAGAGAGGGATGGTGTCGACGTAGTAAAAACCCGCAAGCTCGTAGAGCTTAGTGATAGGTGCGTTGTATTCGCAAACGTCAAGACGCATAACCTGATTACCCGCATCACGCGCAATGTGTAGAGCTTCTTGTACGGCTTGGAGCGCATAGCCTCGGTGCTGGCACTCACCGCGAACAGCAACAAGGTGGATAATAGCAACCTTATCGGGAGAGGCTTCCGTAGGCCAAGCTACTTGGTCATAGCCATCTGTTGGCTCGTGGTTCAAAGTAAAGGTGGAGACGAAAAGATTATCGAGAACACCGACGTATAAGTTACCTTTTGCTATCTGGTCGCGCACAACGTCCGGCTCAGGATAGACCCCTTTTTTCCATCGGGGGCTAAATTTCTGGCCCTGCATGGCATCGGTAACATTGTCGAACAGAGCCATAACACGGTCATAATCAGCGAGGTTGGCTTTGCGAAAATGTGGCATTTCTTTCATCTTGTTTACTTTCTACTTGCCTCAGTGCCTCCGTTTAGCATAAAACTTTATTCTTATAGTAAGAAGACGTTTGCATGAGCAATATGAAATACGACAGCGCACATCTCAGCATAGATTACTTATTGCTGTAAACAGGGTACAGGGTTGAAAGGGTTTCATGGATACCGTCCGTACGCTCTTTAATCACATAGGCGAATATAAAAAGGCGAGTTTACTTGCCCCTTTTTTCACTGCCCTTGAAGTCGTGATGGAAGTATTAATGCCATTCATCATGGCGCTTATCATTGACCGCGGCATTCAAGTCGGCGATATGAATGCGGTTTATTTTTTCGGCTTTCTCATGGTAGTTGCGGCAATGTTGAGCTTGTTAAGTGGCGTTCTGGCGGGACGTTTTTGCGCAATTGCCGCAACGGGGTTTGGTGCGAACCTACGATTGGCACTCTTTGAAAAAGTTCAAACCTTTTCATTCTCAAATATCGATAAATTCAGTACGGGTGGCCTGGTCACACGCATGACCGTGGACATTACGAACTTACAGAATGCCTACATGATGCTCATTCGTATTGCTGTACGAGCTCCACTCATGATTATCATCTCGATGGTGATGTGCTTTTATCTCAGCGTTCGCCTCAGCATGGTCTTTTTGGTTGCCATTCTTGTTCTTGCCCTTGCTTTGTCTCTCATCATTGGTCGTGTTTCGGGGCTCTTTAGAGAAGTGTTCAATAAATATGATGAGCTAAACGCGAGCACTCAGGAAAACATTACAGCCATTCGTGTGGTGAAATCTTTTGTTCGTGAATCATATGAACGAGCGAAGTTTAATAAGGCGGCCACAAACTTGTATAAACTCTTTGTGAAAGCTGAAGGTCTTTTAGCCTTAAACTCTCCGGTCATGATGTTTGTTATCTTCGGATGCATCATCGCGCTTTCATGGTTTGGCGCTCAGTTTATTGTCATTGGTGAATTAACTACTGGTGCTCTTACTTCGTTTTTCACCTATGTCATGTCTATTACGATGAGCCTCATGATGTTAAGCATGGTCTTTGTCATGATCAGCATGAGCGTTGCTTCGGCTGACCGTATTGCTGAAGTGCTGAACGAAGAACCTACCATCGCAGAACCCGAAGAGCCGTTGACTGAAGTTCCTGATGGAAGCATTGATTTCAACCATGTCTGTTTCCGGTACCGAGAAGATGCTAACGAAGACACGCTCTATAACATCAACCTGCATATTCGTTCCGGAGAAACCATAGGTATCATCGGCGCGACCGGAAGCGGTAAGTCAACACTCGTGAGCCTTATTAGCAGGCTCTACGATGTGAACACGGGCGAGATTCGTGTCGGTGGCAATAACGTCCGTGACTACGATACCGAAGTTCTTCGCGACCAAGTTGCGGTTGTTCTCCAAAACAGCGTGCTCTTTTCGGGCACCATTTTAGAAAACCTGCGGTGGGGCAATCCGGAGGCAAGTGAGGAAGAATGCCGTAAAGCTTGTGAAATGGCCTGTGCGCATGAGTTTATTGAGCGATTCCCGCAAGGATATGAAACATGGATTGAACAGGGCGGATCAAATGTTTCCGGCGGACAGCGCCAACGTCTTTGCATTGCACGAGCGCTGCTCAAAAAGCCTAAGGTATTGATTCTGGATGACTCAACGAGCGCGGTCGACACGACGACTGATGCCCATATTCGGAAAGCTCTCAGAAACGCTATTCCAGAGACCACCAAGATTATTATTGCCCAGCGTGTTGCAAGCGTTGCTGATGCAGACCGCATTATTGTTTTGCACAATGGTCGCATGCAGGGATTCGATACACACGAAAACCTTCTTAAGACCAATGATATTTACCGCGAAATTTATGAGGTTCAAACCAGGGACAATGTTGCCGACTTCGACCAACCTCTTCCTGGCGGTTCATTTGAAGAACCCCTTCCGACGACTACGGAAGGAGGCGAGAGGCTTGAATCAACGCACTAAAAAGAATGCTTCACCTCAACAACAAGAAGCTTCGCAACGGAAAAGACGGTATAAACCCGCCCAGAGCGGTCCTAGTCGTGGTCCCCATGGGGGCATGCGGGGTCGGGCGAAGTTTTCCATGTCTGAACAGGGCAAAACTATTAAACGTATCTTGAAGATGATCTTTAAGAACTATAAGTTTTCACTTCTTGTTGTTCTTATTTGTATCGTTGTCCAGGCGCTTGCCATTGTACAGGCAGTGCTTTTCCTTCAGACCTTGATTGACAGTTATATCTTGCCCATCTTGGGTCAGGAAAACCCTGACTTTGGCCCCCTTGCGCAAGCACTTCAAAACTTAAGCATATTCTTGGCGTTCGGTATCTTATGCGCATATGGCTTTAACCGCATTATGGTCAATATCAGTCAAGGCACGCTTCGCCGTTTGCGTATTGAAGTTTTTGACAAGATGGAAAGTTTGCCGCTGAAGTTTTTTGATACGCATTCACATGGCGATGTTATGTCGGTGTACACCAACGACATTGACACGCTGCGCCAGCTTATTAGCCAGGCGCTGCCACAAACATTTAACGCACTCATTTCTATTGTTTTGACCTTTACTGCCATGTGCATCTTAGATATCCCGCTTACCATCCTTGCCACCTTTATGGTCGGTGTGATGCTTTTCACGACCGCGAAACTTGGGGGTAAGGCCGGCGGTTACTTTGTTGACCAGCAGGCTGATCTCGGTGAAGTAAACGGGTTTATCGAAGAAATGATTAAGGGCCAAAAAGTAGTAAAGGTTTTCTGCCACGAAAAGGCCAATATCGAAGACTTCCGTGTCATCAATGAGAGCTTGCGCGAGAGCGCGTGCCGGGCGAACTCGATTGGCAATATCTTGATGCCCGTGAATGCAAATATCGGAAACTTAAGTTACGTGCTTTGCGCCATAGTTGGATCTCTTGTCGCGATAAGTGGCATTACCGGGTTAACCCTTGGAACACTCGTGGCATTTCTTGCTCTTAACCGAAGCTTCACACAACCGGTAAGTCAGGTAAGTGTTCAGATTAACAATATCGTTATGGCTGCTGCTGGCGCAGAACGTGTTTTTAAACTTATGGACGAGGCACCTGAAGTCGATGAGGGTGATGTCCGCCTTGTTCGCGTAAAAGAAATGCCAGATGACAACCTTGAAGTTTGTGACGAGCGTACCGGCGCCTGGGCATGGAAGCACGAGAACGAAGATGGGAGTTTTGATTTGCGTCGTCTTCGCGGAGCTGTCGAACTCCATGATGTCACCTTCGGTTATACCGATGACAAAATAGTCTTACATGATGTGAGTCTTTTTGCGAAACCCGGTCAAAAGATTGCATTCGTTGGAGCAACGGGAGCAGGCAAAACCACTATCACAAACCTCATTAATCGCTTCTATGATGTCCAAGAGGGAAGCATTACCTACGACGGTATTGATGTTCGAAAGATTCGTAAGGCGGATTTGCGACGCAGCCTTGGTATGGTGCTACAGGACACCCACCTCTTTACCGGCACGGTTATGGACAATATCCGCTATGGACGACTTGATGCGACCGATGAGGAATGTATAGAAGCCGCAAAACTTGCCAACGCGGATGGCTTTATTCGCCGTCTCCCAAATGGTTATGACACTATTCTTACCGGTGATGGGTCAAACCTCTCCCAAGGACAACGGCAGCTTCTTGCTATTGCTCGTGCTGGTGTGGCGAATCCGCCGGCCCTCATTCTTGATGAAGCAACTTCTTCTATTGATACGCGTACTGAAGCTCTGGTCCAGCAAGGCATGGATGCACTTATGGCCGACCGTACCACCTTCGTTATTGCCCATAGGCTCTCAACGGTTTATAACGCCAACTGTATCATGGTCGTTGACCATGGACGCATTATCGAACGCGGAACACATGACGAGCTTATTCAACAAAAGGGTAGATACTACCGACTATATACAGGTAAATCACAATAATCTTACCGGCTGAACGCCAAAAGCCCCGCTGGCAAAATGATAGGATGCCTTGCGCAAGGGTTGTGTATAGTGGTAGTCCAATCCCCACGTAAGAAAGGCATGTCATGAAGGTTGTCGAAACAATCAGTGAAGTACGCAATCAGGTGGCCGCATGGCGCAAGGAAGGCGCTTCAGTAGGCCTTGTTACCACCATGGGCTATCTTCATGAAGGACATGCAAGTCTAATCCGATACTGTCGGAAAGAAAACGATAAGGTTGTTGTTACAGTTTTCGTTAATCCTACGCAGTTCGGACCAAATGAGGATTTAGCGGACTACCCGCGCGACATTGACCACGACTTGGGCGTTGCCGAGGCTGAAGGTGCCGACCTTGTTTTTCATCCGTCCGTTGAAGAAATGTACGATGACCAGGAAACCTTTGTCAGCATCAATAAGCTTTCTTCGACGCTCTGTGGCGTAAGCCGCCCCATTCATTTCAGAGGGGTGTGCACGGTCGTGTCGAAGTTTTTCAACATCGTCATGCCTGACCGTGCTTACTTTGGTCAAAAAGATGCGCAACAGCTCGCTATTATTAAGAAAATGGTTAAGGACCTAAACTTCAATATCGAAGTCATAGGATGTCCTACCGTGCGTGAAGCAGATGGCCTCGCCAAATCTTCACGCAATGCTTACCTAAGTCCCGAAGAGCGAAAGGCAGCCCCGTGTCTGTACCATGCGCTCGAGAAAGGCAAGGAAGTCATTCACGATGGTATTTCGAGGGATGACCTCCTAGCCCCCATGCGTGCGGTGCTAGACGCAGAGGAGCTAGCTCGAATCGACTACCTAGAAGTAGTCGATGCACTCGACATGCAACCGGTAGAACGCGTCGATAGGGATGTTTTGGTGGCACTTGCTGTATTCATCGGCAAGACGCGACTTATTGATAACTTCTCATACGAAATCGACCAAGGGTAGAAGTGATAGGGAGGAAAAAATGCATACCTTGGGCAAGATAAGTTCAATAGCGTCTCGTTACATTGCTGTTTTTTTAATTCTGGTTACTATTTGGGCCTTTTTTCAACCGACAATCTTTGCCTGGACCACTCAGTACACCACTATTTTTCTGGGCATCGTAATGTTTGGTATGGGTCTTACTATTCGCGCAGAAGATTTTAAAGAAGTTCTTGTTCATCCAAAAAAAGTTTTCCTGGGATGTTTAGCTCAGTATACGGTTATGCCACTTGCGGCATGGGCACTCGCAACGGTTATGAACCTTCCGACTGATATTGCCTTGGGAGTGATATTGGTTGGTTGTTGTCCCGGCGGCACGGCAAGCAATGTTATCACCTATATTGCCAAGGGTAACGTACCGCTTTCTGTTGGCATGACCATTGTTTCTACCTTGATTGCTCCGTTGGTAACGCCAGCTCTTGTGTACTGGCTTGCTGGTGCTTGGGTCGAAGTATCATTCTGGGCCATGGTCTTATCCGTGGTTGAGGTGGTTTTGGTCCCCGTGCTCTTAGGTATATTTATTCGTGCTATCGCCAATAATGCGGTGGAACGTGCTACAGATGTGCTGCCGCTTATTTCGGTTGTTGCCATCGTGATGATTGTGGCGGGCATCGTAGCGACGAATCAATCAAAGATTTTGGAAAGTGGCCTCTTGGTTTTGGCTGTCGTAATACTTCACAACGGTATCGGCATGGGCTTAGGTTGGGGACTTGCTCGCATCACGCATACCTCATACGCTGACACCACCGCCATCGCCATTGAGGTTGGTATGCAAAACAGCGGCCTTTCCGTTGCTTTGGCTACGGCTAATTTTGCGGCGAATCCGTTAGCGACATTGCCAGGTGCAATCTTTAGCGTTTGGCACAATATTGCTGGTTCGATTTTTGCAGGCTTTAGACGTTCAAAGATGGAGAAAATACTTAAGGCGGAAGAAAGCCAGGAATCAGCTGATTGTCTGTCCTAAAGATTGCTGTTTTTTAACCTAGCCTCCCTTGGGCTGAACGAAATGGCTTCTTGCCACAAAATGCTTGTCCTGGGGCGCTCAACGTGATTTAATAGAACGCCGGATTTGTGCCAGAGAAGGTCCTATTTCATCCTGAAGACATGATTGAAGTAAAGCATTTATACAAGACCTACCCCGCGAGCGGGAAGATTAGTGCTCACGAGGCGCTTAAGGATGTGAACCTCACCATCGAGGATGGTGATATCTTTGGCATCCTTGGCGTGTCGGGTGCGGGTAAGTCCACGTTTGTACGCTGCTTGAATCTTCTTGAGCGCCCCACATCAGGAGAGATTCTCCTCGACGGGCAGGATATTACAAAGTTTACCGGCAAAGACCTTCTCAAACTGCGCGAAGGCATGGGCATGATTTTCCAGAACTTCTCGCTTTTCGCTCAGCGCAGTGTGTTGCAGAATGTTACGTTTCCGCTCGAGCTGCGTCACGAATCAAAAGAGTCTCGTGAAGCCCGTGCTCATGAGCTTTTGGAATTGGTTAATTTAGACGATCTTTCGGGTCGGTATCCTAGCCAGCTTTCCGGTGGTCAACAGCAGCGCGTGGCTATTGCCCGTGCACTTGCCAATAACCCGAAAGTAATGCTTTGCGATGAGGCAACAAGTGCACTTGACTCACGCACCACAGCCTCCATTCTCTCGCTGCTTCGTCACATCAACAAAGAGCTGGGAGTAACCCTTGTTGTTATTACACACCAGCTTGCGGTTACGCGGTCCATCTGCAATAAGGTGGCTGTTATCGATGATGGCCGCATTGTTGAGCAGGGTTCTACTGAGGAAGTTATGAACAACCCTCAGAGCAAGATGATGAAAGAACTGCTTGACTTTAGCCTTAACACTGAGCTGCGTGACGCATCATGGGAAGAAGTGCGTGAAACTTTCGACAACACCGATTATGCCGAGGACCGCATTGCCGCGCGTGTCCGCGGTTCTCAGGTTTAGAGGGAGCTAAGAGATGGAAGGACTTCAGGTTTTCTTTGACACCTACGGTCAACTCTTGGCCCAAGGAACTTGGGATACTATCGTTATGACCATTTCCGCTACCTTTTTTGCCTACATCATCGGTGTGCCCATTGGTGTACTGCTTATTACGTCAGCTCCCGATGGACTGAGACCTCGTCGCACGCTGAATACGGTGCTCGGATGGATTGTAAATATCGGACGTTCCATTCCGTTTGTAATTCTTTTGGTAGCCATCATTCCGTTTACCCGTTTTGTTGTTGGTACCTCCCTTGGTGTTCCGGGTGCTGTGGTGCCTCTGACGGTAACTGCCGCTCCGTTTGCTGCTCGCATGGTTGAGCAGAGCTTGGCTGAGGTCGATTCCGGCCTTATTGAGGCTGCACAAAGCTTCGGAGCGAGTATTTGGCAGATTGTGGTGAAGGTGTACCTGCGTGAAAGCATGCCATCCCTCATCCGCGGTTTAGCCATTACCTTTGTAACCTTGTTCGGCTACTCCGCTATGGCTGGTACCGTCGGTGCTGGCGGTCTTGGCGACATCGCTATTCGTTACGGTTATCAGCGCTATGAAACTGACGTTATGATTGCGTCGGTCATTCTCTGTATCGTTATCGTTACCGTGTTCCAGAGCTTAGGATCTTATATCGCGCGTCGTATTGATAAGCGCGCCTAAGGATAAAGAAACTTAGGAACCACCAAAAGCTCATTCGCTTCTGCACGGCACCAATACGTTTTCCTGTACTTATTTCAGGTCTTTAACGAAGAACAGATTGCAGCTGTAGTGGCCGGTGTTTCCAAGTGGCTTATCAATTTTGCGGAATCCGTAGTGTGTATACATCTTCTGCGCCGCCACCATAGATTCAATGGTTTCTAGATAGCACTGATCATAAAACTCACGCGCATAGGTTAGTACCGTTTCGAGCATCTTATGAGCCACGCCGGTTCCGCGAGCAAGGGGGCTGAAGTACATGCGCTGGAGTTCGCAGACTCCCTCTGCATCACGCAGAGGGGCAATACCGGCTCCTCCGACGATGGAACCGTTTTCGTCTTCAGCAACCCAGTAGTGGTAACCCGGTTTGTTCCCATACAGGGTTGAAAAGCTGCTCAGGTCATCTTCCCAGGCCATTCCAGGTTTTGCGCCACCTACCTCAATGAGACAGTTGCGAATAATGTCTTCAACATCCCGGTCATCTTCCTTCTTGATTTCTCGGATGATGTATGAGGCCATGGTGCTCCTATCAATAACGAGCCTTGTACTGATTAATGAAAGTCTCTTGCCATTATTTCATATCGCCTTATTTCGTGCTTCAGGCACGCGAGCAATTCTTTTTCACTCCTTATTTTGACCAAAAAAGAACCACCGTGGTGGCGGCCACGGTGGTTCGCATATGGACTATCTTTTATGTGCTTAGAACTCTGGT
>JBMNSK010000022.1:0-22734 GCA_050945155.1 Eggerthellaceae bacterium | reverse complement strand
GCGTGGCCATGGAGATGGGGATCACCCGATCCCGTTCCGAACTCGGTAGTTAAGCCCATCATCGCCGAAAGTACTACAGCGCTAGGCTGTGGGAGGATAGGGCGCCGCGCTCGCGCAGGGCACTTTTTAATTTGAGGAGCAATGTAGGTGTCTAAAGGCCAACACAGTCGGAGTAAGAAGAAAGCTGCGCGAGGCATTGTTTCTCGCATCGTAACGGCAGTTCTTACTATTCTTTTATCGCGGTCATTGCGGGACATTTTCTGGGAGTGCGGGCATTCGCCGTTGTCTCAGGCTCGATGACTCCTAATATTCCGGTTGGCTCGCTTGTCATTGATGTTCCCTGTGAAATAGAAGATGCTAAAGAAGGCGATGTCGTTACCTTTGTTTTGAATGAGAACCTTGACGTTGCCACGCACCGCATCGTTGATATTAATATCGATGAGGGAACTGTCACTACGCGCGGAGACGCGAATAATGTAAATGACCAGCCAACACTTTGGGCTAACGTAGTTGGTAAGGTCGTTGTTTCCATACCTTATCTTGGCTATGCCTTTTTCTGGATTAACACTATGTCTGGGCGCATTATTGCGGTAACGGTAGTTGTGGTCATAATTTTATTAATGGCCCTTGTTGACACCTTGCGCAAGCCGAAGCCTGTGGCAAACCAAGACGAAGAAAAGTCAGAGGACAGCCCAGACAATCTACCCGCTGATACGTCAGACCACAAACCTTTTGAGAAGCCAGAAACGGAATCTGATGCAGTATCGGAAAAAGAAACAGATTCTGCTATCGACGAGAGCCGTACTGAGGACAGCCAATCCTAATTTTCAGAGAGCAGCGCTGCGCTAAGCACAAGTTTTCGAGCGCAAGTTTCCAGGCAATTCTTATGCCTTGTATCAAAAAATGGTAATAAGACGGTCGGGCCCGTGGACCTATTGTGAATAAAGTGCGTATTGTGCCATAAGAGACCACGCTAGCGGGGCTATAATATACTCGAGGGAAAATGCGATTAAATGCAGTAGCTTCCAAGCTTTATGCCTGAATTTACGGCCTGAAAGAAATCCTAGAGCATATGCATAAAGGCTTGGAAAGATGGGAGGCATACGGTGAGCACAGGGGCAGTTGATTACAAATTGGTGGCGCAGGAAGCGCTTAATAATCCTGATAAACTTGCCGAACTTATTGAAATGCTCGCCACCGGTAGCCGCCGTGGTCGCCAGAATGCTGCTTCCATCATCAGCCTTGTCGCCCAAGAAGATGCAAGTGTCCTCGAACCTTACTCCAAAGAGTTAACTGATGCTCTCAACCGCCCGGAAGCTCAGACGAGGTGGGAATGTCTCGATGCTCTCACCTTGCTTGTTGATGTCAACTCACGCCTGTGTGATAAAGCAATCGATGGGGCAGAGACAGCACTTTTCGATGAAGAGAGTGGCCCGGTGCGTCTGTCTGCTATGCGTTTTCTCTGCAAGCTGGGGGCTACGACAGAGGCAAGAAGCGAAAAGACCTGGCCGCTTATCGACGAGGGAATTCAGTGCTATCACGGCGACATCGAGTTTTCTGACATGCTCGTTGCCTTGCTCGAGTTTTCGAAAGGAAAGCTAACCGACCAAGTAAAATCGGAGCTTGCCAACAGGATGGCCTTTGATGCTCAAAACGGTCACGGTGCCCTTAAACATCGTGCGAACCAGATTATCGAGAATGTAAGCTAGGTTCCAAGACGAGAGAAAACCACCTCGTCTTCATTGCGCTTAATTGCGCACCTGTCCTCACATGCACACTGTTGTATGATAGCGGAGGTCTAACAAAATCTGAGAGGGGTTGGTATGCGCTCATCTTCAAAGTTTCTTCGTCACCTATCTGTCGGTGATAGGCAGTATGCCTACTATCCGGTAAACCAGATTCAAGGCACTGAGAATCTGCCGTATTCTCTCACCGTGTTGCTGGAAAACGTTTTGAGGAACTCTCCGAACGATGAAACTGCTCTTGAACTTGCTCATCGTATCGTAGAAGCAGGGAGACGTGGAGAAGTTGGCGAAGAAGTTGAGTTCATGCCTGCACGGGTACTCTTTCAAGACTTCACGGGGGTGCCAGTTTTCGTTGACTTTGCAGTCATGCGCGAGGCATGCGCCAATCTCGGAGGAGATCCGGCAAAGATAAACCCACAGATTCCCTGTGATTTAGTCATTGACCATTCGGTTATTGCTGATTCTGCCGGATGCGCAGCGGCCATGAAGCAAAACATGGCTATGGAGTTTATTCGCAATAAAGAACGCTATAAGTTCTTGAAATGGGCGCAGTCTTCTTTTGAAAACGTACGTATCGTTCCTCCAGGAGCAGGTATCTGCCACCAGCTCAATGTAGAAAGCTTTGCGCAAGTTGTAGCCACTGCAAAACCTGCATCACAAGATTTGCCCCTCGCTTACTTTGACACCCTTGTTGGTACAGATAGCCATACCCCAACAGCAAACGGCATTGGTGTTTTAGGTTGGGGTGTTGGCGGTATCGAAGCTGAGGCTGCAGCGCTGGGTCAGCCCATTACTACCTTGGTACCCAAGGTGGTCGGTGTCAGGGTTCATGGCAAGCTCTCTGAAGGCGTTGCTGCTATGGACGTGTCTCTGCGCTTCGCAGAACTTTTGCGTGAAAAGGGCGTTGTCGGTTGCTTTGTCGAGTGCTTCGGTGAAGGCCTTAACTACCTGAACGCAACGCAACGCGCCTGTATTTCCAATATGACGCCTGAATATGGGTCAACCTGTACGCTATTCCCGGTGGATTCACAAACACTTCAGTATCTGCGGCTTACGAACCGCGATGAAGATCAGATTAAACTTGTTGAAGCATATGCCAAAGACCAGGGTTTTTGGAATGACGGCAGAGAACGCAACTATGCTGAAATCATCGATTTGGATCTCGGGGAAGTTGAAAGGTCGATGGCTGGTCCATCGCGCCCCCATGACCGAATTAGTCTTGCAGAAAGCAGGATGCGCGTCGAAGAAATTGCATCTATGCGCAAGCTCGACAAATCAAAGCAGGTTCATCTTTCAATTGACGGGCAAGATTTTGAGCTTGGACACGGTGCTATTGCTATCGCCGCCGTGACAAGCTGCACAACTGCAACGGATCCTCGCATGATGCTTGCCTGCGGTCTTGTTGCCAAGAAGGCTCACGCTTTAGGCATGAAGCCAAAACCAGGGGTTAAATGTATTATGGCTCCTGGTAGTTACGCCACAGAACTCTTGCTTGAACGAGCAGGTCTTAGCTCCGCTCTCGATGCAATTGGGTTTTATACCTGCGGTTTCGGCTGCATGAGTTGCATCGGTAATTCCGGTCCTCTCTGTCAAGAAATGCACGATATTGCCGGTGAGGTTGAACTGGCAAGTGTGCTTTCCGGCAACCGAAACTTCGAAGGCAGAATTTCTCCTGACGTTTCGCAGAACTACCTTATGACGCCGGCGATGGTTTTAGCCTATGCGCTCGCCGGAACCGTGGATATCGATATCATGCATGAGGCGCTTGGTACCGACAAAGATGGTCGTCCTGTTTATCTGGCAGATATCTGGCCTGAGGACAAAGAGGTATCTGCCCTTATGGAATCCTGTGTTGATTCATCGCTTTACAGCGAAGGTCTAGCAGGGCTTTTCGACGGAGATGAGGACTGGAAGTCGCTTGATGCTAGTTCCAGTGATCTGTTCGCTTGGGATGAAGATTCGACCTACGTTCGTCGTGCTCCTTATTTTGATGGAATGGAGAAAGAAGTTTGCGTACCAGCACCTATTGAACAAGCTCGTGTGCTCGCATTACTCGGTGACTTTATCACTACCGACCACATCTCTCCGGCTGGCTCTATTGCACCAGAATCTCCTGCTGCCAACTATCTTAAAGGCCATGGAGTTGAGCCTGAGTATTTCAACACCTATGGGTCGCGCCGTGGCAATCATGAAGTGATGATGCGCGGCACGTTCGGAAACGTAAAGCTGACCAATATGCTTGCCGATGGTAAGAAAGGTGGATGGACTTACGATTTTAAGGAGGGCAGCATACGTCCAATCTTTGATGCGGCTATGGATTATGCGGATGCAGAAATCCCGCTTGTTGTTGTAGCGGGAAAGATGTACGGGAGTGGCTCATCGCGTGACTGGGCAGCTAAAGGACCGATGCTCTTAGGAGTTCGCGCCGTGTTTGCCCAGAGTTTCGAGCGTATTCACCGTTCGAATTTAATTGGCATGGGAATTTTACCGCTCCAGTTTAAGGAGGGTGAGAGTGCCCAGACCTTAGGTCTTGACGGGTCTGAGGTGTATTCGATTGGTAAGGTGGACCTCAGTTTTGAAACCGAAGGTCCTCAGATGGTGGATGTTATTGCGACGAAACCTTCTGGGTCTCAGGTAACATTTACGGTTCAGGTACGCATTGATACACCGACTGAGGGTGCGTACTATCAAAACGGAGGAATCCTCCAGTATGTTTTGCGCAACCTTCTTTAGTTCATAACGAGAAAGGCTGATTGTGAAAAAATCCTCCAACTTGGACGCTTTACTTGAAGCGCTGAAGAAAACCGGGATGGATATTGGTGACCAGTTTTCTGGCACCGGCGGAGGCGATTTCTCCGGTGGTTCGCGTTATGAGTCTCAGGGCTTTGACTCTGACTCACAACGCAAGGAAGAAGATTACCGCGTACCGCGCAGCGGTGGCGGTTCGGGGCATTCTGGGGGTAAGGGTCCTCACTTTGACCTTGATGAATTGTTTTCCAAGGGCGCCCCTATGACGAAGAAGCGCAAGATTATCACCATAATCTTGGTCGTGCTCATTGTGCTTGCGCTGTACTGGTGGTTCCATCCGCCTATCAATATCCATAGTTCTGAAACTTGGACCTTTATCATCATCGTTATTTTGCTGCCGACTTTTCTGCTGTTCAGAAATCGTTCACGGAATTTTGAAACAGGAACCAGCAAAATTGACCCCGATGCCGAGAAATCGAAGCGCTATAAGCACTTCTCTTGGATTCCGCTCGGCGTTTTTCTCCTCTTTTTAGTCGGCGTTGTAATGTCGTATTCTTTCTTTCCTGGTAATGCTGAAAAGTATGCGAACATCCTTCAGACGACCGAGCTTGATTTTGCTTCAGATATTCCCGAGGTTGACTATAACCAGATTCCGGTTATTGACCATGACTCTGCTGAGTTGTTGGGCAATCGCGAAATGGGGTCAATTCCTGAATACGTAAGCCAGTTTGAAATTTCAAGTTTGTACAGTCAGATTAACTACCAGGGAAAGCCGGTCCGTGTCAGTCCACTTGGCTATGCCGACCTCTTTAAGTGGTGGATTAACAGGGATACGGGGCTTCCTGCCTATGCCTTGGTTAATATGACGACCCAGGACGCAGAGGTGGTACGTCTTGGCGACCACCCGATGTATTTCAGCGAATCCGAACCACTCGAGCGCAATATCCAGCGCTATGTTCAGCTGAAATATCCGTTCTACATGTTTGATGAGTTTTCGTTTGAAATTGACGAAGAAGGCAATCCTTGGTGGATTTGCCCGGTTCAAGACCGCACCATCGGTCTGTTCGGTGGCACAACCATTCAGCGTGTGGTGATGTGCAATGCAACGACAGGTGAGTGCCAGGACTTAGATATTCATGATGTTCCTCAATGGGTTGACCGCGCCTACCCATCTGACCTTCTCATTCAACAGTACAACTGGAGTGGTAGGTATAAGAACGGTTGGTTGAATTCATGGTTAGGTCAAAGTGGCGTCGTTCAGACCACGCCAGGGACGAACGGTTCTTTGGGCTATAACTATATCGCCAAGGATGATGACGTTTGGGTCTATACCGGTGTTACCTCTGCGACAGCCGATAACTCAATCGTTGGCTTTGTACTTGTAAACCAGCGTACGGCGGAATCGCACTACTATCCGGTTGCAGGCGCTACCGAAGAAAGTGCCATGCAGTCCGCGGAAGGCCAGGTGCAAAACCTTCGCTATACGGCAACCTTCCCGCTGCTTATTAACGTAGCGAATCAACCGACCTATTTTATGGCACTCAAAGATGATGCAGGGCTCGTCAAGAAATTTGCCATGATTGATATTCAGCGCTACCAAAACGTTGCCGTGGGAGATACCGTGGCGGATACGCAGAAATCCTACGAGGCCTTACTTGCAACAAACGGCGTTATATCAAGCAATGATATTTCTCTCGGTGAAAATGAAGCGTCGGGGAAGATTCGCACGATGGCACAGGCGGTCATCGATGGTAATACGCACTACTACGTTACCCTTGAGGGCGATAGCAGAATTTATGACTTTGCTCTGCCGGGTTTCATAAAGATTTGTTCGTATAAGGTTGGTGACAAGATTACCGTGACCTATGTTGACGGGAACCCCGCAGCATCGGTAAGCACCCTAAACGGGGAAGCTGCTGTCTCAACCGACAGCAATACATCCGCGGCTTCAGGTGACCAAGGAAACCAGAACGCCGACCAAGGAGGACAAACGTCGGGTTAAGGTGTAAATACCAAGAAGGGTAGGCATCAGATTTGCATGCATCCCACGTCAAAGCTATATCTTCCGTGTAATTTCTTGACAGGAGTTTTGATACCAATATAATGAGTGAGCTGCTAAAAGCAGTACGTAAAAATGTTCCGCTACCAGAGACAGCCGGCACCGAAAGGTTTAATTGCACAAGCAGCCCGCCGAGGTGGTTGTAAAAGTTTCAAAGCTTAACGACCCTTGCTGTCCATTCGGCGGCGGGGGTCGTCCTTTTCTGAGGCGATTCCCACCCACTCAGGGCGGAACTCGACCGCGGAAAAGGAGGTGTATATATGCCTAACGCTCAAAACAAAGAGTCTCTTGCAAATATCAAGGAAGACTTGACCGACGTTACTGCAGTTTGGGTTGTGGACTATCGCGGTTTAACTGTGAAAGAGATTCAAGCACTGCGCAATAACGTTCGTGAAGCTGATGCTTCGATGCGCGTTTATAAGAACACGCTCGTGACCATCGCTCTCAAAGAGATGGAGATGCCCGAACTTGGCGATGTCCTCGCTGGCCCTTCGGCATTCGTATTTGCAAAGAACGATCCTGTTGCCTCAGCGAAAGCTCTGAAGGACTTTGCCAAGGGTAACGAGAATTTGGTAATTAAGGGCGGCATCATGGATGGTGCAGCCGTGAGCGCCGAACAAGTTGAAGCTATTGCTGCGCTTCCTTCTCGCGAGGAACTGCTGGCGAAACTTGTGGGTACGCTCAACAACCCAATGGTTCAAACCGTGCGCGTACTCAACGCTCCTATGGAGGCATTTGCACGTGCGGTTGCTGCAATTGCAGACCAAAAACCTGCTGCCTAAGAACGGCGGCTTAATTGCTGCCTAGGCAGCACTTGTTTTGAAAGAACTTGAACCACGAAGGTTCGCTGAATAGAAAGGCTATTATCATGGCTGTATCACGTGAAGAGATTGTTGAAGCTTTAAAGGAAATGCCTGCTCTGGAGCTTTCTGAGCTCGTAAAGGAGCTTGAGGAAGTATTTGGTGTATCTGCTGCTGCTCCTGTAGCAGTTGCTGCTGCTCCTGCTGCTGGCGGTGCCGAGGGTGGCGCTGCAGAGCAGACCGAGTTTGATGTTGTTCTCGAGGGCTTCGGTGACAACAAGATTGCTGTTATCAAGGTTGTTCGTGAGATTACCGGTCTTGGTCTTAAGGATGCTAAGGACAAGGTAGAGAGCGCTCCTGTAGCTATCGAGGAAGGCGTTGACAAGGATCGCGCTGACGAACTCAAGGCAAAGCTCGAGGAGGCAGGTGCTGCAGTTACCGTAAAGTAAAGAAGCTTTACGGCTTGCTAGCGCAAATAAGCCATTTACCTTATGAGGGAATGAATGCTCCGTCCGCATGTCAAGCATGCGGACGGAGTTTCTTTTTTATGCGCATCGAGCGTTGGGATGTATCAGGCGCCGGAATGTATCGCGCGTTGAAATCTATTGCACGTCGGAATGTATCGCGTATTGGAAGGTATTGCGCGCCGGAATGTATTGCGTATTGGAACTTATCGCTCGCCGGAATGCATCGTGCGCTCGAACCTTTTGACTGACAAAATAGCAACGAAAAATTGGCACTTATCGAAACCTCGGTATAGTGATTTGCATGCAAAACGGATATTACAGAGCGGCCTGGGATGATATTAAAAGTTCACCTCACTGGATTTCTACTATCATCCTTTTGAGTCTTATTCTTCTTATTTCGGTGGCCGGACCAATCTTTGTGGCGAGTTATTCTCTCAATTGGGCACGGGATATTGCATGGGGTGTCCGTGAACCTATGCCGAAGGAAATTTTCATTTCGCAACCTCGGTACTACCTTTGCGGCTTCTTTTCGGTGGTTATCTTTGTTGTTTTGGGACTTTTACCCTTTGTGCTTCATGCTGGATCTGACTTTTTCGCAGGACTAGCGGCTATTCCTACCGCTCCTCAAGCATCGGTTCTGGCCTTTCCGGCCTGGCAGTCAGCTTTGTTTACCATTGCAGGAGTATTAGCGCTTGTCTGCGAGATTGGTGCCTGGGTCGCGTTTTTCTTTGTGTTTATAACCGCATGGGTAGGGACCGTGCGTATGCGCAT
The DNA here is from genome assembly GCA_050945155.1 of Eggerthellaceae bacterium. Classification (GTDB taxonomy): domain Bacteria; phylum Actinomycetota; class Coriobacteriia; order Coriobacteriales; family Eggerthellaceae; genus JBMNSK01. The sequence continues at coordinate 14,144 of JBMNSK010000022.1, read as the reverse complement.
TTATGAGCGTCTCTCCGCCGGTTTTCAATTTACGAGAATCTGGTCCATGATTCGGCATGACTTCCAGGGGATTTTCATCATCTTTGGCATGACGCTGCTTCTTGGTGTTATCGGAATCTTTGCCATAAACGCCATTTTTCTTGGATGCATTTCAGGTATTTTAGGCGAGAGCTTTATTGTGCAAGACCTGAACACGTTTTTGGTGGCAGTTGTTCAGGCGATTTATGATGCTTCCTATTTCGGAGGATGGGCAGCAGTGGTGCTTGCCGCTATCATCTTCGCTGAGGCTGTTTGGTTCAGCTTTCTTGCTATTCTCTGCACGCGGGCACTCGGTTACTGGGTTCAGGGTTTTGATGTGGCTCAGTGGCGCGGCTCGGAAGATCCTATGCCGTTTGAGCTTGCTGAAGCGGCGCGTGCGGTAGCCCGCGAAAAAGAGCGAGCGGACTTATAAGTCGCATGTACGCGATGGTGCGCAGAAGCTATTCGCGGGGAAAACTTACCGGTATAAGCAGACAAACTACGGTCTTTGACTTTGTCGGTCTTTGCCGCCTTCACCAATCTTTTTTACGCGCATGCACCTCATCGCATTCAGAATGGCTATGCAGGCAACACCGACGTCGGCAAAAACTGCCATCCACATATTCGCAATGCCGAATGCTGCAAGGATAAGTACCAGGAATTTCACGCCAAGGGCAAAGCTAATGTTTTGCCAAACGATACGCATAGTTTTATGGGCAATCTTTATAGCCTGAGCAATGCGTGAGGGCTTATCGTCCATAAGAACAATATCCGCTGCCTCGATAGCTGCATCCGAGCCCATTGCTCCCATAGCAATGCCAACATCAGCAAGCGCGAGCACCGGCGCATCATTGATGCCGTCGCCAACAAAGGCAAGTTTGTTTTTGCCTTCCTCTTTGCTGATTAATTCCTCAACTTTCGCAACTTTATCTTGGGGAAGCATCTGACCGTAGTACTCATCGATACCCAGGTTTTCGGCTACTGCTGCAGCTACTTCTTTGCGGTCTCCGCTTAAGATGACGGTCTTGGACACATTATTCTCGTGCAAAGCTGTAATAGTTGCGGCGGCATCTTCCTTGACCACGTCCGCAATGACGATATGGCCGATATATTCCTTATCGAGAGAGACATGAAGAATTGTCCCCGTAAGTTCGCAGTCGTGCCAAGCGATGTTATGTGCCTCCATGAGTTTTTTGTTGCCTACGAGCACCGTATGCTTATTTACCTGCGCGCTTACACCCTCGCCACTATTTTCATGGACGTCTTCAATTTCGTCGCGGTTGATTTCTCCGGTATAGGCAGCTTTGATGGAAAGCGCAATGGGGTGGTCTGAATAAGCTTCGGCATGTGCCGCCATGGACAAAACCAAATCTGGGTCAACGTCGGATTCAGAATGGATAGCCACTACGTTGAAGGTTCCATTGGTGAGCGTTCCAGTTTTGTCAAAGACGACCGTGTCGACATGGGCAAGCGTCTCAAGGTAGTTACTGCCTTTTACAAGAATGCCAAGGCGCGAGGCGCCACCAATCCCTCCAAAAAACGAGAGGGGAACTGAAATAACCAAAGCGCAGGGGCAGGAAACAACCAAGAATACCAGTCCACGCTCGACCCAATCGGCCCAATTCAATCCAAAGAACAGGGGAGGAATAATGGCAAGGATGGCGGCTATGCCAACCACAATGGGGGTATACCAGCGCGCAAAACGGGTGATGAAGTTTTCTGTTTTTGCTTTTTTGTCGGCTGCGTTTTCGACTAATTCAAGGATGCGTGAGACGGTAGACTCTCCAAAAGCCTTTGTTGTTTTGACGGTAATCACACCACTTAAGTTAATGCAGCCAGAGTAAATTTCGGCGCCCTCTTCAACAACACGTGGTACTGATTCTCCGGTTAAGGCGGCAGTATCGAGTTGCGAGCTACCTGAACTTACAATGCCGTCGAGGGGCACGCGTTCTCCTGGTTTGATAACAATTTCATCGCCAATAGCAACATCATTGGGGTCAACTTGAACGATTACGCCATCACGCTTGAGGTTGGCATAATCGGGAGCGATATCCATCATGTCCGCAATCGACTTGCGACTTTTATCCACGGCATAGTCTTGAAAAAGTTCGCCGACCTGATAAAAGAGCATGACGGCAGCACCTTCGGCCATATGTGGCTCAGACTGAGGGAAAAAGACGAGTGCAAATGCGCCGATGGTTGCCACACTCATGAGGAAGTTTTCGTCAAAAACCTGACCATGTCCGATATTTTTAACGGCACGCCATAAGACGTCGTAGCCAGCAACGAAAAAGGGAATGAGATACAGCGCAAACTCTACGTAGAGCCCCTGCGGGCTTCCAAACCACGCATCGAGGGGGAGCGGGAAGATAATTGCAAAGAGTACGAGAGCAACAATAATGCGGTTGCGTTTTCTGCGCTGTTTCTTATCCATAGTGTTTAGGACCTCTTAGTCTCGATATGAGGTGGAACTGCCCGAGATTTAACGCTTAATGACGCAGTCAGGTTCGATTTTTGAGATGCTTGCCTGTGCGTTATTGAGCACTTCATCGAAAACCTCAGCATCGGCATCGATGGTCAGTTTTTGGGTCATAAAGCTAATGGAGCAGGCATTGACACCTTCCATCTTATTAATGGTGTTTTCCATCTTTGCTGCACAGTTGGCACAGCCTAAGTTCTCTAACTTATAAGCGCGTTTCATGCTTTCCCCCAATCTTTTTCTGGTCTTTTGAGCGGCTGCAAGTATTGCAGTACCGGTGTGTCTTGTCGCTATTCACAGATATGGGTCATGCCCTGTGCGAGAACGGTATACACATGATCGTCTGCAAGGGAATAAACAACGTTTTTACCGTCGCGTTGGAATTTCACCAGGCGAGCCTGTTTGAGGATACGGAGCTGGTGTGACACAGCACTCTGCGTTGCTCCAACGGTTTCTGCGATATCTGCAACACAGAGTTCGCCATTCATGAGCGCGTAAAGAATTTTGATGCGGGTAGTATCTGCAAAGACTTTGAAAAGGTCCGCTAAATCGTAGAGAATTTCATCATCTGGCATTGGTTCTTCAACATTGAGTTCTTTCTTGGTGTTTTCGCTCAAGGCATCCTCCATCATTAGCAACATATAAACATATGTTCAACTGTTCATAAGTATAGAATGAACCATGCATCTGTCAAGTGATTCTTTGTCCATATCTTGATTTTCTTGAGATAAAGATGGTGTACCTTTGACCGGCAGTCTTCATATCTGCAAGGATACTAAGGGATTTACGTGGCACAATGGAGAAAAGCAGCGAAGAGGAGTACGGAGTGAACAAAGAGAAATTCAAGCAAGATTTATACGCCAACCTCGGTAAAGAGAATGTCTTTATCGATGAGCCTATGTCAAAACATACGACATTTAAAATCGGTGGACCGGCAGAATTCTATCTTGTTCCACGCACCTTCGACCAAGTTGCCTACATTAAAAAACTCTCAGTGCAAGAGGGCATTGGTCTGAGAGTTATCGGCTATGGGTCAGACTTACTTATCTCTGATGCGGGACTTCGTGGCATAGTTATGCAGATTGCCGATAACCTCTCTGCCGTGAGCGTTGCAGGGAACTATCTCAGCGCTCAGGCGGGCGCTTCAAACAAAAAGGTGGCCGACAGTGCTGCCGCTGCAGGCCTAGCTGGCTATGAGTTTGCAAGTGGAATCCCTGGAGGCATTGGTGGCGCTGCTATCATGAACGCCGGTGCCTACGATGGCGAATTCGCGCAGGTTGCTGAAAGCCTGAAATGCTTAAATTCAGATGGCGAAGTGGTGACAGTTTCTCGCGAAGACGCAAAGTGGGGGTATCGTCAGAGCATGATGAATGATGCCGGGATGCTCGTTTTAGAGGCTCGGCTCAAGCTGCTTACTGACGATAGGTTTGAAATATATAAGCGCATGAAGGACCTCGAGGAGCGAAGGGCCTCAAAGCAGCCACTTGAGATGCCCAGTGCCGGAAGCACGTTTAAGCGCCCTGAGGGACATTATGCAGGGAAACTTATCCAAGATTCAGGAATGCAAGGCTATCAGGTAGGAGGAGCCCAGGTTTCATTGAAACATGCAGGCTTCGTTGTCAATACAGGTCATGCGACTGCAAGTGACGTGCGCCAGCTTATTGCAGATGTGCAAGACCGGGTATATGAATTTTCGGGAGTGCGTTTAGAACCCGAGGTGCGCTACTGGGGCGATGAATAAGCCTCTCATGGGGGAAAGACAGTAATGCAGGATTTTGACATCAATGTATCAGACACCGCCCTCATTCTTGAGGGCGGTGGTTTTCGTGCGAGTTATACGGCTGGAGCAGTCGTTACGCTTCTTGAACAAGGGATAAATTTTGGGAGCGTCTATGGTATTTCGGCTGGGTCAAGCCATGCTGTGGACTATATTTCACGCGACATACGCCGTACAAAAGAAGCTTTCGTTGATTTGGTAAAGGATCCGAATTTTGGAGGCGTGAGTCACTTTCTGCGCCATCACGGATATTTCAATGCGCCATACCTGTATGAAGGAATAGCACAACAGCAGAAGGGAACCGATGGTTCCATGTCCTTTGACTTCGAAACATTTATGGCAAACCCTGCGAAATTACATATTGAGGCGCTTGACCGAAAAACCGGCGAGACCGTTGCTTGGACTAAGGATGATATGCCCACAGAGCATGCGATGATGTGCCGAGTGCGAGCCTGTTCCTCAATGCCTATTGCTATGCCACCTACGACGGTTGATGGAAGGACCTATGTCGATGGGGGTATGGGCTCAAGTTGGGGGATTCCTCTTCATGCTGCTATGCAAGACGGCTTCAAAAAATTCTTCCTTGTTTTAACCCAGGAAAAGGATTATCGCAAAGAACCTCCGAGCAAGAAGGCTCAGGTTTTGATGAAGACCTTTTACTGGCGTTATCCCCTCGTAGCGAAACGCATTTTGGAACGGTGGCAGTACTACAACGAACTGCGTGATGAAATTGAAGAACTACGCAAGAATGGTCAGGCCTATGTTTTTTATCCCAAAAAAATGACCGTTTCAAATCACACACGCGATTTTGATGCGTTGCAGGAAAGCTACGATCGTGGTTATGCTCAGGCTCAGCGGGAGCTCAGCGCTTGGAAGGAATTTCTGGGCCTGTAAACCAGAACTACCTCTTCCTACTGCGTTTTAGCTTTCAGAATAGATGCCTATACGAGGTTCTCACCTGCGGAGGAGGGCTGGTCTGGATTTAGCTTGAGCTAATGTGAAAAAACAGTAGGGATTCCGGGTATCTTTCGTGACCAAGCGGTAAATATTTTCTAGATTCCTTATTGCTCCTTTTATTTGGCGTCGCAGAGCGTTAGGCTGTGCTTCGAAATACGGATTTAAATGCATGTCAGGAAAGGTTTGTTGGCGGAAATGGATACGCCGCAAGAACAAACACAAACCAAAAAGGAAATGCTGTTTGGGGACCTATCCGCAGCACAGGTGATTGCAACTGCACTAGCAGCTGTAACATCGATGCTGCTTTCTTCTCAAATTGGCATTGCTGGTTCGGTGATTGGAGTTGCTGTTGCTTCGGTTGTTGCAACGGTTGCAACTGCATTCTATAAGAACTTTCTCAATAAATCGGCCGATAAGCTTCGCAATATCAACGGCATTGAGAACGTAACCGAGCACTTTTCAAAAGTTTCTCAGGAGCGCGATGAAAGCTCTGCGGATGAAGAAACAGCATCCGTAGCCCATCATGCACGCCACGCTGCAATCTCAGAAGAGGAAGCTGAAAGCTTGGTCGAAGCCCTGAATCGTAAGTCAAGTACGGAGGGCGAAACTGCTACCAGCGTGGCTGAGCTTGTTAATCGCAAACATGCTCGCGAGCAATATCGAACGAGGGATTATTCCCGTACGGTACAAGCTCGTGAAGCGACGCGTGGCGCCCATGCCAAGCAATTGCGTGAAGAGCGCGAGCATAAGAAAAAAATGCAGGTCAAAATTGTCATTGCGGCACTGGTGTCGGGCATATTGGCAGTGGCTGTTACGGCCGGTGTTATTACCTTGGTGACGAATGGTGAGGGCGTTGGAGAAAAAACAAGCATTATTGCTCCCGCCTCTGACTCGAATTCCTCACATATGTCTTCAAACGCAACGAATGCAAATTCGGGCGATTCGACAACAAACAATAGTGATACCTCCAATACGACAACTGACACTAATACCAGTGATACAACGACGAGCAACTCAACCACCACTGATACTTCCAATGGGACGACAGACAACACCAATGGTTCGGGGTCCGATACGTCAAACTCTGGCAGCACTGACAATTCGTCTTCATCGGGGTCTGCATCTGGCGGTTCAAGTAGTGGATCATCGGGGCAGTCAAGCTCATCGGGCTCATAAAAAGTTCCTAGAAGGATCTTGGGCAATACCCGGTAGTCATGGACTTTTATCTGCTTAGATTGGTGTCTTCGGCGAGGAAGTAGACTATCGTTCGCTCGTTTTTGAAATGACGGTATGAGCAAGTTACAAAGGCAATAAGGGCCGATGACTTAGGTGGTGGCTTTGCCTGTACTTCCGCTTTTTCGAACTCATGGACATACCAAGACATGAGCGTCTCTGTATTTTCGAATCCATAAGCCATAGGAGTTTCTCTGTCTGCATCAACGATACGGGCTGATGAAAATTGCAGGTTGAGCTCTTTTGTGTTGCCGCCGTCTTTGTCGGGTAAGTAGAGGTGTACCCGGTGGTCCTTTGCAAACCCTTCCTGAGTGAATTGAGCAAAGTCGGCGAATCCGCGATGAGCTTTTAGGTTATGGCCAAATATCCAAGAGATGCCCGCACCAGGATTCTGCGACCGCCAGTCTAGATAGGGCTGTCCACCCGCAGAGGGCACTTGCTCGAGATTGTGATCTAGGTAGAACTCTGCGTCTTTGCTTTCTGCTCTCACAATGGGGTAGTTGATCGGTGTATTTTCCATGTGCACCCAGGCAATTACCTGCGGGTTCTTTGCTTTGAGTTCTGCCCAGTCAATTTGTACGCCGACATCTTCGCTTTGCGTTAGAAATTCAGAGGGCTGCAGAGATTTGTCGAAGTAGATGTCGGTAAGAACAGAGATGCTTATAAGGATGAGAAAGAGGACAAGAAAGCAGTACAGCCACCGGTTGGGACGAGTCTTGTTCATCTTTTTCCTCTTGTACAAACCTAAGTGGTGTATCCGGTATTGAAGAGCTTTGTCGCATGGTCGGGTGAGCTTATAAGTAGTAGAGGCCAGCAGCTTTGTAGAGCCTCCGGCGAATGACTCGCCGTTTGCGGTAGAGGATAAGGCAGAGTCCCACGAGCAGCGCTTCTAGGCCAAGCGGGTTGATAGCTATACCTGTTTTTGCAAGCTTTTCTTGGTTTACGATGGATACGGTCTGATTGGTATCGGATAAGTCACGATGTTCTGCAATAACTTCTCCTGAAGCATTTTCAAGCGTTTCAAATACCACAACATCACCGGTAAGCCCATAGGCGTCTAGGTCAAAGACTACCGTGGCGGACCCCTCGCTTTTCTCAGGTTTAAATTCGCAACTTGCAGTAACGGGCTGGTCGTGGATGAGGAGAGGCTGCCCAAGCTTTTTGCTCATGAGGACGCCCTTCAAGATATAGGTCTCGCCTGGCTTAAGCCCTTGATACCGAACTTCGTCTGAAATTCGTGCGTCCGCTTGTGCCGCTACGGCACCATCGCCGTCAAGTTCGTCTTTTGCGTGAGTCTGTATTTCCGGTGTAAGTCGGACAGTTTGAGATTCGTTATCAATATCTGCATGATGGACAAGTTCAATACCGTCAATGCGTAAGGTTTCAAAGACCACAAGATCTGTCTTCCCGAGACCAGTCGCATCGAATTCAAAAGTCACTTCAGCTGAACCACTTGGGAGCGTGGGAGAAAATACTGTTTTGCTCTCAACTTTTTCACCATTAATCTCAAGGGGACTTCCCGTCCGCTTGTCAATGAGGGTTCCGTAAAGCTCATATTGTTTTTGCGGGATTAAACCGTCATAGCTTACGTGGTCAATAACGTGGGCTTTTGTACCCGCCGTAATAACTCCGTCATCATCTGCAGAATCACGCGCTGAGGTTGTTATATGCAATGGGTTATCGTCAATCGTTCCTAAATCGATGGTTGTCTTATCACGATGAATACTAAAGGTACGTGTAACAAGATGGCGGCCCTTGTTCGCTGCGCAGGGAAGTTCGGTAAGCGTATAGTTACCCCAGGGGAGGGCGGCGAGTTCGTCTTGCGGTGGGGCCGCTATGCCGTTAGTCGTTGTGCCAAACCAAGTCCCCGCTTCATCGTCTAGCCCGCGTGTATCAATTTCATCTGTCAAAGAGTCAAGAGAAGCAACGAGCTTATCATTTCCGTTCGTATTAGCAGAATGCTTGTTCCAGGAGTTCTCTGAAGAATAGTTTCCATTTTCGTCAGTAAGGATAAGGTGTCGTTCCCCGGTTGTCTCAGCCCGGAGTATAAACGGGATATGACCAAGACCCTGCATGGTTTCTCCGTCGACTTTGCGGAAGGAGAAATCTCCTCGTTTTACTTGGTCAGCTACTGTATTTTGATTGAATAATGCCTCCCCGGCCGCAATATTTTCACCCTCTCCATCGGGTGTAACGGTGCAGATGATTGGCGCGTCGTTTTTGGGGTCATCATCTTGAGTTGGCAAGAAATAGCCTTGGGGAGCTTTTGTCTCTTCAATAGCATAGGTTCCAAGAGGTAAGCATGGTTTGTCCTTGCTGTTCACGTAGAGCCTATCACCCCTTAGAAGCGCTTCCTTGGTCAGGCGAACCTCGCCGTTTTCGTTGGATGTAAAGACCCAGGTATGGGTTGGTGTTCCGTCTATGCGTCCTTCTAGGTTGTCGAAGCGCTTAAGCGTGAACTCCGCTCCACTCAGCTTTGCTGCTTCAATAGGGCTTGTCTCTAAGGTTTCCTTGTCCCTTTTCTGTATGACAATTGAAAGTTCCGCGCTTTGGGGTGCGTCGACAAGGATGTGGTTCTTTTCGTCGACCGTCACCGTCTTACCGGCCTCTATGCGCACAACGTAGACCTTTTCATCTTTCGCATACCCGAGAGGCGCGCGTACTTCCTTTACGAAATATGTCCCTGGATTTAAACCTTTGGATTTTGCACGGGCTTCTTTGTGAGGAGTATCGCCCGATAGGGTGAGGGTCTGGACTTCGTTTTTCATGTCTTTATCAGCGTAGATAGCATAGCTTGCGCCGTTAAGACTGTAGGTGCTTAGGTCTCCCGAGATGCTCGGGTCAGAGGATCGTTTAATTATCTGCATCCAACCTTGTACCGGCATGGTCTTTTTGGCGTAGGCTTCAATCTGTTGCCAACCTTTAAGGCCAAGTCGGTTTCTGCCGAGACCGGGCGCTGACCCGTGATACGCCTTTGCGCGAATGCGGTAAACCACTTTTCCTTTCTCCTCGACATCTTTTCTTGAAGAGATAAGTTCTGCCCGATATCCGAAGTGCATCTTTTTCGGCATACCGGCGGTCGGAGTTGCGCAGGTACCCGTGAGGGTTTTCCCTTTGAGATAGGTGGTAAAGGATTTTTCTGCACCTTGTGTCTTACAGGTGAACTGTGATAGCGAGAATTTCGCTGGTGACCTACCCCAGGCAGATCCGATATAACAGTCTCCCTCCCAGGACTTCGCGAGTTTGTCATAGTCAATGGCAGAACTTGAAGAGGTACCAAGAGTCTGGGCAGGTTCCCATTGTGCTCCTATGGTCATATCGTGCGTAGGAACGAGGTGAGCATCTACTGTCTCACCGGTTTCCTCATTAATCCAAGACAAGAAGACAAACCCATTCCGCTTGGGCTCGGGAAGTTGACCGAGACGCTCTCCCGCTTTAATTTCTCTTGTTTGGCTTTCGCCTGATCCGTCAGGTTCTTCTTCGTTATTGAAGTTGAACGTAATTTGCACGGAGCCAATATCAACCCATTTGCCCTCAAGTACTACATTGCTGGTAATGGGCTCGCCGAATTGATATTCAAGACTTTGACCCTGGGGATAGAATTTGAGCGTTTTGAACTCTTTTTCTTTTGCGGCAAGAAGATCTGCAAAATCTTCTTTCGAATCAGCGAGTTGTCCCGTTGGATTTTCAAGGTAGAGATCAAAGTCTTCACCTTGCACAAGAACAGGAATCTCGCCTTGGTAATCGTCGATGATAAGGGTTACGGTTTCATTTGAGGCTTGAGCGAGGCGTGGAGCACCCATACAGGACAGAAAAATAACCATAATGACTATAAGCAAGATGAGAAAAGGTGCATACGTTTTCACCCGAGGACGCATGAGAAAAAAGTAGTCGGGACGTTTCATCGATGAATCCTTTCGCTTATGGCAGCACCTTGTAGGGAAGCATCCTAGTAAGCGAAGTCAGCGAACAACGAACGAAGATTTTGCACATAGCTTTCTGAAATGCGGCGAAAATGAAGCAGAAAACTAACCGATTTCTAGCAGAAGCATCGCGCACTCAGATTGACGCTCTTGCGTTGGTGGTCTTTGTATAGACTATGGTGGCCACATACGGACTTTGCCATTTATATTAAAATGCTTGGAGCAGATAAAGGCCTAGGCCTCGTTAAGGGAATTCGATTATGGTTGGCTAGCAAAGGTGCAATACCACAGGAGTGACACCTTAAGCTTTTAAGCTTGGCAAAACGCCCTACGACGAGCAAATGGACTAGAAATAAACTTTGGTCTTTGTGCGATAGAAAAGGAGACTTTTCCTCTATGTGCGGCATCGTTGGATATACCGGCACGAAAGATGCGTGCGAGATTTTAATAGAAGGCCTGCGCCGCCTTGAGTATCGAGGTTACGATTCGGCAGGTATTGCGGTACAGCGCGATGGCAGGTTGTCTGTCGTGCGTCGACGCGGAAAGGTAGATGAGCTTGTAGCTGCTGCGTGCGGTCAGGATCTTTTTTCTACCTGCGGTATCGGTCATACGCGGTGGGCAACACACGGTAAGCCAAGCGAAGCAAATGCCCATCCGCAGTGCTCTTGCGGTAAAAAGATTGCTGTTGTTCATAACGGCATCATTGAAAACTTCGCCGAGCTCCGCGACGGACTTGTGGACCGCGGTCATGTGTTTACGAGCGAAACTGATACAGAAGTTATTGCTCATCTTATCGAAGAGGCCTACGAAGGTGACTTACTTTCGGCAGTGAACCAGGCAGTTTCTCAGGTTGTAGGGTCCTACGGTCTTGCCGTTGTCTGCGAAGACGAGCCGGGAACTATTGTTGCAACCCGTAAAGATTCCCCCATCGTTATCGGTCAAGGTTCAGATGGCGCCTATGTCGCATCGGATGTTATTGCCATGATTGATGCGACCCGCGATGTTGTCATATTAAACGACGGCGAGTTGGCAAAACTCACGCCGCATAAGATTACCTACTACGATGCATCGGGTCATGAGATTGAACCCCAAATCACTCATATTGACTGGGATATCGATGTGGCAGAAAAGGGCGGGTATGCCGACTTTATGCTCAAAGAAATTCATGAGCAGCCACGTGTCATACGGGATACCCTTGCTGGGCGCCTCGTTAATGGAAACTTGGAAATCGATGAGTTAAACCTTAGCCCTGAGGAGCTTGACCTTATCGACCGCGTTTACATCATCGCTTGTGGCACAAGCTACCACGCCGGACTTGTGGCCAAGGAGCTTATCGAGGCATGGGCTCGTATTCCAACCGAAGTAGAGGTTGCAAGTGAGTTTCGTTATCGAAACCCCATCATTACGCCGAGTACTCTGGTAGTTGCGGTATCGCAGTCAGGAGAGACAGCCGATACCATCGCGGCTATTCGGGATGCGCGCATCAAGGGCGCTCGAGTTTTCGGAATAACAAACGTAATCGGCTCAGAAGTAGCCCGCGAGTCCGACGGGGTCATTTATACCAAGGCAAACAAAGAGATTGCGGTGGCTTCCACGAAGTCGTTTTTAGGACAGGTGGTAAGCCTTACCCTTCTTGCCATGCTTCTTGGACAAGCAAAAGGCAAGCTGCGCATGAATCAGATTCGCCTTCTGTTCCGAGAGCTTGCCGATACGGCAGAACAGGTTGAAAGGATTCTTTCCGACACGTCTTCCATAGAAACTGCTGCGGCAGCATGTGTCGACGCGCATAGTGCGCTGTTCATCGGACGTGGTATGGGTGCAGCCATTGCAAAGGAAGGCGCTTTAAAACTCAAGGAAATTAGTTATCTGCATGCAGAAGCCTATCCTGCTGGCGAAATGAAGCACGGCCCCATTGCCCTTCTTGAAAAGGGATTTCCGATTATCGCGATTGCAACCCAGAGCCCTACCTATGACAAGGTTATTTCCAACCTGCAAGAAAGTAAGGCACGCGGTGCCATGATTGTTGCCGTAGCAACTGAAGGTGATACGGAAATTTTGAAGCATGCTGACTATGTTATCTATATTCCGCGAGTTCGTGACCAGTTCAGCGCTATCACTGCAAGTGTTCCCTTGCAGCTTTTGGCGCGCAGTATTGCAGTCATGCGTGGCTGTGATGTGGACCGACCACGAAACCTTGCTAAGTCAGTGACAGTAGAGTAGGCACCTTTCCAGGAGTTGTATGCCAGAAGATTTCAAGAAAAGCGGAAGTCTCGTTACTGGAGATGAAAAGCCCATGGCAACCCAGACTGCATTGGATGAACCGCAGGCTGCCCTGCTCTTAAAGGACGCCCATGAAGCACTCTATGGCAGCGCCTCTCAAGAGATTCAAGACGATTCTGAATCGGATACCGTTTCTGACAACGAAGCTCAGGCTGAACAAGCACTCGAGTCTTTGCGTGAAGAAGCAGAATCAAGCTATACAACTATGCAGGTAAATATGGGCGTCGACATTGTTGAGATAGAACGTTTTCGCGAACTTCTCAACCGTAGCCCTTGGTTTCCCGAGAAAGCTTTTTCGGAGGATGAGCGTAGCTACTGCGAAAAGCGCGCCAATCCTGTTTCTCATTACGCCTGTCGGTTTGCCGCAAAAGAAGCCGTCGTAAAGGCTTTAGGTTGCGGTTTTTCTGACGGTGTTTGGGTTCGTGATGTTGAGGTTCGCACCAATGCGAAGGGCCGTCCGTTTGTGGTATTGTCAGGGCGAGCCAAAGAAATTGCGCAGGACCTACAGGTGCGAGAAATTCCTCTGTCGCTTTCTTTTACACACCAAGAAGCGATTGCTTGCGCGCTTGTCATCACGGACGATGCGGTTGATGCCCAAGAAGCACGCCACGATCCGAAAGAGGAACTCGCTCAACGCTTTAAGGAGCTGCGCGATAGCATTTAAAAGAAGGAAGGTACGGTATGACAGAGCTAAAAACCTATAGCGAAAGCCAGCTTGCCGCCTTACTTCCTTACCCCCAAAAGGATGCAAATAAATATTCACGTGGAAAGATGACGTTGGTTGCAGGCTGCAATGCGTTTCCTGGAGCCGCATCGCTTGCGGGCCGTGCTGGCCAACGTATGGGTGCAGGCTATACCGAGGTCATTACTGACCCCGAAGCGCTGCTTGCTATTCGCGTCACTCAAACCTCTTTAGTGGTAAAGCCCTGGGATTCCTGGGAAGCGCGGTCGATGATGATGGCCCGCCCTGACCGACCTGCCGCTGCCGTCATTGGTTCTGGGTTCGAAATGGGTGATATGGTCGCTACGCATTTGGTCACTGAGGTACTTCAGTATGCAAAGATGCCCATTCTTGTTGATGGTGGCGGTCTCGGTATGTTGACCTCGGAGAAAAACCGCGAACTCCTCAAGAATCGTTATATCAATGGACTTGTTACGGTAGTTACCCCGCATGCGGGAGAGGCAGAACGCCTTGCGCGGCCGTTTGACTTGCCAACTGAAGACCCGAAGCGTCTAAGCGAACTCATTTCACTTGCATACGGAGTAGTCTGTGTGCTCAAAGGACCTGATACCTATATCTCAAACGGGGAAGAAACAACGGTAATAGATAAGGGAACTGCTGTTCTTGCGAAAGCAGGGACGGGTGATGTTTTAGCTGGCATGGCAGGGGCCTTGCTTGCGCAGGGGCTTAACGCCTATGACGCGTGCGTCCTTGCGGTCTATCTTCATGCGGCGGCAGGCAGAATCGCTGCAGAAC
>JBMNSK010000021.1:0-23178 GCA_050945155.1 Eggerthellaceae bacterium | reverse complement strand
TGCAGATACAATGATGGAAGAACGTGAAAAGGAAGTTGCTGAGGAAGTAGCACAAATTGCTCCTGAACTTCCAATCAACGTGGAGCTTAAGACCATCGTGAAGAGCGGTCAGCCTCAGAGCGCTATTGTGAACTATGCGAACTATGGCGACTATGACTGCATTTGCATGGGTCGCCGTGGCCTAGGTGCAATTGCCGGCGCATTCGGCAGCGTAAGCTACGCCGTTTTACGTGGCGTTGAACTGCCTGTCATGGTTGTAAAGTAATAGCAAAATTTGTTTGAAAACTGAATCCCAGTCAGATTTTTCTGGCTGGGATTCTTTATTATGGAGAGGAAAGTTCGACTAAATTATCTAAAGGAATATAGATGAAGGATTTACCCGCTAATCAACTTTGTCCCCGTGTTAAAAATCTTTGGCGTTTAAATGACTTTATTTGGCTTACCGTAGTCTTTGCAATGCTTATTCTCCTCGCATTCATTTTTTCAGCTAGTTTGGGCCTTTCTATATTCTTCGTTTTATTTGTCGCATCCATTTACCTACTCTGCCTGGTAATTTGGCTCATAATCTTGCCCCCTATCCGATATATCCGGTGGCGCTACGAAATTAATGACGACTTTCTCGACATTGCTTGTGGGATTATTTGGCGCAAGCGCTACGTCATCCCGTTTATTCGAGTTCAAAACACGGATACGCGCCAAGGTCCACTTCAGCGCGCCTTTAACCTGGAAAGCGTAACGGTTTCTACTGCTGCAGGCCAGCACGAAATTCCTGGTCTGGACATTGAAACTGCTGAACAGCTGCGCGACCATGCGGCGGAGCTTGCTCGCATCGCCCGTGAGGATGTGTAGCGCGATGACGAGAAATCCGAATGCAGCGCCGGAGCCACCGGTGCCGTCAAACCCGCAAAACCCGCAGGTGCCTCAGCAGCCGCAAGCACCCTACCAACAGCCGGCACAGAGTCCTCAAAGTGCACCGCAAACCCCGCAGGTACCTCAGCAGCCGCAAATCCCCTACCAGCAGCCAATGCCGCAGTACCAACAGCCGGCACCCCAGTACCAGCAACCGGCACCTCAATATCAACAACCGGCACCGCAGCAGACCCAGCAGATCCCCCCTGCACAGACGGCCACACCCCAAGAAACGATTGGGTATCTTACCGGACAAGCTCACCATGTACACCCGAGCTATAAGTGGTTGCGTCCGCTTTCCGTTGCATTTGTAGTTCTCGCTTTTGTTTTCTTTACAAACTTTGACGCCACCGTCGAAGCGCTCACGGAACTAGATCGAATGGGTATTGGCCCTTTGTATGTTGTCGGTGCTTTTCTTCTCATACTCGCCGTCATCTACCTGATTGCGCTTCTCTACTTCATGGTTGCCTACAAGCATTTGTACTACGTTTTTGGCGATAAAGAATTCTCATTCTACTCAGGCATTCTTTCGAAACGACAAGTTCATATACCGTATGCGCGCGTTCAGTCTGTTAACCACCGCGCATCGCTCATTCAGCGGCTTATGGGCGTATGTACCGTAAGCATTGATACGGCGGGAGGCTCTAGCAATAAAGAAGTACGCATTCCCTATGTCACCCTCACTGCTTCTGAAAGCATGCGTGTCGAACTATTCGCTCGAAAAGCAGGATATGTCGGAGCTGATGTAGCACGCATGTCATATGGCGACGCATCTCTATCTAAAGCACCGAATGCCCTTGACTCAATTACGGGAGATATTGGCTCATGGCGCGGCCTGGCCTCGGAAGAAATTTTTGCAATGGAGCCGGTCCGCTATGAAATAGGCATTAAAAACTCCGAGCTCTTGCTTCTGGGGCTCACGCACGATTCCAGTGTCGGGGCACTTCTCACCTGCCTTGCGTTTGCAATCTTTGCACCGCTGGCATTTCAATTTGTTGGAGTTGTTCTTCTGATTTTCTTTGTACCGGTTCTTCTCATTATCTGGGCAGCTTCAATACTTGCCCTTATTTTGGGCTACGGAAACTTCCGGGCTCGTCGTCGTGGCTCGCGCATTGAAGTGGAGCGCGGAATAATTCAGAGAAGTTTTAGCGGTATCGACATCGACCGCATCCAAAGTGTTCAGATCAGACAGAACTTCTTACGCAGAATTTTTGGCTACTGTGAGATATCGCTTGGACGGATAAAAACGGCCAGCTCCAACTCATCATCAAACAATGACGCCACAATCAATCAAAGTGGTCTTGTTATTCACCCCTTTGTGAAGCTGGATAGAGCGCAAGAAATCATCAAGGGGCTCGCTCCGGAATTTGCGCAAATGCCCACCGCCGAAACGCTGACCCCCCTACCAAAAGTTGCTCTGCGCCGTGGACTCATACGGCGTTGCGTTATTCGCAACGCAGCATTTTATATTCTGCTTATTTCTCTGCTGCTTATGATTATTCGCGTCCCAACGGCACGATATTTCTTCGGTGCACGGGTCTATGGGTGGAATGAATTCTTCGACGCCGCTTCGGCAGTAGCGCCTTGGATTGCTCTCATTTGTGTGGTAACCATAGCCATAACCGCAGTCAGCGCAGTTCTTTGGGCAAAACACTCTGGAGCGGCGTTCACGACAAATTATGCAGCCACCTACAACGATGGTCTTACGACTGCTTATACCGTCATCCCACGTAAAAAAATCCAGTATGCCTTTACCAGGACCAATCCTTTTCAAAAGGCTTCACGCGTAACAACCATCGTACTTTCAACTGCCGCCGGTTCAAGGCAAACCCTTACTGCACTCTGGGATGTTACCGCTGAATTTGGCGAAGGACTTCTCGACTGGATGAAGCCAAGAAACTAAGACCCGATCTCTTCTGCCAGCCGAATCTACTCAGAAAAGCAGGACATCCTGCCACATCGCCATGTAGCAGGATGCCTGCAAACCTTTTTTGCGTCCCTGAGTAAGGATTGGGCTTTAAGCTTTCGGAAGCGAAGACCAGCAATCAAAGTCAATAAAGGTTGACGCAATCTTTCGCAAAGAGGTGTTTCGAGCCTCTCGCGAATTCTTCTGTCCGTCCACAAGTTCAAAAGAGGCTACTTTTTGCGCATGCTCGGGATTACGCTCAAGTTTTTCACTCGTGGAATCGGTGCCGTAATTCAAGGAACTCATCACAAACCTCCTTCCGTAGCTCAAAGTGGAGTTCTTACTGGAGAACCCTTCGATTAGAAAGATACGCCATTGTCCAACACGAAGCGCAACCCCCTTTTTCTTGGAATTTTGTTCGCTTTCAACACCTTAGTGACCTGGTGTTTCTTGAAACACTGGAGAAAAGACGACAAAAACCGCCTTGTCTTGGACAAAGCTACAAACGGTGCAATAGGCTTGCTTTGTTATACTCAAAATCCCTCATACCGATTCGTAACCCCCATAAGAACCGGCATAGTCCACGCTGGAAGGAACTGGTATGGAAAGTCGGCTTATCACCATCACCGAAATGGCCCAGTGGCAAGATGTCACCACTGAAACACTCAGGTATTACGACAAGATAGGACTCTTCAAACCGGTCTATCAGGATGACCATGGAATGCGCTATTACTCCGTGCAGCAGTACGAGCGCCTTGGTACTATTCGCGACTTGGCTCAAAACGGAATCGGTCTGAGCGATATCAAAGACTACTTAGAAAAACGCAATTTAAAATCTTCTAAAGAGCTCCTTAAATTGCAAGATACTAAGATTCAGGACAAAATTGAAAGTCTCTGGGCTATGCACCGTTCTCTGCTTGAGGAATACAGTTGGCTCGACCAGGTAACGGACCAGTCTTATGACACCGCAATCAAACATAAAAACCTTCCTCGGTTGAGCTGTTTTGTCTTGGATGCCTATTCCACCGACGACGATTCACTGGCACAGTCCTGGCATGAAATTGAAAAAGAGTTTCGCTATCAAAACAAAACCGAACGAAGTCCTGTCTTTGCAACGAATAAATTTGCCGCTATTTTCTACCTGCATGAAATGAATCGGTTCCGCGTTGCATACCTGAGCAGAGAAAAAAGCGAAGTTAGCCATACAGCAGAGAACTTACAGGTCTATACCCTGCCGGCAGGATCCTATATCTGCAAACGACATCGCGGAACATTTTTTGATGCAGCTGCAAGTGCTGACGAGCTGACAAACTATGCGGCAGAAAACCACCTGAAAGTCCGCATGCCTTGGCTTATCGACAGAATTATCGTTGACTATACGGTCACCGATGAGAAGGAAGAAATGCTGAATGAGCTCTGCCTTCCTATTGATGAACAGGCAAGCAGCAGCACGAACTAATATATAAAGACGCAGGTGGTAAAACAGACACCTGTCTATCTTGGCAGGTGCCTGTTTCGTTTGTATCGGTAATCCCAGAACCTAATACCTCTAGTCGCGGTCGCGCAAAAGCGGGAAGGTCATGCAGTGAATGCATCCGCCACCACGCATAATCTCGCTTACATCTACCTCAATAACTTCAAGACCATGTCGGTCCATCTCTTCATTCATTTTGTGGCAGGAAGCAGCTGCGATAACCCTGTTTTTACCAATAGCTTCACAGTTTGCGTTGAGGCCCAAAATATCTTCAGGTGGAACGTCGATGATGTCGTAGTCTCTACGCGCAAATTTCTCAATAACACCGGGCGGCATAATCTGCTTGCACATCAGTACTACGTGATCAGAAACAACATTCAGAGAACCATCGAGATGGAGCCACTTATGCGGAAGCCGTATAGGCAAGCACTCATAGCCAAGCTCTTCAAGCTGGAAAGAAACCGAATCGAAGCCTACCTGGTCTGAACGATCAATCAGCCCGAAGACACAGCAGTGCTCGCCAATCATAGCGAAGTCGCCACCTTCGATAACCCCAGCTGTACAACGAACGGCAATGGGGATCCCAAGCTCATGCAAGCGTTTTTCCCAAAGCGGCGTTTCCGGCCAACGTTGAGGCTCCTTAAAGGTACCTAAAATAGCGCCTTCACGGATGCAGCCACCAAAATCCCGGGCAAATACTTGGTAGATGCAGCCATTAGTAGGCTCCAAAAGTTCAACATCAACACCGTTTTTAAGATAGGTGCGCACCATTTCTTTGTGCTGTGCCTTAGCCTTTTCGTGGTCAATATCGCCGCCATCTTTGGCGCAGTTCATCTCGGCAACAGGGTTCTTATAATTTTTAATGCTGTAAAAATCTGGCGAGCAACACATTACCTTGCGGAGAGTCCCTGTAATATTGAAACAATAGCCTCCGTTCTTTTCGTAATATGCCCTGATTTCTCGAGCATTCGTTGCCGTATCCTTCAAATTAAGGTCGGCATAGTAATCCATGTACGACATAAGAACTTCCTTTTTCCTATAAAAAGGAGCACCCCGCTTTCAACGAGGCGCTCCTTTTGCAAACCATATAGAAAACAACCTCAATGAAAACTTACTTGGTCTTTTCTGGTCCCAAGACCTCTTCTGCCTTTTCAAGTTTCTCGAAGATCTTTTCAGTACCGTCTTCATCCTCTGAGTAATCAAACATCTCGAGCGAATGCTTCGGGAAGCCCTTCGCCTGACGTCCGCCACGAGTGTCAATAAGCGTTACAACAATCATGAGAATTGCGCCGGTAACAAGGCCCCAAGCAATAGGCTCAATGGCCGTAAGACTAATGGTAAAGAGGCCGATGCAAACTACGATGGCACTGCCAATGATGCTGATAATGGCAGCCTTTGGAGTAGCGCGCTTCCAGAAGAGTGCAAAGATAATCGGGAAGAACAAAGCACCAGAAAGCACTGCGTAGGACACGTCGAGAGCAACAAGAACGTCTTGCAGTGCAACAGCTACCAACATGGCGAACAGGCCCATGAAAATCATCGTGATACGATTCCTGCGCATGTCACGCCTGTCGGTTGCTTTAACTTCTTCAAGTGTCTTTTCTTCATAGGACTTATCTTCTTTGCGCTCACGCAGATACTTGATGATGTCGTTGCCGAGCAGTGTGGTTGATGCAATAAGGTCAGCAGAAGCTGTGGACATAAGAACAGCCAACACGGCAGTAAGCACGATACCCAAAAAGCCCGTCGGAACAGTGGTGTCTGCCAAAGTTGCAAAGGCAAGAGATGTCGAATCCAAATTCGGAAGTACGACAAAGGCAGCCATACCAATAAGAGCGCAGATAACGCCGTAAATCATGATGTAGATACCAGAAGCGATACCACCACGGCGTGCAACCTTTACTGACTTAGCCGTTAAGAAACGCTGCCAAATATCTTGGCCAACGATGATGCCTAAGCAGTAGAGGAAGAAGAACTGAACAATGGTCGTCCAGCCAATATTGGTAACATCCCAATATTCAGCAGGAACGGTAGCGGCAATATTCTCTAAACCACCTGCTGCGCCTACTGAGAACGGCAGCATGATAAAGATAATGCCGATGGTAATGATGAAAAACTGAACAAAGTCAGTAAGGGAGACCGACCACATGCCACCCATCAAGGTATAAATGATGACGATGGCAGTCACAAAAATCATTGAGAACGTCGCATCCCAGCCCATGAGCGCTTGCAAAATAGTACCCATTGCAATGACCTGCGTCGCGCAAACCAAAATACAGTACAGTGCAGATACAAACGCACTTAAAACGCCTGCGGTAGGACCAAAGCGCCTCGTCAGTAACTCGCCAACCGTCACAACCCTAAACTTACGTAAACGACGGTAAATAAAAACACCGATGAGAATCATGCCGATACCGAACATGACTACCATCCACATGCCTGAAATGCCGTAGTTGTAGCCTAGCGTCGTTGTACCAATGGTAGAAGCGCCACCTAAGAGTGCCGCAGACAGACAAGCGAAGGTCATGCCATAACCCAGGCGCTGGCCCGCAACTAAGTAACCATCGGAGTTTTTAGCCCTACGTGAGGAGTAATATCCTACAAGCAGGATAACGACGAAATAGACGACAACAATGCCAGCATCTAAAAGCGTCGCATTCATTTGCTTCCCTCCTTTAACTCGATAAACAAATTCAGACTGAGGTGCTTCTTGTGGCAAGAAGCACACTCAGTCGTTCGAGACGTGGGGGGTTAAATATCTAAGAGAAAATCGTCGGTGGAATCACAGCATTCGGTGGACGCGCCACTCCTTGGCAGCGCGCCCACCTCGACCCTCGGTCAATCAACGGACACTAATATGGGGCAAGTATCCATTGAGACCATCAAAATTAGGAGGTTTCGACTAGTCACGATCACGCAGAAGCGGGAAGGTCATGCAGTGGATGCATCCGCCGCCACGCATAATTTCGCTTACGTCAACTTCGATAACTTCGATGCCATGCTTGTCCATTTCGGCATTCTTCTTCACGTCGGAAGAAGCAGAAATAACCCTGCTCTTACCAATAGCCTCAACGTTTGCATTCAGGCCCAAAATGTCCTCTGGCGGGAAGTCAATGATGTCATAGTCCCTACGCTCAAACTTCTCGATAACTCCTGGAGGCATGATTTGCTTGCACATAAGTACAACATGCTCAGAAATTACGTTGAAGGTTGCGTCAAGATGCAGCCACTTATGCGGCAGACGAATAGGCAGGCACTCATAGCCAAGCTCTTCAAGCTGGAAGGCAACTGAGTCGAAGCCAACCTTGTCGGAACGGTCAATCAAACCAAATACGCAGCAGTGGTCGCCGATCATGGCGAAGTCGCCACCCTCGATAACACCAGCGGTGCAGCGTGCAGCAATTGGAATACCTAAATCCTTCAAGCGCTGTTCCCAGATTGGAGTCTCAGGCCAACGCTGTGGCTCCTTAAAGGTACCGAGAATAGCGCCTTCACGGATGCAGCCACCAAAGTCACGAGCAAATACCTGATAGATGCAGCCATCGGTTGGCTCTAATAGCTCAACATCGACGCCGTTCTTCAGATAGGTGCGAAGCATTTCTTTATGCTGTGCCTTTGCCTTCTCGTGATCAATATCGCCGCCATCCTTTTCACAAGTCATCTGAGCGATAGGATTGTTGTAATTCTTGATGCTGTAGAAATCTGGGGAGCAGCACAAAACCTTGCGCAAAGTACCGGTAATGTTGAAACAGTAACCGTGATTTTTGTCGTAATACTCCTTAATTTCTTTAGCGTTCGTTGCCGTATCCTTTAAATTGAGGTCAGCATAGTAATCCATGTAAGACATAAAGCCTCACTCCTTTCTTATGGTTAGCCGAACGTCTCAATTCGGGTTCCCGCTTTCCCTCACGGGAACCCGTTAAGTCCTTTCGTAGTGACGCGCCTCTTCACTAATCCTGTTGCAACCCGTGTTCTTTCACGTACTGCTCGCGGTAATCAAGGTTCGCGTTAATCTCATCCCAAAGTCTCTGAACACTTGCGCCCTTCGGCACTGACTTGTCGCGCAGGAGGTAAAGAATAATTCCTACGACGATGAGTGCTCCGAAGAGGATGTATTCAACTGGCCACTGCAGCGAAGCAGGATTGCCAGGAATCAAAATCAGGCAGGCAAGAATCAAAGCGATAACCATACCAATAACCATCAAAGGCTTGCCGCCTGGATATTTCGCGGGTCTGCGAACGTCAGGATATTTTTTCCTGCCAACGTAGACCGACAAAAGTGTTGCGCCCCAATAAATGATGTAGGTAATTGCTGCTACATCGATGAGCGGAATAAACATGCCCTGACCTAAGAACAGCACCACAATAGAGATTGCTGAAATCAGGTAGATAGAGAATGTTGGGCTCTTGTACTTCGGATGCAGAGTGGCGAACTTCTTCGGAACTAATCCGATATCACCCATCTGATAGAGCAAGCGAGCGCCGGCAAACAATACGACGTTGTACACGCCGATGCAGCCAATCGTTGCCGCAAGAATCAGAGCTGCACCAAGAATGGGGAACCCAATCTTTGCCATTGCATACTGGAACGGTGCGGTCTGCTCAGTTAATTCCTGCCAAGGTACCAATGCACTGGGGATAAAGGTGGTAATCATGTACATGATGACCGCAATACCAACGCAGAGAACAACGATACCGCCGATGCGCTTATGCGGAACTGTTGGAGCTGCTTCAGCAGCGCCTTTAGTTAAACCATCCCAACCAGCTACTGAGAATGGCAGCATGGCTAAAAGACCCAAAGTACCCGTTGCCGTATCTTTTGTCTGTAACGGCTGCAGATTCGCCGGATCGAAATAAAACACGCCAACAATAACGCAGATGAGTGCGATGGCGTTAACGGTTAAGGTAATTACCAAACCAAAGTAAGACTCCGACTTAGCGCCGCGGTAAGCAAAGTATCCGCAGATTAAGATGAGTGCGAGACCAATCAGTACCGTATAAATAGTTACCTGATACCCAAGGAACTCGTAGAGCACCCCATCTGTTGATATCTGCGGAATCAAGACCGACAAGCATCGCGAAATCGCGAGTGCCTCCCAAATGCAGAGAATGATATTTGCAAGGACGGTAAACCAGCCAATGAGGAAGCCCCAAAATGAACCGAGGTTTAAGTAGCTATACACCATCTCGCCGCCAGCAAGAGGCATCATTGGAGTTGCTTCGTAATACGCCAAAATCAGCG
Organism: Eggerthellaceae bacterium; assembly: GCA_050945155.1. Taxonomy (GTDB): domain Bacteria; phylum Actinomycetota; class Coriobacteriia; order Coriobacteriales; family Eggerthellaceae; genus JBMNSK01. The sequence continues at coordinate 13,647 of JBMNSK010000021.1, read as the reverse complement.
GTAGCTCAACTAGGAAGCAGAGAGCAAATGCGAGCATTGCATTTACCGGGCCACCTGCGCGAGCGAGCCATGCACCGCTTGTAAGTAGCCATGAAGAACCAAAGATTGCGCTCAAGCCCAAGCCAAAGAAGCCAATTGAGGTAATTTCCTTAGCTAATTTACCTTCTTTCGCCTGCCCGTTATTTGACTGAGCAGCACCCGGAGAAACACCGTTTTTTACTACCTCTCCCATAATCTCTCCTTTCGAATTCTCTTTGACCCTATTCCTGAAACGCCGCAAGAAACGGCAAAGCGAGAATGCTTGGGCAGAATTCCGTGTCGCAACACAGTCGAGACCCGTGGGGGAAAGCATTACGCTGGAGACTAATCTAGCCCTTTGTGTTACACAAGGCGCAAGGGTTTAAAAGAAAATTTTTATTCAAAAAATTTGAATGATAGATAGGTGCTACTAATATAATCGGAAGATACTAGAGGTTTATAAATGCATAAAAACGCGCTTGCGAACGGTATAAATGATTAGAACTTTCAGGCCTTAGTCCTCTTCTACCAACATCTGCAATTCGTATAAGCGCTCTTCATCCTTGTCAGTTACCGTATAATCTACGACCACACAATCGACCACCCACTCCGACTTTGGTTGTATCTTGTGCTCTAAGAGATAGCGGGCAATTTTGTTCATGCCCTTCCCTACTTCCCAAAGCGTCCCCACGTGACTTGCGCACAGATACTTGCCTGCGGGAAGAACCCCGGCCTTTAAGTTCGGGTTTCTTAATTGGTCAAGTTTTGAGTTTTCGTCGAGCTCAAAAGCAACATGGCACTCCGTATCGCAACCATATGGGAAAATGGCGCCAAAACCGTTCGTGGCATAAACGGATGCACGCGAGGTTTGCTCTATTTCGCGCAGGCCAATTTCGAGCTCGTGGTCGGCACGGGTAAGCGAAGAATCGTTATAGACCAACCCCAAAGACATAAGGAATCTGCGTTGCGGATAGGCCTTTATCCTTGCTTCTTCCGGATAGGCAGCATGAGACACAGCCTCAAGCGCACTAATCTGGTTTTGAACTGCAGTCCGCTTTGCCTCAAGCGTTTCAATCTGCTCTGAAAGTCTTTTCTCCTAGGTTAAGAGCAACTTCTTTGAATTTTCGAGCGTACGGTTATTAAGATAGTCATTTATTTCGTTTAGCTTGATACCCGTGGCAACTAAGTCACGAATGGTCCCGAGTCGCTCATACTGCAGCACCGAGTAATACCGTGTTCCGTTTTCATCCTTAAAGACTGGCTTGAATATACCGATACGATCATAGTGACGCAGGGTTTCGGTAGTGACGTTTTGCCACTTTGCCATTTCCGTGATGCTTATCAAATCTTTTTCCATACAACCACTCCAACGCACTTCGACAACTTACTCAGGAACGTCTTGTGACCTACGGAAATGTGGGAACGATAACTGATGAGCTTGTTTGCGGATGGGATATCTATACAGTTCTCGCCCACATTCAAGATACGTTTAAAATTTAGAAAAAATGGTCGGTTTGAGGTAGTGGAAAAAACAACAGATTTTTGATTCTTCAAACAATGATTCTAAATAAGGAAGGGGCGGCCGCCTCAATGCGACCGCCCCTTGTATCTTCTGAAAGCCTCTAAAGACTAGTTATATTTATAGAAACCTTCGCCTGCATTGATGCCAGTTTTTCCAGCGTCAATGTATTCCTTCAACATAGCTGCAACTTTGCCCTGGATGGACTCGGGGTCTTGAGCGGTTGGGTCCATGATGACAATGTTGTAGGCCGTAACCAAACCAACAATGTCAAGAATACGGAACGGGCCAAATGGTGCGCCGGTTGCAAGCATCCAAGTCTTGTCAATGGTCTCTGGGTCGGCAACTTCCTTGGCAAGCAGCACCTGCGCAGCACTCAGGAACGGAACAAGAAGGCTGTTCAAGATATAGCCAGGCTGTTCCTTCTTGAGCTGCAGTGGAATCATGCCGATTGCCTCTGCCCATTCAACAACCTGCTGATAAGCCTCTGGACTTGTGCCAGGATGGCCCATAATCTCGGCGGTGTTATTGCGCCAAATTTCATTTGCGAAGTGGCAGGCCAGATATTTCTCTGGGCGTCCCGTGTACTCAGCAAACTGGCTTGGCAAAAGCGTAGAAGAATTCGTAGCAAGAATAGTGCGTTCTTCCAGATGCGGAGCCAAGGCCTCATAGAAAGCAATTTTTTGCTGAGGGTCTTCAGCAATAGCCTCAATGATAAAGTCTGCATCGCGGCCTGCTTCTTCATAGCTTGTGGTGTAGGTAAGACTGTCAAACGCACGCTCAACCTGCTTCTTGAGTTCATCAAGCTGCTCTGGGCTTGCATCCTTAGGAGCAAGGCCACGGCAATAAGCGGCTGGATTTGTCTTCATGGCTTCAAGAGTCTGCAGGTAGATGCCCTTGAGGCGTTCGAACTTTGGCTTTGCACGGTCAATCGAACCTTCACTGCGCAGCCAAACGGTAACATCGAAGCCCTTATATGCCGTTTGAAAAGCAATCTGACTTCCCAGAACGCCGCCACCTGCAACTACTACCTTCTTAAAGTTCATGTTGTCCTCCTCGAATGAATAATCCCCGAATACTTCGGTCGTTCTTGTCGCGCAATTATCGAGAGAAGTACTACCGTCACTATAGCCAACCTCATATTTGGGCTGTATTAGAATCCGGTCACCGGAGCCTTGGGGCAAAGAGAAGGCAAAGCCTGTCAGCTGCACTAATTTTGCGTAAGAGAATTTTCAATATCTTTGAGCATTTCTTGGCAGCGCGGGCAAGATGAAGGTAGATCTTTTGAATCCTGAACAGCGAGAGTTGAGTCAAAACAATGCGGACAAGTTTCTGCAGCACTGCAATCACTACAGCTTACGGAAAGTCCTTTGCGATGCTGCTTTACCATATGAACAATAATTGCTGAAACCATAAGCACAAGCAGCGCTACCACAAATAATGTCCCCATCTGTCCTCCTCTCTTGTACGCCGTCAGGTGAAGTTGCTGGCAGGTTCTGCAATCGCTTCACCTGCCTGCCCCTTTCTTAACCAAGCTCTGCGTCTAACGCTTGGTTCTTTTTGTAGCCATAGTTCTTATTTGGTCTTATAAGGAGATAGAAAAAGAGTAGGACAAGTCCCACGGCTACAAAGGTAAAGACGTTGACGCTCACGTCGTGGGTCAATAAACCTACCAACTGATATATAACAAGTGATACGCAGTAGGCAAAACCGCACTGATAGCCAATGGCCCGCCAGAACCAAACACGGCTGTTCATCTCGCGCTTTATTGCGCCCATTGCAGCAAAGCACGGTGCACACAGCAAGTTAAACGCGAGAAGCGAGTAGCCTGCCACGGGTGTAAATGCTGCCTGCAATGAAGTGTACCAGCTAACGTCTCCTGCATAGAGAATGGCAAAGGTACCAACAACATTTTCTTTAGCAATAAGTCCGGTGATGGTCGCACCAACCGCCTGCCAATTTGCCCAACCGAGAGGCGCAAATATCCACGCTATTGATCCCGCAATAATGGCCAAAAGCGAATCATTCTGGTCTTCCACAAGGCCAAAGTTTCCGTCGACGAATCCGAATCCAGAGATGAACCAAACGAGGATGGTTGCTAGTAAGATGACGGTACCAGCCTTCTTGATGAAGGACCATGCACGCTCCCACATGCTTCGTAAAACAACACCAGCAGTAGGAATGTGATACGCCGGCAGCTCCATAACGAAAGGCGTGTTAGCACTCGCAAAAATCTTGGTTTTCTTCAAAATAATGCCGGAGCAAAGGATGCTTGCAATACCAAGGAAGTAAGCGCTTGGCGCTACCCACCAGGCACCACCAAAGATTGCTCCTGCAATAAGCGCAATGATAGGAAGCTTTGCGCTGCACGGGATGAAGGTGGTGGTCATAACGGTCATGCGTCTATCGCTTTCATTCTCAATGGTGCGCGAAGCCATAATGCCTGGAACGCCACAGCCAGTTCCAATAAGAATTGGAATAAACGACTTTCCGGAAAGACCAAAGCGTCTGAATACGCGGTCAAGAACAAAGGCAACACGCGAAAGGTATCCACACGACTCAAGCAGTGCCAAGAGCAAGAACAGTACGAGCAACTGCGGAACAAAGCCAAGAACTGCGCCAACACCGGCGACAATACCATCAAGAATTAGGCTTTGAACAAGTGGGTCGCAATCTATCGCCGTAAGACCGTTTTCAATCAAAACAGGAAGTCCCGGCACCCAGATGCCATAATTTTGCGGGTCGGGCTCTTCAACTTCTAGCGCCTCTGCATAGGTTACTGCATCAACCTCGATAATTTCGTTTTCACCGGTCTCATCGTCATAATTACTGTAGTCGGCAATAATATTTGCCTGGCCGGCTTCAGCTAAGAAATCAGAACTTTCCGGGTCAAGACCAGCTTCTTCAGCAGCTGTGTTGTAAGCTTCTATTTCTCCAGAGGCAAGTTCGAAATCTCCGGCTGCCTCATCGTAGGCTTCTTGATCCCCTACGATGAACCAACCATCACCAAACAATCCATCATTGGCCCAGTCGGTAGCCCAAGTTCCTACCGTACTTACCGATATGAAATAAACCAAAAACATCACGAGTACAAAGATGGGCAAACCGAGCCAGCGGTTTGTAACAATGCGGTCAATCTTGTCGGATGTGCTTAGTTTTCCCTTGCTTGCCCGCCTGCATGAGCGGGTAATAACTGAATCAATCTGTGTATAACGACCTGCCGTGATAATGCTTTCAGGGTCGTCGTCGAAATGATTCTCACATGCTTGCGTAATTTGAGCGATTTGCTGAGATAGCTCTTCCTTTTCAGGGCTGAGCTCTACGTCTGCTGTTTGGGGCTCTTCTTCATCAATAACGCGAAGTCCGAGCTTTTCATAAACCTTCTCGTCACCTTCGAATAACTTGACGGCATACCAACGCTTCTGCTCTTGCGGTATGTCTTGAAGGGCAAGCTCTTGAATCTTTGATAAGGCGGATTCAACTTGAGGAGCAAAGGTAGTAAACGCTGTTGAAGCTTTCAGGTCATCACGCGTCGCTGTTTCGATTAGTTTGTCGATGCCTTCATTTTTGAGTGCTGAAATTTCAACAACGGAGCAGCCAAGAATTTTTGCCAGAGCGTCCGAATCAATGGCATCACCCGCTTTGCGCACCGCATCCATCATGTTGACAGCAAGTACGACCGGAACCCCCAACTCCAGAACCTGGGTGGTGAGATAGAGGTTGCGCTCTAAGTTGGTGCCATCAACGATGTTGATAATAACGTCCGGTTTCTCGTTCAATACGTAATCACGCGCGATTACTTCTTCGGGTGAATAAGGTGAAAGTGAGTAAATGCCCGGCAGGTCAGTAATAGTAACTGACTTGTCTGTTCGTAGTTTTCCTTCTTTATGTTCAACCGTCACACCGGGCCAATTGCCGACGTATTGGTTTGATCCTGTTAGTGCATTGAACAGGGTTGTCTTGCCGGAATTGGGATTTCCAACAAGCGCGATGGTCCTTTCCACCTAAACTCCTTTTCTATGCAGAGAAGCTTTGAATACCTTCCCTATTTGCTCATCATTCCTGTAATTATTAACTTAGGCTAACTTACCTACTTAAGAAAAGGCAGCCTCGCAACTGCCATCGTCTTCAGGCTTTCATGCAAGCCAAACTAGACCGCACGAATCTGTTTGAAAGCTTATTCCACCTCAATTGTTTCAGCGTCCTGCTTTCTTAACGAAAGTTCAAAACCACGCACGGTGACTTCAATTGGGTCGCCAAGCGGTGCCACTTTACGTAGATAAATTTCTGCGCCTGGCGTGATTCCCATAGCCATAAGACGGCTTTTGACGGCGCCTGCTCCGTGGAGTTTGACTACGCGAACCGTGCTACCAATCGGAGCCGTACGCAAAGTCTGCATGAAAATTTCCTCTCTACCCTCTATGAGGGAGTCAATCAACCGAGCTATACGAGCACACGATTCGCAATATCGTAACCGATAGCAATTCGAGAACCCTTGACACTTAAGATTAACCCACTGGGTGTGCGTGCAATCATATGCACCATGCTACCTGGCACCAAGCCTAAACTTTCGAGATGCTTATGCATGCTCGAACGGCCGTGTATCGATTTGACTGAATACGTTTCCCCTGACTGGGCCATGGTAAGAGGCATAAACCCTCCTTATTTCTCTCGTTCCGGTGAGAATATTAACTGCCGCTAACTTTGAAGTCAAGCAAGAAAGTCAAAAAAACGGAGAAGGCGGCCCAGCAAGGGAGAGACCGCCTTCTTCTGGTGCGTCTCCTATACAGGAGAATGCTCGAAAGGACACATCGCTGAAAGAGGGAAAAGATGGTCCTTGTGTCAATGTAAAACGAAGAGCTTTAAAGCCACAGAATAGCCGTGAGCCTGAAAGCTCCCTTCTTTCCCGTCTTAGGACAGTACGAAGCCGCCGTTCGGGGAAATAACCTGACCCGTGAGATACGGTGCCGTAAGGATGTATTCCAAAGCACCGGCGATGTCTTCTGGGTCGCCGATATAGCCCTCAGGAATAGTTGCTGCAAGGGCGTTCAGCTCATCTTGGTTCACGCCACGGAGCATATCGGTCATGATCATGCCAGGGGCAATAGAGTTCACTCGGATACCCTTTCCGGCATATTCAAGAGCGAGCGCACGGGTAAGACCAATGACACCCGACTTTGATGCGCAGTAGTCAGCCTGGTTAATAACACCGGTTAGACCGCCAACGGAAGAAGTTGAGCAGATAACGCACTGATTCTCATTATTATCTGAGTGGTTCACCATATGAGGCAGGACCAAGTGAGTCATGTGCAAGTCACTCATGAGGTTCGTTGCAATTACGCGCTCATAAGCCTCATGCTCGATATCAATCCAGTTGCAGTTGTTGGTAACACCCGCGTTGTTTACAAGCACATCGATGTTGTCACCAAAACGCTCAACGGTTGCGTCAACCAGTTTCTTGCAACCCTCATAGGTACTTACATCTGCCTGAACCGCAATTCCTTCGGTTTGATACGCCTCAGCAAGTTCTTCCAAAATGGCCTCGGCCTTATCCTTTGAAGAAGGGCTGACATAGTTCAGAGCCAGGTTGTAGCCAAGTTTACCCAGCCTACGAGACATCGCAGCACCTAATCCACGAGAACCACCAGTAATTACTGCAATCTTCTTCGCCATTTTTGCCTTCTTTCGTGCTTGGATATTGCAACCACGCCCAAAGAAGCTTGTGCGCCCGAAGCATCGGGCGCCCTGAGCTTATGCGACAGGCAAGCTTTGTCTCGTGTTACTGAAACCTCCCATTGCGCGACCAATTAACAACTTCAGTCCACAATCGAAAGCTTGCACCGTGGTTGCCGCTTGTCGATTGCAACGCTAAAAGAGAAAAGGGTTCTCGGGCAGAATCAATTCACACAATTTTTTTCAGGTCAGTTTTTTGAGCTCAGAAGCGGTACGAAAGTGGGCCTTGCGAAAAGCGCGGCAGCTAACATAGATGCGGGTAGCAGATCTGCCTCTCGCCTACCCGTGCAAACAAAACTTTCTTTACTGCGATTAGTAAGGTTTTTCTATCCGCGCATTTAAATCTCGCGCTCTTTTTATGTCGTCGGCAAAAACATCCGTAAGCAAATCGACCGCGCGCTGTATTTGCCCTGGTTCGATACTGGCGAAATTAATAACCACACATTGGTTATCTCGCAGGGTGGGATGCATCGAATAGTCAGAGAGCATGGCAAGGTTCATCCCCCGCTCGCGAGCGGCATTTCGAATCTGGGTGTCCGAGAGGCGCGTTCGCACATCGAGTAACAGGTGGGTTCCTACTTCAACCGTATGAGGGTCACTCACCTCCATCAAATCGGAGTTTTGAATAGCCTCCACGATTGCCGTGCGTTGCTTTCCGTAGTAGCGACGCAGGCGATTGATATGGCGCTCGAAGTATCCGCCAGTAATGAACTCCGCCAAAGCACACTGCTCAAAGCTCGATACGGTGCATGAGTAAAAACTCAGCTGTTGCTCATAGAGATTCATCAGCGAATCGGGAAGAATCATATACGCGATACGGATGGAAGGGACCATCGTCTTCGAGAAGGTATTGAGGTAAATTACGCTGTTTGTTTCATCACGGGTAAAAAGCGGCGGGAACGTACGGTTTCCAAAGCGAAGTTCGCTGTCATAGTCATCCTCGATGATATAGCGCTTCGAGCTTTGCCTGACCCAGTCAAGGAGCTGACTTCTTCGTGCTGCTGACATGACCACACCCATAGGAAAGTGATTTGCGGGAGACACATGCACCAGGTCAGCGGGGCTGTTTTCAAGTTCGTCTACGAGCATGCCCTCATCATCGGTCGGTATATAGTCCCACATCGTACCGAAACTGCGTGAAACGTCAGCCAGCTTTTTATAGCCCGGATCTCCAATTGCAATGGCGACGTTTCTTCCAAACAGCTGAAGGAGACGCCCATAGAGATATTCTGTCCCGGCGCCTACGATGATGTTATCCGGAGATGCTTTGATACCGCGAAACTCTAGTAAGTAAGAAGCTATAGCGGTGCGCAGGACGCGAAGCCCGTTATATGGAACAGTTTCGAAGAGAACCGGGCTTTCCTCTGAGAGTTGCCTGCGCATAATACGAGCCCAGGTATCCGCAGGGAAAAGATGCATGCTGCACTTATTTGCCTTGAAGTCTATGAGAGAGTCTTCATCTTCAGAAGAATCCGTGCTCTCACCGTGGCTCTCAGCATCGTCCAATGCATGCGATTTTTGCACTTGGTCTTCTGAAGGTTGTGCACTTCGCTCATCAACGCCCCTGCTGACAAAAAAGCCACTTCCCGGGCGAGCAAGCGCATACCCTTCACTCACCAAAAGATCATAGGCATGTTCAACGGTGGATACACTCACACTGAGATGGTCCGCCAACGCGCGCTTTGAAGGAAGGCGGGTACCCCGCAGTAATACCCCAGAGCGGATATCATCTCGAATACAACGATAGAGATAGGTGTATTTCGGTTCGCCAGTGCGAAGGCTTAAGTCATACGTAATCATTGTTTTGGTTTCTACTTCATTTCAAAACGTACCGCTTCTTCACAAACGTGCGTACTTGCATGCCGTTTGTCCATATTGACCTGATAATTATAAGTTGTTTTCGAAAAGATTTTAAGGTCAATCTATTAAAAAGGGGCCACTACTGAAAATAAATGGGATAAATTTTCTGTCATTGGTCTCAGTTCTTCATATTTTTATAGTTATAGTTGACTTTCGCAACGTTTTTCGTATAAGCTTTAAGAAAGATTTGGTTGACTATTGCAACTAGTTACGTGATTAAAGGATTTGCCCATGAACGATGTACAGCTTATTGAGGAAGTAAGAGCTTTCAATCGCTTCTACCTTCCTTTCATGAACCTACTCGGTCGCCATTACCTCAAGTCGGAATATTCAGCAGCTGAAGCGCGAGTCCTCTTTGAGATTTACCAAGCGGAAGGGTGCACAGCCGCCTACATATCCCAAAAAATGGGTCTCGATAAGAGCTACGTCAGTCGCATTCTCTCAAGTTATGACAAACAGCACTATCTTTTAAGAGAGAAATCGCAAGAAGACGGCAGAAGCCAAGCACTCTATCTGACTGATTTAGGCAAAAAGCGCGCAGAAGACTTCATCGAGAAGTCAAATACAGAGATTTCAGAACTATTGGCCTTCCTCTCCCCTTCTGAAAAAGAGGAGCTCTACCAAGCAATTCGTACCATCATGCGCCTTTTATCACAAGGCAAAACAAAGTAATGAAGCAATAGATTGGAAAGGATAAAAGCATGCAGGTAATTCCCTATGACCCCAAATACAAGCAGGACTTCATCGACATGAACCAAGCTTGGATTTCAGAGATGTTTAAGATGGAAGCCGAGGATCTGCGCGAGCTAGAAAATATCGAAGAAGCCATTGCCCTAGGTGGGCAAATTTTCTTTGCGCTTGATGAAAATGACAATGCCATGGCGTGCTGCATGATTGCACCACGGGAAGATGGCGATTGGGAGATTATGAAATTCGCAGCACGTGGTATGTATACCGGCACCGGTGCTGGAAGTGCGTGCCTTAAAGCCTGCCTGGATTACGCCAGGTCTCAGGGACTTAAGCGAGTAATCCTTGTTACCAACCATAAGTGCACCCATGCAATCCACCTCTATGAGAAATTTGGTTTCACGAGAATGCCGGTCGATAGAGAAAAATTTCCTTATGACCGTGCAGATAGAGCATTTGAAATTTTTCTATAAAGCGCGTTCAAGAAAAAAACGACCCCGGAACTTCCGGGGTCGTTTCACGTCCATAGACTTGCTGGCAATACGGACACTTAGCGCATGAACTTTTCGCGGCGCTTATAACGATACATGACCAACGAAGCCCCCACTAGGGTAAGCACCAACGGCACCATGGGGGTGTTGTCACTCGTATCAGGCATCGTTTGTGCCTGCGGAGCACTGCTCTCGCTGTCCGGTGATGCAGATTCGTCATTTGAAGTATCGGATGGGTCTGTCGTACCCGGTGTTTCGGTTCCTCCACCGGAGGGGTCCGTGCCGCCACCAGGAACTTCTCGCCACTGAGCATACAGAACCATTGTCGAGGTTGGATGCAAGCTCGTGCCTTCTGTATATGGCGTGCCTGAGCCATCTGCACTGGTGTTCCATCCAGTAAATTCATAATTCGTCCGCGAGAAAGAATTTGAAGCGATTGTTAGGTCGTCATTACCCGTAACCCAGGTTTGAGCCCCTACTGCTCCGGTCCCGCCATTACTGTCATAGGAAACGGTATAAAGAATCTGAGGTACCCAAGTTCCAGACATGGTGGCGCCGTTGTAAGAATCTCGCAGAGTCGCAGAATTCATAGCAAACGAACCATCTTCGTGGCACCACTTACCCGAAAAATCTCCGCCACTTGGTGTTGGAAGTTCGGCCTGTGCTGCCCCATCAGTAATGCCGTTGCCTTTAAAAGAGAACTGGGGACCTAGCTTAACCGAAGATAAGCTGGAACAAGCATTAAACATCTGAGCCATATTTGTCGTCTGAGAAACGTTGAGCGCATTTTCATCCTCAATGCTTGTAAGATTTGCGCATCCATCAAACCAGTATGCGGTGCTCAGAGGCTTCACTGCGTTTTTGAAAACAACCTTATTGATTGAAGCTTTATCAGCACTCCAGGGAACCTCATCAGCAGAGCTATAGGAGGCGGATTCAAAACCGGCGTAGATAGTTCCTTCGTACTCTGTGCCATCACGTGCGGTGAGTGTTCCCGAAGATCCGCTGGTATAGGTATTAGGTGACCGAACAAATGAGAGCGTGCCATCTGTTCCAAGTACCGCATACGCATAGGTCGGAGTTTCTTCCCAAACCCAAGTACCTGCCATGGTGGTTCCGTCATAGGTATCACGCAACTCAGTGTTAGACATTGAGTTTGAACCATCTTCAAGACACCAATTGCCGGTATATGAGGAGCCCGTCGGCGCAGGTAAAAGAGCTTGGTCCGCAACAGCGGCAATGCCGTTACCTTTAAAAGAAAAGCTCGAACCCAGTTTTACCTGCTTGAGAATAGGATTATTGCTGAACATATTGGTCATGCTGGTGACATGTGCTGTATCCATACTTGAGATATCAACTGACTCAAGCTTCGTAGCTCCAGAAAACATGGTTGCCGTAGTCGTCAGGACAGGCGTTTCAAAATTAGAAAGATTAAGAGAGGTGAGGTTTGAACAACCAGTGAACATAGCTCCCATATCGGTGACGCTCGTCGTATCAAAGCTGCTCATGTTAACCGTGGTCAGCTTGGTACAGTTGCCAATCAAACCATGAAGAGTTGTTGCGCTCGAGGTATCGAAATTCGAGAAATCCACAGAGTTTAGGTTCTTGCAGAACCAAAACATATTGCTGAAATTCTGTACCTTTGAAGTATCAAAACCTGAGATGTCGACACTTTTGAGATTGTGACACTCAGAGAACATGCAGCCCATGTTGGTAACCGAGCCGGTATCAAAGTTGCTGACGTCAATAGTGGTCATACTTCTCATGTTGTCAAAGAGAAAACACATGTCGGTCACTTTTGAAGTATCCCAATGTGAGACATCAAGCATAGAAAGCTTCTGGCACATATTGAACATGAACCTCATATTCGTTACCAGCGAAGTATCCCAGTCTGAAACATCCACCGAAGTAAGCTTGCTACAGCCGCTGAACATAGAGTTCATAGTGGTTACCAACGAAGTATCTAGATACTTCGCATCAACAACGGTTACAAGGTTGGTACAGTTCATGAACCAGAAAGCCGTCGCCGCAGGCTTGATATAGTCCTTAAACACAACCTTTTTTATCTTGGTTCGGTTTGCTGTCCAAGGCACGTAGTTCATCCCGGTATATACAGTCGACTCAAAGTTGGTATACCGAACACCGTTATACGTCGTGCCATCTACTGCAACGAGTGAGCCGCTTACTCCGTTAGGGTAGCTACCGGTCGAGCGTACGAACGTCAAAGTTCCATCGGTAGATAAAACTGCATACGCTCTTCCAGAAGTGGCCGGAGTTGGATCTGCGTATGCTTGAGACTCTGAAAAGGGATTGAGTGAATCTATAAAGTCTGAATCCGTGTTCGTCGAAGACCCAGACACGCCCAAAACCGGAAAAAACAAGAGGGCGCATACCGCAATAGCGATAATCCAAACCCACTTTTTTAGTCCAACCAGGTTCATGAGGCCTCCTCATGTCTGTGTCCAGTGTGCACAATTCTACCCGCTCGGCCTTGGTAAAACTATAAGAATAGGGCTATTTCTTCTATCTGGCACCTAAATTAAGGGAGGCACCGAATTTCGATGCCTCCCTTCATCCTTTAGTAATACAAGGTACCCAATGGATAGCTATTGAGCTCTCGTACACCTGTTACGCATGCTTATGCCTGAGCATGATCAATAGGTTTGGCATCTTCGCCTTCAACCCACTGCACTTTCTTACTCGCAACCTTTGCAAGAAGTACCATGGCGATGATGCAAACGTCCATAAGAATACAGAAGCCAAATACTGCGGTGAAGGTGCCGGTTGCACCATAGATTGACGTCATAACCGGCATATCGAAGGAACCAACGATATAGGCGATACCGCAAACCATACTGTAAATCCTTCCATAATCACGAGATCCAAACACTGTCATCAGCAACGTGGTGATTCCAACACCTGCAACAACATACATAATGTCGTTTATACCAGCACCCAGAATTGCGAGCCAAGGAATACCTGGGGAGAAAATCAGCATGAGGAATGAGCAGATACACAGTAAACTGCTGAATACGATTGCTTTATAAACGCCAATTTTATCGACCAGCGTACCTAAACCAAGGTTCAGGAAAATATCGAACATGGAGGCTGATGATACCATCAAGCCACCAATCATCGCGCCGAATCCGACCTCAGTAGCAAAAGTCGGGAAGAGCTGATTCATACACACGGTAATCTGAACGCAGCATAAGAACAGTACACAGATTATGAATGCAGGTGATTTAATAGCAGCCTTAAAGGGTACGCCACGCGTCGCCTCTAGTGCTACTGCTTCCTTGTTGACTTTAGCACCTTCCGAACCTTCGCCATAACCATAAG
>JBMNSK010000020.1:0-24813 GCA_050945155.1 Eggerthellaceae bacterium | reverse complement strand
TGACTGTACCTTTTAAGTCTGAGGCCTTCAGGTCGGTTGCACCCGAACCAAGTTTTACGCTCGTCAAATCAAGAACGGTGCCGAGCCACTGATTTTGGATAACAGAAAAGACACCAGAGTCGTTGCATGAGGTAATGGCATCAGAAACTGCCTTTTGCAGCGCCGTGTTGGAGGAGTTTACGCCAATGCAGTAGCCGCCAGTCTCCTGGAGCAGACCCACAATATGCGTGTCATATCCACCGGAGTGAGATGCATAGGACCCGATAACCGCATCAGCAGCGACATACTGAACCTGGCCATCACGCATAGCAGTAAAGGCCGAATTCAAGTCGCTCACTGACTGAAGATTGTTCTGGTCATATTCATGGTCTACCGCATAAGCACTCTTCGAGGATACTTGAGCAGCAATCTTTGTATCGTCGTTTACCGTGAAGTCACCTTGGTTATCTGAATTTGCAAAGACGGCAATACTGGTCGGAATATAGGGGTTTGACTTCCAGAATTTCACATCGTCGGTGCTGTTAATACCCATTACGATGTCAACTTTATTATCTTTCAGAGCGCCCTCAGGGTCCGTTCCGACATCAACAATTTGAAGCTTTAAGCCCATCTCATCAGCAATAGCTGCAGCGTAATCAACATTGATACCTTCAATGCCACTCGCACCTTCAGGCTGACCAGCAAGTGGATAAGAATTTGCATTGACTCCCACGCGCAAGGTGCCGTCTTCACCAATGGTTGGTGACTGAACTACAGCATCTTTGAGAGTCGGAGAATATCCTTGGTTATTGAATGCATCACAACCACCCAATACAAAGCAAAGTGATGCTGCTACGGCACAGACGAGCGCCAGAATCCCAAAACGTCTCATCGGATAATCCTCCGTCCTTTCTATTCTGCGCTTCAACCGACTGACCTAGTCTTTGCCCCCACATCCGCGCACTGGAGCTTGGCTCTCACTCATCACTCTCTCGCCAGGCTCAACCTAAGTCGAAACCTTATGGCGGTGCGACTTATCCCTAGAACGCGCCATGCTCGCCATGGAAACCATGGTTTACGTGGATCCTTTCGACCGCGTCTGCCATGGACTAGGAATGCATCCATACATTCCGCAACTACAGACTCAGAAGAAGCTTCAATCAGTTTAACAGATACTCAGAAGGGAGTTCTATCTTCTCGAACATCACATGGACAAACGCAGATAAAAATCCGCAGGATGTAGGAAAGATTTGCTTGAGTTTTGTCGAAAGGAAGCGTCTTTAAAGTCCTTAGATTCCGGTTCTTTGCATGCATGAGCTCCTATGGTCATGCTATGTCTCTTTCGAAAGAAAAGTTCCCACAGGAAAAAACCGAGGATGCTGCAGCACTTGCTCGAAAATATCTCCATGCCTGCCTTGAGGTAATGGAAGAAACAATTTGGCCGTCACGCTGTGCAATCTGCGATGCCCCCGGCCCTGTAATCTGTGCGACTTGCCTGAAAGCACTACCCTACCTTGACCGATGGAATGCATGCCCTATCTGCGGGGCACCTTTTGGGCGCATCCAATGCAGTGAATGCAACCCTATCATCTTGAAACACTTCAATCGAACGAGCCTTCCATATACCGCTTGTGTAAGTTCAACAATCTTTGACGAAAGAAGTGGGAGCATTGTGCGTGTCTATAAAGACCAGGGAGAACGTAGACTTGCCACCTATATTGCGAAGATCATGGCCCAAACCATGCCCGACACCTGGCCTCAAGCACCGCTCTGTCACATTCCTGCAAGCGTACAGGCTTATAGAAGTCGCGGTTTTGACCATGCAGACCTTCTTGCCTCAGAGCTCTCTGAGAAAACCAAACGTACACGTGTTGCTCTTTTCAAACCTCCGCAGAAAAAAGACCAACGCTTGCTCAATAAGAACGAGCGCATCCAAAACATGCAGAAAACCCTGAAGCTCTACGACGGTGTTCATATTCCCAAGCAAATCATTTTGATTGATGATGTCTTGACCACCGGATCAACTCTTATTGCTGCAAGCGATGCTCTTCGGCAAGCAGGGGTAGAAAAAATTTACTGCCTTACCTTCTCTCGCGTGTGGTAGCACGCCCCACACACAAGGCCCTTCAGAAGAAACTGCACAAATCAAGACTTCAAAGACTAGTCCTGCAATATAAAAACCCCCGGCGCTGCTACCGCGCCAGGGGTTTTATCAAGCCGAAGTATATGCGTTTGTCATCTAGCTGAGAAGCGGACGTAAACGCTCGATGAGGGCATCAACATCCTCCTCAGTGCAAATGAGCGGAGGAAGGAAACGAAGGGTTGAAGGGCCGGTTGCATTGAGCAGCAAACCTTCTTCAAGACCCCGTGCCACAACATCAGGAGCATTGATACCCTCTGCAAGCTCCGCACCAATCATAAGACCAAGGCCACGCACTTCAATGACCTTTGGAAGTTCAGAGAGCTTATCACACATATAGGCACCAACCTGACGCACATGGCCAGAATAGTCCTCGTCAACCATCGTATTCAATGCAGCCTTTGCGCCAGCAATGGCCAAACAGCTCCCACCGAAGGTAGTGCCATGGTCGCCTGGTGCGAAAGCTGCGGCAACGTTGGAACGCGCTGCACAAGCTCCCATAGGAACACCGCCGGCAATTCCTTTTGCCATCGTGACGATGTCGGGAGTAATGCCAAGACGCTGGAATGCAAATGGCGCGCCACAGCGGAAAATACCACACTGGATTTCATCGCAGATAAGAGAAGCTCCGCAGTCTTCAGTGAGTCTGCGTGCCGCTTTAAGGAAGTCAGTAGAAAGTGGATGTACGCCACTTTCGCCCTGAATGCACTCAACCATAACTGCGCAAATATCGCCCTCATAGCGCTTGAATATCTCTTCAAGGGCCTCAATATTGTTGGGCTCAGTGCTAATAAAGCCATCGGGCAGAGGTTGGAAAGCTTCCTGCTTGGCCGGCTGCGCCGTTGCAGCAAGTGTTGCAAGCGTACGGCCATGGAAGCTGCCATCGAGCGTCACAATGATGCGTGGAACATGGCCGTTACCAGCTTGCCTGCGAGCATGAAGTCGAGCAAGCTTAATGGCGCATTCGTTCGATTCAGCACCAGAATTCGTAAAGAAGGACTGCCAAGGGGTCTGCTCCGCTACCGGAATACCCTGGTTTAAAAGGCTTGACAAAAGCTCTGCGACTTCGCCTCTGTTTTCGATATAGTAATAATTTCCAACATGCATGAGTTTCGCAGTTTGGTCCTGCAGCGCAGAAACCAGCTTCGGATGACAATGACCCAAGCTGATAACACCGATGCCGGCAAGAAAGTCGAGATATTCACGACCCTTGTCATCTTCGACAATCATGCCGTGGCCGCGCACAAGCTCGACCGGCTTGCGTGCAAACGTATGCATAAGATACCTAGACTCAAGTGCCTTTTCCTCTTCATAACCCATGAGTGCTCACCTACTCCTCAATCTCGAGTGCGCCGCCTGTACTATTTTCTGAAAGCTTGGAGGCAAAGTTACCCAGAGGATGAGTATCGAACTTGCATGCCTCCTCTGTTGAGTGAAGGGTTGTTCCAACACCAGTGCTTGTCAGAAGCTCAAGCAAGAGTGAATGCGGTGTCGTTCCGTTGATGATATGCGCGCGGAAAACACCAGCCTCGAGCGCATGAACGCAGGACTGGAGCTTTGGAATCATCCCTGTCGAGACAACGTGGTTTTCAATGAGGTACTGCGCCTCAAACAAGGTCATATTCGAAATAAGCGTGTCTTTATCTTCGAAGTTCTCATAGAGTCCATCGACGTCGGTTAAGAACACAACTTTGTGAGCGCCGATAGCTGCTGCAATGTGACCAGCAACCATATCGGCATTGATGTTGTAGAAACCGCCATCTTCACCGAGAGCAATTGAAGCAATAACCGGAATATAATCAGAACTAATGAGGTCGCTCATGAGTGAGTCATTCACGCGAGTCACACGCCCTACGCGACCCAGCTCTTCAGAGACCGGTTCAGCCATGATGGTTCCTGCGTCTGCACCACTGATTCCGACTGCGAAGTTTCCGTGCTCATTGAGCGCACCGACGAGACTTTGGTTGACTTTGCCGACGAGGACTTCGCGTACCAAATCCATTGCTTCTGGACGGGTTACGCGCTGCCCGTTCTTAAACTCAACCGGCAGGTTGTGTGCCTCCATAGCTTCGGTAATCTCTTTGCCACCGCCGTGCACAATGACCGGATTTACGCCGACGATTTTGAGCAAAACGATGTCGTTCATTACATCGGCGCGCAGCTTCTCATCAACCATGGCTGATCCGCCGTACTTAATCACGACGGTTTTGCCGGTAATGTTCTTAATCCAAGGCAGCGCCTCAACCAGAACATTAGCTGCGTTGTTCGTCACGCCACCTGCGCGTGTTCTTGTTGCATACTTCATGACCGATAATCTCCATTGATTGACACGTACTCGTGCGTAAAGTCGCAAGTCCACATGGTGGTCTGGGCGTCTCCCGCACCTAAATCGATATCTATCTCTATTTCAGGAAGTTCAAAAAGCTCCAAAGCTTTGTCTTCATCATATTCTACCGTTAAACCGTCGCGACACACCGGAAGACCCATAATATCTATGGCTACATCTTCCTGGTTAAACTGCGCCCCTGACTTTCCAAGAGCCGCAGCTACACGACCCCAGTTAGCATCGTGTCCGAAAACGGCACATTTAAGCAAAGGAGAATTTGCAACTGCGCGTGCAGCCTTATCGGCGTCTTCATCGTTGCGTGCGCCTACGAGTCGAATTGTAATCAAACGTGAAGCGCCTTCACCGTCCGCGGCCATCATCCGAGCAATTGAAATGCAGACCGACTGAAGCGCCGCCTCAAAGCGAGCAAAAGCTGCGGTGCCCGGCTCAAACATATCTTGACCAGGAGCAGCTTGTCCACTTGCCATAAGAATACAGGTGTCGTTAGTTGAGGTGTCAGAATCAACGGTTACCTTGTTAAAGCTCATGTCAGCTGCGCGCTTCAAGGCTTGGTACAGCAAATCGGGAGCCACCGGCGCATCAGTTGAGATGACTGAAATCATCGTGGCCATGTTTGGCATAATCATGCCCGAGCCCTTCGCCATACCGCCAACGGTAAAACTTGCGCCCGGATAACCAATATCATCACCTGAGAAACGAACTGCGGCCTCTTTAGGGTGTGTATCAGTTGTCATGATAGCGACTGCTGCATCATGACCACCCTTGCGAGAAAGCTTAAGAAACGCCTCAGGCAGTCCCGTATCGAACGGTTTCAGGTTCAAGTGCTGGCCGATCACACCCGTTGAGGCTACAAGTACTTCTTCCTTCGGGCACCCCACAACTTCAGAAACAAGCTCAGTTGTCTTGTAGGCGTTTTCCAGTCCGATAGAACCCGTAGCTGCGTTAGCTATGCCGGAGTTAATAACGACCGCACGCATCGTGCCGTAAGAAACTCCACCTAATTGTTCACGGTCAACGATGACAGGTGCGGAACAAAAAACATTCTTAGTAAAGACACCCGCTGTTGCAACAGGTTCATCAGCTACAACGAGAGCCATATCCAAACGCTCAGGATTCCTGCGAAAACCCGCATGGACACCAGCGGCCTTAAAACCAAGAGCCGCGGTAACTCCCCCGTCTACCTGTTCAAACTCAGGTGTGGAAGAATCCATTTGTTCGCGAAGATTCAGAGGTTGGACGGCGTTCGTTGATGGGCAAGACACATCAGAAGAAGTAGCCATGTTTCTTAGTTCATCCTCTTTCTACACCGGCAGAGCAGCCGACTCAAGACCGCAGGTCTCAGGCAAGCCACAAACTATATTTGCGCACTGCACGCCCTGTGCAGCGGCACCCTTGCCGATATTGTCAATGGCGCAGGTTACCGTGACAGCGTGTGCTTTTGCGTTATAGACAGGGCCCACATGGGCATAGTTAGAACCAGCAACCGAGGAGGTGCGCGGCATTACTCCACGCGGCAGCACCTTAACGAAAGGCTTGTTGCTGTAAAAATCACTATAAAGTTTATCGAGTTTATCCTGGTCAAACTCAATTTCACTATCAAGAGGAATAGTAACCGTAGAAAGCAAGCCTCTGTTAAGAGGTGCAAGATGAGGCGTGAAGATAAGTCGGCCCGGAATATCGAGTATCTGCTCAATTTCTGGAGTATGACGATGCGTTGCTACGCCATAGGCCTCAAGATTTTCATTGGCAAAACAGAAATGCGTCCGCAAACTTGCTTTTTTGCCTGCCCCAGTAACGCCGGAGATGGCATCGACCACGACGAGTCCGTCATGCGAAAGATTTGCACGTAAAACAGGAGCTGCAGCAAGTGATGTTGCTGTCGGATAGCATCCGGCACAACCTACCAAAACACCAGCACCCGTCTTGCGCTTTTCAGCAAGAGCATCCAAGCCCTCATGGAAAAGTTCGGGGAGACCGAAGGCACGTTCACGCAGTAAATCGGGAGCCGTATGCTTTACGCCGTACCACTCCTCATATACCGCCGTGTCTTCAAGACGAAAGTCCGCTGATAAATCAACAACTGTCGCGCCACGTTCAACTAAGGGAGGAGCTTCCTTTAATGCGGCAGTATGCGGAACTGCTAGAAAAACCACATCACACGTGTCAAGCGTTTTGTCACCATGGGCGACAAATTCTAAGTCAGTGATTTCAGTGAATGCGGGATATACGCTTGAGATTTTCTTTCCCGCAAGTTCGTTAGAAGTTGCAGCACATAAGTCGAATTCAGGATGCTGGCATAAAATACGCACCAGTTCGATACCTGCAAACCCAGCCGCACCTACAACTCCGGCGCGAATTGTCATGGATATCAACCTCGTCTCTTACTGTGACTTGCCTTAGTAGGCCGAAGGAATTTTACCACACGAACGTGCATACAGCGTGACCAATAGGAAAGTTAGCGACCAATATGACGTTTTGGCAAAGCATCGAAAATTCTCTGCGAGAAGACCGAGGTAGTAGTTACAATGCAGGCAATATTGACAAGGGTAGGCATCCACTAAGGATTTCAGATGACCGAACAAGACAGTAACCAGGGACTACGCGAGAAATCTGCGCCTAAAAGACCTCGTCATGAGGACTTTGCAGATACCCAACCTGCGCGCCAAGAAAATATTCAAGCTCTCGTTTCGTACTTTGAAAGTGGCATTAAAGCTCCTGAAGAGCACGGGCGATTGGGAATTGAACTGGAACATATGCTCGTCCATGACGATTTAAGCTATGTGTCCTACAGCGAAAAACATGGGGTGCAGTGGGTCTTAGAGCAGTTGAAATCGACCTACCCGGATGAAGTGCGCGATGCGGAAGGTGATTTATTAGGTCTGAACCGACCCGGCGAGGCTATCACCATCGAACCAAGCGCACAGTTGGAACTTTCAGCCGGACCCTATGAGTGCCTAAGTGTGGCTGCTTCCCACTTTGACGCATTTGAAAAACTTGTTGCAGGAATTGTAGAGCCTGTAGGTGAACATGTTTTGGCTACTGGATACCGACCACGTGGAATTGCCCGCGAGCTCGAGATTATTCCCAAGACGCGGTATGCCTTCATGAATACATACCTATCTGCCAAAAGCGCTTATGCACCACGCATGATGCGCGGAACAGCAGCGACGCAGATATCTATTGACTACTATTCGGTTGAGGACTGCCTGCGAAAAATTCGTATCGCAAACACGCTCGTTCCCATTCTTTCGCTCATAGCAGACAACACTCCGGTATTTGAAAACGAGAAACGCCCACACAAGCTTATGCGAACAGAAATCTGGCGTTACTGCGACGAGGATAGGTGCGGCATCGTACCCGGATCCTGCGCACGCGATTTTCAGCTTGCTGAATACGCTCAATACATCTTAGACACCCCCGCCATCCTCTACCCCGACGGCACTGGTGGATGGGCCTATAGCGAAAAAACCTTTGGCGAAATTTATGCATCAAAGCCTATGAATGAAGCAGAAGTGATGCATGCCATATCTATGCTCTTTAACGATGTTCGCTTGAAAACCTATATTGAAATTCGCCCTGCCGACAGTATGCCTATTCCCTACGCCATTGCCTATGCCGGCATCATCAAGGGAATTTTTTATCGTGACGAAAACCTCTCCTATCTTGAAGATGTCTTTGCTGGTGTGGATGAAGAAGCAATCGAAGACGCAAAAACCTCCTGCATGAATCTCGGTTATGACGCCTATGTCTACGGGCGTCCTGTAGCAGATTTGGCAGATATGCTTATCACCCTTGCAAAGAAAGGGTTAAGCGAAAAAGAGCAACCATACTTGGAGCCGCTCGCAAAACTGGTATCCGAACGCAGGACGCTTGCCGATGCGGGAGCCATCTTCGATACACGTACCGGAGAAAAGCTTGAAACGCTCTTCGAGAGTGGCGAGAGACCTGCTCAGCATGAAGATGGCTGTGACAATTACGAAAAGATGGTAAGAGTTGCTTATAAAGGCTACTTCGACGACGGCAGTGTTTTCATTGACCAGATAGACGAACCAATTGAATTTCCCTGCGTTGACGGCTGGATGCCCCCTGCATTTATCGAAACAGTACGTACGATGAAGGTAGGAGAAACACGCCAGGTACGCGTCAACCAAAACGAAGCCTATGAAGAACACAGCGAAGACCGCATTATCCGTGTTCCTCTTGAAAAGATACCTGCGGATACACATCTTGTCGTGGGAGAAATGCTGAATCTTGAACAAGATGATGGACAGACCTACCCAGCTCGCTTAATTCAAATAACCGATGACGAGGCAGTCTTTGATATGAACGCTGATGCTATCGCTAAGGCGCTGAATTTCGAAATTACCTTATTGGATGTAAGCGACTTCGGGCCCAGGATAAGAACAGCACAGTAAGATTAAAAAGCGTGCTTCTTAAGTATGTCCGCCCATTTTGAGGGCTAGTTTTCTGCCGTACGCTTCTGCTTTCTTACCAGGAAAATGAGTACCAAGCCCGATAGAAGGGCAATGATTCCCGGCACAAGGCAATTCATATAATCGCCAGTTTGTGCAAGTTGTCCGGTATCGGGCGAAGAAGAGGTTTGAGAGACAAACCCACCCGAGCTTGAACTACCACCAGAACCGTTTGCGTTGTCGTTGTCATATCCTGAGGCAGAAATAATCCACTCCATACTTGACCTCATGTTCTGGAGACTGTTAGGGGCATCACCCCGAAGACTTGCCGTGATGTATAGAGTTCCAACCTCGCCTGATGCAAGACTACCGACAGTCTTAAAACCTTGGGAGAGATCCTTAAACGAACCATTCCAGACAATGTTACCCGAACCGTCTTTTACCTCGATTGTCAGATAGGTAGCAAGCAAATCACGCTGCTCAGAAGAAACGTTATCGGGAATAGAAGCGCTGAGATATACCTGCCGGGTCTTGTCCGTCTCGTTTTCTACTGAAAGTGTGTAGGAGACAGTTCCACCAGGAACTAAATAAGCTTCGTCAATAGTTGTCGAACCAGATGATAATGAAATACCGTCATCCTGAATAACGGCATATACCTGATTTCCCAAATCCTCAGTGGAGGTAATTTCATCAGCAGCTTCGTAGATATTTGCCTTATCCCAGATACTTTCAGCTGCACTATGAGTTGCCTGGATAGCCTCATAATCGACCGTGACTCGTACGGTGTAGTCGCCATAAGAGGCAGGGATATCAGCATCGACGCCGGCGCCTTCAACCAGGTTTGCCGTTGTTTCTGAAGGTGAAACCATGTTGTTCCAATAATAGTAGCCATCCGACCCATTAACCCATGCACCCGAGCCATTACTTGCAGCAACAATATTGGGATGAATGAAACTGGTATCAGCATCGGTAACTTTCTCACCGTTTGTGTCATACAGTGCGGCACTCACTTTTGCTCGCAGATAAAACGGCAAGCTACCTTGATTTGCCGCATAGAAATTCGTCTTATCCACAATGAGATAATCGCCTGATGTCGGTCCGGACCCAGACGCCGTCTGAGCCTCTACATCAACGGTGCCGCTTGCAATATTTTGGTTCAGCTCCAAAGTGGTTTGAAGAGCAGCCCAAGCGGTCGCAGCACAAGAGAGGACAAAAATACACGCGCAGATAATTACTGCAAGCTTTAAACCTCTGGTTTTATCTTTTGTCCTTACCATAGTGCCCCGCCATTCTAACTCGGGTCAGCGACACTCGATACCGGATAGGTAGTATCAAGAGCACTCATTGCTGTAGAAATAGAAGTGATTCCAGCGCTTGAAACTGCTTCGCCCCAGATATCAATACGGTAGTTCCCCATCAATGCAAGATCATCACTAGTGTAGTCGGCAGGAATAGCTACGGTTGTGAAGAGTGTTAGGGAAGTTCCAGTCGGCACCAAGCCGTTATTAGCCACATATTCATAGGTATAAAGGCCTGCCGGGTTCGACGCACTTGCATCGGTGAAATCGGTATTGAAGTGAGGAATCGACGCCATATCGGCAGCGGTCTTGGTTGTGGTTGCTCTCCCCGTATCCGGACTCCCAAGCGTGTTGCTGGGGTCATACCGAAGCGTCTGCAAAATAAGGTTGAGACGGTTGGTATCAGTAATTCGCTCGTTCGTGTCATTATCGACAATGCGAATACGTATACGAACATAGCTCTCTACGCCGGTGTTCTTAATGGTGGGAACTTTTTTCATCACCTGGCCGGCTTTATAGTCCTTGCCCGCATTTGGGTCCCAGGTCTCAGTTAAAACAATTTGCGGCTTATAAGCCGAAAGACCTAAATCAACTGAAGAAGTAGATGTGTCGGTAAAGTAAGCTAAGGTAGCGCCGCTAAAAAGAGCAAGGATAATGCCAAGAATTAATACAATGATGAGATAGATTCTTCGCTTTGGCTGTTCTGAATCAAGTTTTTTTGTTCTTGTCATCAAGGCGGCACCTCCCTCCCTACTTTGCCTATGAGAGATTGACACCGTGGCTTTTGGGTACCCGAGCTTATACCCGAACGACCAACGGAGGTATCTACGTCCTACGCTATACAAACTGAGGTACTGCCGCCTCACAATCATGACGGCAGTACCTACTCAGTTCTTTAATGCGTACGACTAATAATCCTCTTGCACGTACCTTATGCACGTGGTTTTGTTCTTGGCTTTATGAGAAGAGACCTTTGAGCGTTTCCTCGGCGGCCGTGTAATCGCTAAAGCCGGAAGCCTGAACGGCAGCACCGTCAACTTCAATCTTATAGCCCTTCGGGCAGTTAGTGGTAAGCCAAGTCATATAGGTCGAATCTGCGCTCGAAACGATTCCAACATTGTCAAAGAGCGCGGAAGTGGTTCCACCGTTCGCAGCGATGGAGGTGTTGTAATAGAAGTACTTCACAGCGCTGGTTGAGTTGCCAGAATCAGCTACCCAATTGCTGTCCTGAGTAATACCGCCCGTAGAAGGTAAGGTTGAACCATCATAAACGGCAAGCTTCTCAAGAAGGCTATTGGTTTCATCAAGGCTCATCTCAGTAAAGCTACCCGATGAATCGCTCTTGTAAAACTTTACGCGCATGGCAACATATTCACTTTCGCCACCAGCAGCGCTTGTATTACCAATCACTGGATTCTTTGGCGCAACCGTGCCCGGCAACATCTTCTTTGCGATGTTGATACCGTAAGAATCGTTCGAGTCTACGTCAGAAGCGGGATCGGTGTTACTAATTGTTGAACCATCCCAAGCGGTCTCGAACAGACTTGCCGAAATCGAAGCGGAAGCAGAGTCAGCGGTAAATACATTGCCCTTAGTATTGGTGGTCGTGCTCAAGTAAGCCAAGGTTCCACCTACCACCAAAGCAAGCGCTAAGGCTAAAAGCAACAGAATTGTCTTTCTGTTCCGCTTGTTTGACTCTTGAGTTGTCGCATCAGAACTGCTCATGTCTAATCCTCCTTTATCGGTGAGAAATTTCTTCCCACGAAACATCCCTTGCATTCTTGCTCGGCGGATGTTTGTACCTCATTTGTCAGATTCCAAAGGTGTACCTCATGCGAATCTTTTCATCACGGTTCAGCTGCAAAGCAAACCCTGACAAAAAGCCCAAAGCACAGTATTAACGTACCCTGTACCCCATGTTCACTGAACTAGGTCTGAACACATAGATATCAAATAAAATCTGCACAGATGCACCCCAGATGAATCCTTCAGCACCTATGATTCCATTTGCTATTTGTGCTCTATCACTTTATAGAGTATCAGCTGTGATTTTTGCACGAGAGAGTTAGTTATTCTAAAAATATTCAATAAATCAACGTCTATTGTGTTGGTATGACCTAAAAATATACACAAGCGGGCGGCTGCATAACGCAGTCACCCGCTTTCATCTCTCAGAGAACGATTCCGTTTTTACCAAGAAAGGAGCTCGTATCCATCCTCGGTAATAACAATCTGAACTTCCCACTGTGCCGACGGTTTGCGGTCTTTCGTACGCACCGTCCAACCATTTTTGTCGGACATATCAATACGTTGCTTGCCGAGGTTTACCATCGGTTCAATAGTGAAGCAAAGACCCGGCACTAAGATGGGACCTGTACCTGCCTTTTCGACAAAGCTCACGAAGGGGTCTTCGTGGAATTCCAAACCAATTCCATGGCCGCCGAACTCACGCACGACAGTAAAGCCTGCGTCAGTGGCAACTTTGTTTACCGCTGCAGAAACATCGCCGAGATGTCCCCATGGCTTTACCGCAGCAAGGCCTGCTTGCACCGATTCGTGGGTAACTTCCACCAGGCGCTTTACCTCAGGGTCCACCTCACCAATCATGTACATGCGCGACGAATCCGAAAAATAGCCATTACGGATAGTGGAGCAGTCCACGTTAATGATGTCGCCTTCTTTTAAAACCTCATCTTTGGAAGGAATGCCATGGCAGACGACTTCATTGATTGAAGTACAAACACTTTTTGGATAACCCTCATAGTCAAGCGGTGCGGGAATGGCGTCATGGGCAATGGTATAGTCATAGACCCACTTGTCTATCTCCTCTGTCGTAATGCCGGCTTTGATGTGCTCACCGACATAATCAAGAACCCCAACGTTGACCTCGGCACTGTACTTAATACCTTCAATGTCTTTGGAAGTTTTTAAAAGTTTGCGACTTGGCACCTCATTACCTTCTTCGGCAAGTGCCTGAAGCCTCTCATCCATTTCCAAATGGCATTTCTTATACTTTTTTCCACTTCCACACCAGCACAAATCATTGCGACCTAACTGTGGCAGTCCGTCATACATCTTCTTACCTCACAAAATACGCGGCTTCATTTTTCAGCTCTTAGTTTTATCACTAACGAATCTCTGCGCCAGTTGCCGCTGAAACTTTTTTCAATAAACGCGTATGGGTCTTTTCCACTTCTTCACTCGTCAGCGTCCGGTCAGGTGCACGGTACGTCAGGCTATACGCCATCGATTTCTTCCCCTTACCAACGCGAACCAGGTCACGGTAAACATCAAAGAGATGTACATCTTCTAAGAGCTTGCCGCCTGCTGAACGAATGCAGTGTTCAAGGCGTTCATTGGTCAAGTCTTCGTCAACCACCAAGGCAATATCCATTTCTACCGCCGGAAAAGTCGGAATATCGACAAAATCGCGAGCAGGACATGCACAGTTTTCAAGCGCTTCGATATCTAATTCAAAGGCAACAACTGGACCTTCAGCTTCGTAAGCAGCAACTGCCAAGGGGTGCAGCTCCCCTACCCAGCCAAGCACTGATCCAGCACTGTAAATCTCGGCTCCTCTGCCGGGCTGCAAGTGTCCGAAGTCTTCCTCAGTTACCGGCTTAAAATGCAACTTTGGAATGGAGAGCTCGCGAGTGAGATTTTCGATTACGCCCTTACCGTCAAAAAAGTCAAATGGAACGGGGTTCGTGTTCCAACCAGCGCCTGCCATTGAGCCGACCATGATACCTGCCAGCTTCTCTTTCTCCTTAGGCTTTTTCGATCCTTCATGCGCAAAGAAAACGACACCGGTCTCATAGAGCTGGATATTGTGCACCCCGTGGCTTTGGTTATAGACCACGCTCCGCAACAGGCCAGGGATTATGCTTTGACGCATAACGCTTTGTTCGGCATTCATAGGGTTGAGCAACTCAACAGCTTCTCCTAAGCCACGTCTGCTCATGCGCAATTTATCAAGCTCGTTTGGTTCAGCAAACGAATAGGTTTGTGTTTCATTGAGCCCACTTGCTCGCATGCTTTCATTGATGGTTGCAAGTATCTTCTGCTTGCGCGTATGGGAACCAACACGTCCTGCGCTTCTCGGTAAGGTTGACTCGATTCTATCCATGCCCCACAAACGGAGTACTTCTTCGTATAAGTCAATCTCGCGCTCCAGGTCAGGTCTAAAAGTAGGTGCTAAAACATCAAGAGCCTGAGGGTCATCTGTTTCTTCTACCTTACAACCCAAACGGGTAAGACAGTCTTTAATGAAGTCCTCCGGAATTTCGGCACCCATCATCTGCTGCAGGCGAGGAATACGCAGACTAAGCTCGCAGGGTTCGGTGCGCTCTTCCCATACATCAACAATGCCTGGGCAAACTTTGCCCCCACAAACCTGCGCAATAAGCGCTGCGGCGGCGGCGGAATTATCCGCAACAGGATTGTCATCAACACCGCGTTCATACCGCATAGACGACTCGGAAATTAAGCTGAGATTGCGGCTTGTCCGTGAGGTGTGTGCACGACTAAATGTTGCCGCTTCAAGCAGAACCGTCGTGGTTTCTTCGCTTACCTCTGAGTCAAGGCCGCCCATAACACCGGCAAGTGCAACCGGACGTTCCGGAGTGGCGATAACCGTCATATCGGGTTTTAATACTCGATCTTCACCATCAAGCGTTGTGAACTTTTCGCCATCTTCAGCAGGACGAACGATGATATGAGCCTTGCCGTCAGCACTCTTAATTTTGTCAAAGTCGAAGGCATGAAGCGGCTGACCCAGTAAGAACAAGATATAGTTCGTGATATCGACAACGTTGTTAATAGGACGTGCCCCCGCTGCCGTTATTCGGTCAGCCAGCCACTGAGGGCTCGGGCCAATTTTTACATCCTTAATGACACGTGCTGTATAGCGCGGACAACGGTCAGCATCGGTAATCTCAACACTTGCCAGATCTGAAGCTAAAGGCATATCCGCATCTTCCTGCAAATCAAACGACGGATAGCTTACGTCTTTGCGATACATCGCGCCCACTTCACGGGCCATGCCCATCATAGAAAGGCTGTCAGGGCGGTTCGGCGTAATTTCAAGGTCCAAAATGGTGTCAGAAAGACCGAGATACTTCTCGAACGGCACGCCAATAGGTGCATCTTCGGGAAGAATCATGATGCCGTCATACTCAGACCCCAGGTTAAGTTCGCGTGCCGAGCAGTTCATACCATGACTTACAACGCCACGAAGCTTGCTCTTCTTAATCTTGACCCCACCTGGAAGCTCAGCTCCTACAAGGGCAACGGCAACATGGTCACCTGCATTAAAGTTCTGCGCACCGCAGACAATCTGGAGCGGTGCAGGATTGCCTTTATCGTCTAAGTGGTTTTGACCCACATCTACCTGGCAAACCCACAGGTGATCCGAATCCGGATGGTGATCCTTCGCCACAATCTGTCCGGTCACAACCTTGGTAAAAGCGGCGCCTGTTTCGTTTACACCTTCAACACCGGTGCCCGTCAAGTCCAGGCGGTCGCAAAAAGCCTGAGTATCATCCGGTACTTCGACGTACTCAGAAAGCCATTTCAAAGAAACTAACATTTTTGCACCTCCTAGAACTGACGCAAGAAACGCATATCACCAGCAAGTAACATGCGCAGGTCGGGGACATCGTATTTAAGGCATGCAACGCGTTCAACGCCAACGCCAAAGGCAAAACCAGAATATATTTCTGGGTCAATGCCGGAATAACGCAAAACATTCGGGTCAACCATGCCGCAACCGAGAATCTCAAGCCAGCCGGTTCCCTTGCAGAAACGGCAGCCCTCACCATGGCAAATGCCACAGCTCACATCAACTTCAGCAGATGGTTCCGTGAAGGGGAAATAGTGCGCACGGAACCGCGTTTTTCTCTCAGGGCCAAACATTTCACGGCAGAAATGTTCAAGCGTGCCCTTCAGGTCGCCGAAGGTAATGTCCTTGTCGACAACCAGTCCTTCTACCTGGGTAAATTGTGGCAGGTGCGAAGGATCGGCTACGTCGCGACGGAATACCTTACCGGGAGCCACGATATAAATCGGTGGCTTCTGGCTTTCCATGACATGTACCTGCACGCCCGAGGTCTGTGTACGAAGCAGGACGTCAGACTCACCCTTGACATCTGAGGCATCGCCTGAGAGGTCACGGACATAGAAGGTATCCTGCATGCTTCGACTTGGGTGGTCAGCCGGAGCATTCAAGGCTTCGAAGTTATAGTAGTCTGTCTCCACCTCCGGGCCAGTGGCCACGGTATAGCCCAAACCAAGAAAAATGTCACAAATTTCATCAGAGATACGGCTAATAAGGTGGCGTGAACCAATCTGTTGGGCACGTCCCGGAAGCGTAATATCTACAGCTTCAGCATCGATAGCAGCAGCAAGCTCAGCTTCAAGCAGTGCCTTTTTTCGCTCTTCCAGTGCTGCTTCAATATCGGACCGCGCCTCGTTGACGCTCTTGCCAACTTTTGCTCGCTGGTCTTTTGCAATTTGACCCATTTGGCGGAGATGTTTGGTTAAACTCCCCTGCTTGCCCACAACGGCAACGCGTACCTGGTCGAGCGCTTCAGAGTCCTGAGCTTCTTGAATTCGCTTCAAGGCTTCTTCGCGCACGGCCGCAATATCGTCTACGACTGACATGCAAAATCCTTTCTCAATAAAAAAGAGCCCTCTTTCAACCCTGCAAACAACATTGCTTGCGACAAGGACGAAAGAAGACTCTCGCGGTACCACCTTGTTTGGCGCCTCTGGTTTTGCGCACCTGCTCTGCAGTTCGCCTGCATGCCTAGTGCGAAATCTTATCCAAGACGCCCTCTCATTACTCTGTTTCGGAGAGGACCGGCTCGTTTACTTTTCGTCTTGCGGAAGTTCCCGCATCCGTGTTCAACGCGCAGCTCAGAAGGGAATTATAAGCACCACCGACCGGATTCTTTCAGCCTCTATGGAAGTCCGTCTCTGGAGAAGGATTTGTGCTTACACTGTCTTCGTCAAAGCTCGGCAGTAAGTATAACGCAAAGTGCCTCGAAGGGCATTTCCTTATTCGTGGGTATTCACAGGGGGCACAAACCATGCCGACCTCTACCCTGCCAACTATCTTCTCGGTAATGAAAAGCGAGATTCTCGCAGAGCAGAGACCGTAGGTTCTTACTGAGGAGGTAGTTTTACTTAGTCTGTATAGCCAAGCATTTCCCGTGCGTGAGCACGGGCAAGATCGGACTCATCTCCGGAAAGCATACGAGCAATTTCATTTACGCGGTCAGCACCTGAAATCTTATTGAGTTGCGTTTCTGGTACCTCATCTTGGTTTCGACTCACGAGGTAATGCGTATCGGCACGAACGGCCACTTGCGCGAGGTGGGTAACGACAATAACTTGGTGTGTTTCAGCAAGACGCGCAAGCAAATCTGCCAGGGCAAGGGCAACGCTGCCCCCTACCCCTGTATCGATTTCGTCAAAGACTAAAGTCTCAACATAGTCTGCTTTACCTAAAACCACCTTGATTGCAAGCATGACGC
This sequence comes from Eggerthellaceae bacterium, assembly GCA_050945155.1. Taxonomy (GTDB): domain Bacteria; phylum Actinomycetota; class Coriobacteriia; order Coriobacteriales; family Eggerthellaceae; genus JBMNSK01. The sequence continues at coordinate 7,102 of JBMNSK010000020.1, read as the reverse complement.
GGCTCATCTCACCACCGGAGGCGATACGTGCGAGCGGACGGGCCTGCATGCCTTTGGCTGGTCTATAAAGGAATTCCAAACTTGACGGACCATTATGTGTCCAAGCTTCTCGGTCAAGCCGCGAAAAATGACAGACAAGCTCAGCAGAACCCATTTCTAGAACCTGCATCTGCTTGCTTACTTCCTCAGTGAACTGAGGGCCCCCTTCTTGGCGAACCTTATCAAGCTCATCAGCTGCCGCAAGAAGCTCTTGTTCCGCTTTCTCAACGGCGCAAGTCGCCTCTGCAATTTTTTCTGCGGCATCATCAACGAGTGCAACTATCTCGGCAGCCTCTTCATAGTGCTTAAACACTTCATCCATCGTAGGACCATAGTGACGCAACAACCCCTGAAGCTCGGAAAGGCGTTCTTGGTCCTGTGCGAGTGATTCCGGATCAAAGTCAATTTGATCACGGTAAGACCTCATCTGATGTGCGAGGTCTTCAAGGGTAAAGCCAGCATTTTCGAGACTTTCAAGCGTTGTATCTAAGCCAGAATCAAACCCAGCAATGGTCTCAAGATTTGACCGCAGCTGATAAAAGCTATCGAGCATGCCTTCTTCTTTGGCCAAGATTTCATAGGCTTCATCTGCGGCCCTGGCAAGGGACTCAGCATGCTCCGCCCGGTTTAACCGTTGCTTTATGGCATCAAGCTCGCCTTCCTGCGGATTAACTTTGTCTATCTGCTCAAGAACAAAGCGGGCATCTTGAATTCTCGCGTCTGTTGCCGCCTGTACTTCTTTGATGTGCTCAAGCGCAGCGCGCGTTTCTTTTGCTTGGTCTAAAGCAGCCTGGTAGGTCTTAAGTGCCTTTGTGGCATCAGGGCCAACCCAGGTATCGAGCATCCTTACGTGCGAAGCCGGACGCGTGAGTTCTTGGTGCTCAAATTGGCTACACAAATCGATTTCGGGGCCAATTACCTCACTTAGTTCAGAGATGCTTGCCATAGACCCGTTGATTGAAGCGCGGGAGCGTCCCTCAGCACTTAAACTACGGTGGACAACCACTTCACGATCTTCTTCAGAGCTTTCATCTTGAAAGAAAAAACGACCGGCAGCCTCAAGAGAAGACGCCCCATCTCGAACCATAGTTTTATCGGCACGGGCTCCCATCAAAAGTTTCAGCGCGGCAAGGAGAGCAGTTTTTCCAGCTCCCGTTTCACCGGTTAAGACCGTAAGATGCGAAGATGGCTCGAGAACGGCGTGCTTAATAAGCGCCAGATTCTCTACCTGAATCTCATCTATCATGGCCTCTCCTCGGTGTCCTTACCCAACAAATATGGGGTTTAAGTATACCAATCTCTTTGAGCCACTTTTAGCCTCGAAGCCTCGGACAAAAAAGCGGTAATTTTCTTACAAAGTTCTAGCAAAAACCAAGCAGGAAAGTAGCACCGCAACAAGTAATGCTGCATGCCCTCATCCGCGTTTTTATAAAACCTCAATCTCGCGCCCACGGATAGCACGGCAGGGCAACCGCACTAGAGCGCAAATTTATCGTGAATTGATTGGCGAGCACCTTTTTCTTTGTTTCTTTGCTCCATGAGGTACATCACACAGTCAGTTCTGTTGCTCAAACGCAAAAGTTCAATTTGCTCGTCAAAATTCTCATCGTTGATAAAGCCTGATTTCACGAGCGCCGCAACCATGTCTCGGTTTCCTTCAAGTGCCACGCGTTGGAGTGCTTCGGTGCCAAATTCGCGCAAGGCTTCCACTAACCGTTTGCGATTGCGGTCGGTCATTCCGTAATCAGACATCAGCCTGAACAATATCGCACCAAGCCTATCAAGTAGTCGCTTTCCCGAAATAAGAAGCTCATCATATGCGTTCAAATCAGCTGGAATGCCTTCAGGTGGGCGACAATTCACTTCGTCCGTCGTTTCAAGCATGATGGCAAGCCGGGTAGCCTTTACCTGACCAACCATACCCCGGTCATTTTCTCCTATAAAAAAGTCAAGACGCGGGTCGGCAGGCACATTGACCACAAGCCCGATGTGGTCAAGGCGGCAGATAGAGTATTGAAAACATTCTGCCCCGATATATTCAAGGCTTTTAGGTAAGACCGTAATTCCTTCAAGTGCACGAGACTGAAAGCAATAAGCGCCAATAAACTTAATCCCCGGAGTTAAAACCAAACGCTTCAACCCACGGCAGGTATTATCGCGCTCTATGACACGTACGGACGCAGGGATGGTTAAGACCGGGGGCGTGTACGGCAGTGCACGCGCAGCAATACGAACGAGTGGCTTTCCTTCTACCGTCGCAGGAAGCGCAAGTACGTCTTCATCATCAACGGTCGCCGCAGCAATATTGCGTAACTTTCCCGTCGAGACCCGCACAGCGTCTTTATCACCCGCAACTTTGTCGGCATAGCGCTGCGCCACTGAATCAGCAAAGCGGGATGAAGCAGTTTCAGGACCTAACGGTCCGGCAATAAGAACAGCTCCAACTTCATCAAAGTCATACCAGCATCCCTCATAGGCAACCAATTGTGGAGTTGCAGTTCGGATACCACGTGCCACCAATTCGCGATGAACGCGTGAACCAATGACGCAGGTCCACACCGTATCAGGCCAGGCGTTACTGTCGACATGGTCTAGCTCAGATGGACACTCCGCAACCGAAGGTGCCGCACAGCCCCGCGCAAGAGCCCACGAGCTTACTCTATTAACTCCATGAGGGATACGAACGCGCGCCTTATAAGGTGGCGCGAAAAACAAGAGCTGAGTCGAGTCTTTCGTAAGCAAATCACCATCAAGCGAAAGATACCGAGTATTCCCTTCATCGACCAGGTATTTCCTACTCGCAACACGCGGGCGAACATTGGCCATGTCGTATTCTTGAGACCCGAGTTCCTTGACACCCTTACCGAGCCATATCGTGCGAACGGAGAGAACCGAAAACGCTTCAGCTCCGATAACTTCAATAGAATCAGGAACAACAAGAAGGCGGACACCGACTCCCCAGGCATGGCGGCGAGCAAACGCCTCGGACGCAATACGGCGGATTGGCACGCCATCAATATCTGACGGCAATACAACGATTAGGTCGGTATCTTGCCCGGTCTGAGCAGCATAGGCACTGATGTCGACAGCCGCAATGGTATACGAGTCGCCATCCGGACGAACTCCGATGACCGCGCCCTTTCCGTCAAGGCCACCTTGCCTCGCCCTAAACACACGCTCGCCCTCAATCTGTGCGGAGTGCATGCCTTTCTCTTCCGCACGGCGAACCATATTTTCGTAAAAGTCTTCGTCCATCCCCATCGTGCGCGCTCCAGCTACCAAGAGGTCTGAGGATGTATCGTCGTCAACGCGACGCGCATTACTCCACTGCTCATACTGCGGCAGTTGAGGAGACCATACCTCTCCCTCACGCGCCACCGCCGGATCAGCTAAATACACATCACGTGCATGAATTGAAATGGGCGTGGAAGTATAGGTTTTAAGAAGGTCATCGAGCGAAGTTTCAGCATCTTGAAATACGAGCGAATCAAAGGTCATAGGACTTCATTCCTCCATCTCGGCAGAGACTTTTTTCTCGGTGCTCTAGCCATATTGCAACGCCATTTCAAAATGATATAGTACGGGCTAGATGCTAGAAAAACAAATAAGGAAGGTGTATGACACAAAGGGATTTTCGCGGACTCGCACGTGAAGCGCTTGATTTTTCTAAGAGCGAAATTCTCGTACCTCTGCGCTTTATGAGTCCCGCATTTTCGCGACTAAGTTATTTGCCACAAGAGGGAGCTACCCTTGCAACGGATGGTGTACACATCCGGTACGACCCGCTTACTATCGTTAGAACTTTTTCACACGAGCAGGCAGCCGTCGCACGTGACTTGCTTCACATGGTTTTACACAACGTTTTTCTGCATACCTACCCCGGAGAAGACGTCAACGAACTGTACTGGGACACCGCATGCGATATTGTGGTTGAACGTACTATTACGGAACTCGCACTCCCTGCCACCAAAGCTACCCGAGAGGCAACGCAGGCTGCGATTAGCAAGGCAGCCGATTTGCCCGAAAAAGCTATGACGGCAGAGCAGCTTTATCGCTGGCTATTAAATTCCAAGCTTGATGAGGAAGAAATCGAGGCGCTTCATGCCCCTTTTCTGGTAGATGACCACAGTCCTTGGCACGTCTTTGCTCGCGCTCAAGCGCAGGATGCGGGACGCGAGGGAACCATACAGGAAGGCAATGAAGAGGCATCGTCTTCTGCCACAAAAGCTGCTGACTCAGGCACAAAACTCGATGTTCCAGAAAACGCCAAGCAACAGAAAAAAGAGCACAGCGCATCCCAAGGCATGGACGATGAAGATATCACGCAAAAAGAGAGTCCTGAGAACATGCATCAGGCCATGGGCAATCGATTCTCAAACACTATCGACCTTGACCGCAGCAAAGAACAGTGGAAAAACGCCGCCTATGAAATGGGTGTTCAACTTGATGCATATGCAAAGATGTGGGGTGTTTCGGGCGATAACTTAACTATGGGACTTGCTGAGGTTACGCGCAAGAAGCAGGACTATCGTGAGTTCCTCCATAAGTTTGCAGTCCAAGGTGAGCATATCCGGATTAACCCCGATGAATTCGATTACATCTACTACACCTATGGTCTGCGCCTCTATGAAAACCTCCCGCTCATTGAACCGCTTGAGTATGTCGAAGAACGGCGCATTAGAGACTTTGTCATTGCTATCGACACCTCATCGTCAACAAAGGACGGTTTGGTTCGTAAGTTTATTGAGCGAACCTATAGCATCCTCGCAGAAGAAACAAGTTTTTTCAGCGATATGAATGTTTTGATTATCCAGTGCGATGCAGCCATAACCGATGTTGCTACCATCCACAGCCGCGAGGACTTTGATGACTATCTTGAAAACCTTGAAATCAAGGGGCTCGGTGGCACAGACTTTCGTCCAGTGTTCACCTATGTCAACGAATTGGTGGAGGCAGGAAAACTTCCCAACTTAGCCGGTCTTATCTACTTCACCGATGGCCAGGGAACCTATCCAAAGCATATGCCTTCATATCGGACAGCCTTTGTCTTTGTCAATGACAGTATCGAGAAAGCACAGGTCCCTACCTGGGCTATTAAAATCCAGCTCGAGGAAACCATGCTAGTACAGAAGGAGGATTAAGTGGATATTCGTGAAGCCAAGCGCCAAATTAAACGTTCCATGAAGGCTTATTTCGCCAAGGATGAATACGGCGAATACTTACTGCCAGCGCACAAGCAGCGTCCTGTGTTTTTGCTGGGAGCACCTGGCATTGGAAAAACCGCCATCATTGAGCAAATCGCTCAAGAACTTGACGTAAGCTTTGTTTCTTATTCGATGACGCACCACACGCGACAGAGTGCGCTCGGACTTCCTTTTATTGCCAAGCGTGAATTCCAGGGCGAAGAATATGATGTGTCCGAATATACGATGAGCGAAATCATCGCAAGCGTCTATGAAACCATGGAGGCAACCGGGAAAAAGGAGGGCATTCTCTTCCTTGATGAGATTAACTGCGTCTCCGAAACTCTGACGCCTGCCATGCTTCAGTTCTTGCAGTACAAAATTTTCGGTCGCCACAAGGTTCCTGATGGATGGATAGTGGTCACAGCTGGCAACCCGACGGAATACAACAAGACGGCACGCGACTTTGACATCGCAACCTGGGACCGCTTAAAGCGTATCGATGTTGAGCCTGACTTTGGAGCTTGGCGTGTTTATGCCGTAGATACCGGCGTGCACCCGGCAATTATCACCTACCTTGATATTGAGCATGACTTCTTCTACCACATTGAGACCACGGTGGATGGTACATACTTCGTAACTGCACGTGGGTGGGATGACTTAAGCTCCATCATTAAGCTCTATGAGAAGCTTGATATTCCTGTAGATGACAATCTTATTGAGCAATATATTCAAGTGCCCGATATTGCTCACCGCTTTTCTGCCTACTATGACCTCTTCAAAAAATACCGGTCAGACTATCAGATTGATAGCATTCTCAAGGGCGAAGATGATACCGCCATTGTCGAGCGTGCAAAGGCTGCCGGTTTTGACGAGCGAATTTCACTCATGGGCCTTATCACCGATGCGCTCTGCGACGGTCTGCGCGACACGGTTCTGCATGAGCGTGCCTTGGGCTTTTTGCACACAAAACTTGCCGACATGCGCAATAGCATTGTCCAAAAGCTCTCGGCCAGTGCCCAAGCAGATGAGCTCGATGCTGCCAATGTATTCGAGATTGCACGTGACATTGCCATGGACATTGAACACCAGATGCGCGTTGACCGAGAAAATGGCTTGCTAACTACCGAAAAGCGTATTTCTTACCAGCGTGCACTCACCTTCTTCGATGATATCGACCGCGAAGCAGGTGGTAGTGGCACTATTAGTTTCGGCCGCGTCAAAGAGAAGTTTTCAGACCTTGTAGACGAGCTTGAACGTGAAGTCAACGAATCAAGCCTCATGGTAGACCGCGCGTTCTCCTTCGTTGAGCGTGCCTTTGGAGACGGGCAAGAAATGCTCTTGTTGGTCACCGACATTACGGCAAACCGTTACGGCATGGCGTTCGTAAACGACCACGGGTCGGAAAGCTACTTCAAGCACAATAAAGAGCTTTTGTTCTATGAGCGCGGTGGCGATTTGGCGAACCGCATTAAGCAACTGAACCTGGATACGGAGGAATAATGCGGGCAGTAGTCCAGCGCGTAAGAAAAGCTCAAGTAAGCATCGACGATAAGGTAGTTGGCGCCATAGGCTCCGGCTACCTTATCTTAGTCGGCGTTGGAGAAAAAGACTGCGAAGCCGATATCGAAAAACTGTGGTCGAAAATATATAAGCTGCGCATCTTTTCTGATGATGAGGGCAAAACCAATCTAAGCCTGTCAGATATTCAGGGCGAAGTCCTTATCGTGTCTCAATTCACCCTCTATGCCAACTGCAGAAAAGGTAATCGTCCTTCGTTTATCGAAGCTGGAAATCCACAGAAGGCAGAAGAGCTCTACGAAAAGTTTTGCGACCGAGCTCGCCAAGATCTTGGGTCGGTTGAAACCGGGCGCTTCGGA
>JBMNSK010000019.1:0-25536 GCA_050945155.1 Eggerthellaceae bacterium | reverse complement strand
GGTGTTGAAACGAGAAGCTCTTCTCCCATTCGTATCGTAAGAAATGAGAACTTCCAGGCAGTTATGGATCAAGCATTACCTGACGGTTTGGAGACCGGAATTTTCCCCTGCGGTGAAGGACCCGGTTATGCTGGAGGGATTATGAGCGCTGCCGTTGACGGGCTCAAAGTTGCCGCTGCGGTTCTAGCTTCGTTTTTGGAGATAAAACGCTAAAAAATACTTTTCCAGCTGTTCAAACGGTGATATTATTCACCCGGGTATGTAAAATTCAGTTATTGGGGTAGATTACATTCATTTTTGGTGGGAACAGTGCTGTTAGGAACGAAAAAATTCTTTTCAGTCTTATGTGCTCTTGCTCTTGTGGTAGGTCTCTATCCTACTTCTGCATGGGCTATTACCACCGCAGGAGAAGACTCGGGCGAAAACCCCAACGCTGAACTTGATTCGAATACACCGCCTTCCCCGACGGAGAATCCCGATTCGGAGCTCAAAAGCACGAGCGACATCCCGGCTGACAAAGATACTGCAACCAAGGACGCCAATGCTCAAAAAGACGAAAGCTGGAAAGGCTATTCCTCACCAGATCGCGTAACTGATGCAGAGACCCCCTATTTTCGTGGTGAAACTCAGTGGACAAAAAAGCTGAAGGAGAGCTCGGACTGGGGTACGAATGTTTCTGAACCGCTCGTTGTAGGTGATGCTGTTTACATCGTTGCAGGCGATACCTTGCAAAAGATTGACAAGAACAGTAGCGAAGACAGCCCAAAGGTTCTTGCCGAGGCTCGTTTACAAGATAAGATTGACTCAATTTCTCGCCTTGCTTATAGCGAAGGGACTATTGTGGTTCCTATCCATGGTGGCATTCTCCAAGCTTTCAATGCCGAGACTTTAGACGCTCTCTGGTCTACTCCGTTAACCGGAGAACAGCTCTTTATCGCATCGGCTCGGAAAGATATTCAATCGCTCAGCAGTTTGACTATCCATGATGGCAAGGTGTACGCCGCGGCTTCAACAATTTCTAATTTCAACAGCACGGATGGAATTTTTGCCTGCGTCGATTTGTTCTCCGGAGAGTTGGTCTGGCACAAGACTAATACCGACCATGGCTATTACTGGGATGGCGCCGCAGTACAAAACAACCGCGTGGTAATCTCTGATGATGCAGGAAATGTGAGCGCATACGATGCCTTGTCCGGTGACCTGCTCTCGAGTTTAAGTCTTGGCGAAAACGTTCGCTCAACGGTGGTTGCGGACGATACAAACTTCTACATCAGCTCGCAGTCAGGGACACTCTATAAACTTATGCTTGATGCCCAGGGTATTTTGTCCAAGGTTGCATCATGCAAGTTCGGTTTTTCGAGCACATCCACACCCACTATTGTCGGTAAGAAACTCATTGTGGGCGGACAGTCTGATGAGGGTTATACCGTTTCAGGAAGCGGATGGAGCTATTTCGCTCACTATGGCCTGCTTGCGGTAATAGACCTTGATCTTCTTGAGACCGATGCGGATAAGGCAGTTACTAAGATAGAGAAGTATAGGGGACAGTCCGATGGCTATAAGACTGACCAACAATTTGCTGGCGATATCAAGTCTGCCCCGCTTGTTTCTCTTGCTCGAAATGAAACAGCAGTTTATTTCACGTCCAATGCAACACCCGGAGGCATTTTTGTTTACCGACTTGGTGACGACGAAGCGATAGAACTGTTCCTTCCTGATAAAGACAAGCAAAACTACACCATGTCATCTCTCTATACCGATGAGGACGGCATACTCTATTACATCAATGATTCAGGTACGCTCTTTGCAGTAAAAGATGCATGCAACGGTCTTGATTGCCTAATTCAGCCAGGTGATGATATTGCATTGCCGAATCAAAATAATCCCTCGACCGGTGGTGCGGGAGTGTCGAATACCAAGGTGAACAAGGCTGCATCTTCAGCAGTATCGAATCTTGTATCCGCAGGTGCCCAAAACACCGAGGCAAGTCGTGCTGCTAGTCAAGGAACTGCCATGAATTTTGATGCCCTTGGACTTGATGCCCTAGCAGATAACCTTGACCCTCTTGTGGATGAGCTTGCTGATACGGGGACCTCCCATGAGGAATTATCTCGGTTTATTCCCTTCCTCGGCATACTAACCGGGGTTGTTGGTCTTGTTGGTGTAGCGTTTTGGTTCTTCTCTGCCGTTGTACTCAGTCGAGGTTCGTCACGGTATGAACGTTTTTAATCGATGAATCCTGGTGCGATTGCCGCCTATGTCTAAAACCCGCAGATCTAAAAAATTTATTCGAGACGCCCACATCGCTGGAATAGTAACCGTTGCTTCAATTTTACTCATTGCCTTTTCCTATACCGCGTTGGCGAATACCGGTGTTATTTCATCAATCGATAACGAAGGTCTATTTCAAACCATAGAAGAGAGCACAAACTCACAGGAACAAGCCTCTGAAGACCAAGCAACCCCCGATAAGGCCGACCAGTCTCAGACAAGCAAATCAACAAGTGAGTCGGGCAAGAAATCGAACACGTCTACGAGCGCGGATTCCATAGAGGTAACGGTGCAAGTAGACCCAACGGCGGCTAATAGACCTCTTATGTATTCAGGAAGTGTCGAGCTTAACAAGGGCGCCACCGCTTATGATGCACTGTGCAAGACCGGATTGAGCGTTAACGCTCGTAGCACTCAGTACGGAATCTATGTAGCGGGTATTGAGGGGCTGAATGAAAAGGACTATGGACCCCAAAGTGGCTGGGTCTACTACGTCAATGGGTCTTTTCCTTCGCAGCCTGCAAGTTCCTACACTCTTTCCGGTGGTGAAAGCGTGAGCTGGAATTATGTAGTGGACTGATGCAATCGCAGGTTTTTAACAACTACCATCCTGTCGTGGCTTTTTCCTATCTAGCCACGGTCATTATCTTAACTATGGTTGCATTTCAACCTGCCTATCTTGCACTTTCTTGTCTTGGATCCCTTATCACCTATGGTATAACGCACGGTCTGCGCTCACTCGGTAAAAGCCTTGCATGGGCAGTGCCGGTTTTTCTCATAGTCCTTTTTGCAAATTTTCTTTTTTCGCATAGCGGCGTAACGGTTCTCTTTTATATCTTTTCAACTCCGTTTACTGCCGAATCGCTTGTCTTTGGTGCCTGCGCCGGTGGCATGCTTGTTGCTACGCTCTATTGGTTTTCTTCCTACGCACGGTGTATGGATAGTGAAAATACAGCAGCACTATTTGCGGGTTTCATTCCTAATCTGAGTTTTCTCATCAGTCATATTTTGCGGCTTTTGCCCCAGTATCTAAAACGTGGTCGAACGATTCTCCAGGCACAGGAGGCAACATCAGCTCTTGTCGACCACACAAAGAGAGGAGCAAGGCATACTCGTGCGCGTGCGTTGACGGTTCTGCTTACCTGGGGTATGGAAGACGGAATTGTAAGAAGCGACGCGATGAGGGCGCGTGGTTATGGTTCTCAGAAAAGGCGCACCACCTACCAACCTTTCCCTCTTTCGCCAATAGATAAAATACTTGCCGGTTTCATTCTTCTTCTGGGAGCTGGCAATCTTTTCTTAATGCTTGTCGCTGTCAGCCAATATACTTTCTTTCCAAGTTTAAGTAAGCTCATCGTCTGGTGGGGTTATATTCCCTATATAGTACTTATGCTTATTCCGGCGATGCTAGAAATTAAGGAGGCCATCCAGTGGCGCAAATCGAAGTAAAGAACTTCTCTTTTGCTTATCCGGGTGGCCAGGCTGTCATTACTAATTTTTCCTTTCAAGTAGAAAAGGGCGCATTTTGTTTGCTTCTCGGCCCGACCGGTTCTGGAAAGACAACGCTTTTACGGGCACTCAAGCCCGAACTGCATCTTCCGGGAGATGTTCAAGGGTCTATCGCGATAGACGGAAAGCAGATATATGCCGAAGGGATGCCTAAGGCCTCATTAGACACGAAGACTTCTGCAGAAAAAATTGGCTTTGTCATGCAAGACCCTGGTGTACAGATAGTCTGTGACCGGGTCTGGCACGAGCTTGCCTTTGGTCTTGAAAACCTCGGTGTGCCACAGGATCTACTCCGAAGGCGTGTGGCAGAGCTTGTCCACTTCTTTGGTATTGAACCGTGGGTGAATGCAAAAACCGAAGAGCTTTCTGACGGACAAAAACAAATTGTAAACCTTGCGAGTGTTATGGCAGTTTGCCCTGAGATTCTCTTGCTTGATGAGCCAACGGCTCAACTTGATCCAAATGCGCAGGATAGTTTCCTTAACCTCTTAGACCGCTTAAACCGTGAACTCGGTATTACGGTAATTATGGCAACACACAACCCCGTTGTTGCTGCGAAGTATGCAAGTCAAACAGTTGCGCTCGGCCCTTGTATAGATGCCGGCCCACGAAGCGAAGTTGAGTCGCTGCTTTTCCCTCGATGGGAGGCGCGAAGAAAATGCTCTTTAGATGCAAGGCCAGCTCTTCGCTTGAAAAACCTTTATTTTCGCTATGACCGAGAAAGCCCCTGGGTTTTGCGTGGCCTTAATTTAGAGGTAGGGAAGGGAACAGTTCATGTTCTTGTTGGCGGCAACGGAAGTGGAAAGACAAGTCTTATAAAGACTATGGCTCAGATAGAAAAGCCCCAGCGCGGAAAGGTAGAAAGCCTTTTAGGCAATGCGCAAGCATACCTACCCCAGGACCCAAAAACTCTTTTTGTCTGCGACACGGTTGCCGAGGAGATGCAAGAGTGGCAAAAGCGATTGGCGCTTTCTGATGAAGAAGTACAAGAGGCACTTTCATCTTGGGGGCTCACTCAGCTTGTGCACCTACACCCCTATGATTTATCTGGGGGTGAACAGGAAAAACTTGCCCTGGCGAAACTCTTTCTCACAAAACCTGAGCTTGTCTTTTTAGATGAGCCGACCAAAGGCCTTGATGCATGCACTTGTGCTGACCTTGCAGATCGCATTCAAAAATTGAGTGATGCTGGTACAACCTTTGTGGTGGCAACGCATAATCTCGACTTTGCAGAGGTCATTGCCGACGAAATTAGTATGGTCTTTAACGCGGAGCTCGCTTGCACCGATTTTGTCTCAGACTTTTTCGACCAGAATCTCATCTATAGAAGCCACGATGAATCTCCTTTATTCGGAGCTTACTATGCACTCAAAACTCGCTCATAAAGATCGTGGTGAAAAAATTGCGGGAATCGTAGAGACCTGCGTCTTAGTAGGCGTATTGGTAATCCTTGTTCTTTGTGCAGTTTTCTCTTTTGAACAAACCCTCGTTGTTACCCTCGTTGTGGTTTTGGCTTGCATTGCCTTTTTCTTTATCGGTTTTGACCGACGCAACCCGCGCCCGCGTGACTTTATGCCGATAGCAGTGCTTGCTGCCCTTGCTGCTGCCGGACGTATTCTCTTTGCGCCCTTTCCAAGCTTTAAGCCAGTGTCAGCCATTGCCATTATTGCCGGTGCTGCCTTTGGGCGAAGAAGCGGCTTTATGGTAGGTGCACTGGCGGCCCTCGTCTCTAATTTCTTCTTCGGGCAGGGGATGTGGAGTCCTTGGCAGATGTATGCCTGGGGTCTTATTGGTTATATCGGCGGGGTCCTTGCAGAACGAGGTCTTTTTGACCACGAAGCAGTTCTTCTTATCTACGGTGGTCTCTCCGGATTGCTCTTTGGCTTCATTTTGAATTCGTGGAGTATCGTTGGGTTTTTCCACCCGCAAACCGTCCTCGAGTTTTTTGCCGTTTATGCGGCGGCGCTTCCCTTTGATCTTATTCATGGTGCGGCGACGGTTATTTTCCTCAAGCTTTTATATGGATGGTGGATGCCGAAACTTGACCGCATTAAGAGAAAATATGCGCTCATGGACGGCGAATAAACCTGCGCCAAAAGATAATGGTTTATACAGCCGTTATACTAGGTGACGAGATTCGATATGGCTTGAAAATGCATTGAAAAGAATTTCTTGTATCAGAGGCAGGCAGATTATGGCGCTACAAGCTTCAACATTTAATGAAACAACTGAAGCTCTCCGAGCTGGGAAGCCTGCGATATTTCCCACGGAAACTGTTTATGGTTTAGGCGTTGCCGTCGAAATGGCTCCTTCACCTGAAATTATCTACGAGCTTAAAGAGCGGCCTCATCGCAAGCCTATTTCTTGGCTTATTGCTTCAGTTGATGATCTGGATAGGTATGGCAAAGATATTCCGTCCTATGCGCGGATATTGGCCGAAACTTTTTGGCCTGGACCGCTGACGCTTATCGTGAAAGCAGCTGACCGCGTTCCTCAGGCGTATCAGGCTCAAGGGGGAACCATTGGCCTGCGTATGCCGAATAATCATATGGCTTTGCAACTGATTGAGGCAGTTGGGTGCCCCTTGGCAACCACTTCGGCAAATCGGAGCGGTTACTTGGCGCCGAGTAGTTTCAGCGGGCTTGATGAGGTCCTGGTAACTTCCTGTGGTACGGCTCTGCGGGACGGAACCGATGCCGATAAAAGCGGTGTCGCTTCGACGGTCATCGACTGCACAAATCCGCAACCTAAGATATTGCGTGAAGGTGTCGTTACTGAGGCATATATACGCGCGCTTTCAGAATAAACTAAGAAAAGAAAAGTGTTGTAGCCGGCAAAGCGCCGAACGCAAGATTTGAGGAGGATGGTTCGTGGATATCAGCATTGGAAGCGACCATGCAGGTTTCGAACAAAAGCAAGCCCTTATTCCATATTTAGAGAGCCTTGGCTATAAGGTTATCGACCGAGGTCCGCAGGACGATAATCGTGTCGACTACCCTGATTTCGCCGAAAAGGTGGGCCATGATGTCGCAAGCGGACGTGCTCAGTTCGGTGTTTTAGTATGCGGCACAGGCATTGGCATGGCTATTGCGGCAAATAAGGTTTCGGGCATTCGTGCCGCGAATGTGGTCTCTCCTGACTTTGCCTCCTTAGCACGTCAACACAATAATGCTAATATCGTTGCGGTATCAGGCCGGTTTGTCAGTCTTGACACAAACAAGGCTATTATCAAAACCTTCCTGGAAACAGAATTTGAGGGAGGGCGGCACGCAAACCGCGTGGCAAAGATTATGGCTCTTGAAAAAAATGAATAACCGAAAGTTGCTACTTTCAGATGAGGGTGGCAGGTACAAGAAAGGATAAATATGGCTCTATCTCATGTTTCAAAGTCCGATCCGGAAGTGGCGTCGGCGCTTACTCAGGAACTTGACCGCGAACGTCACACGGTTGAACTCATTGCTTCTGAAAACTTCACGTCTCAGGCTGTTATGGAGGCCGTAGGAAGCGTGATGACCAACAAGTACGCTGAGGGTTACCCTGGGAAGCGTTACTACGGTGGCTGCGAAAAGGTTGACATCGTGGAGGACCTTGCTCGCGACCGTGCTTGCGAGCTCTATCACTGCAATTTCGCAAACGTTCAGCCACATTCAGGCGCAAACGCTAACTTTGGCGCTTACAGCGCTCTTATCGAGCTTGGCGATCCGGTTATGGGATTGAGCTTGGATCAGGGTGGTCATCTGACCCATGGTTCTCCAGTCAACTTCTCTGGCCGTTTTTATGAGTTCCATGCGTATAACCTTGATCCTGAAACCGAAACCATTGACTACGATGCCCTTGAGCGTCAGGCAAAAGAGATTCGCCCGAAACTCATCGTCGGTGGCGCTTCTGCCTATCCTCGCATCATCGATTTTGAACGCATGGGCAATATTGCTCATGAAGTAGGGGCATATTTCATGGTAGATATGGCGCATATTGCCGGTTTGGTAGCAACAGGAGCTCATCCAAGCCCCTTCCCCTATGCCGATGTTGTTACCTCTACAAGCCATAAGACGCTGCGTGGTCCGCGTGGCGGATTTATCCTTTCCAACGACGAAGAGATTGCTAAGCGCATCAACAAGGCTATGTTTCCTGGTGCTCAGGGTGGCCCGCTCATGCATGTCATTGCTGGCAAGGCGGTCGCTTTTGGTGAGGCCTTAAAGCCTGAGTACAAAGACTATATTGACCATGTTGTAGAAAACGCTTCCGAGCTGGGACGCGGTATTGCTGATGGCGGTCTGCGCCTCGTATCTGGCGGCACCGACAACCACCTCTGCCTCGTTGATTTAACGGCAGCTGACATTACCGGCAAGGATGCTGAGAAGCTCCTTGAGACCGTTGATATTACGGTAAACAAAAATACGATTCCTAACGAAACCCGTTCTCCTTTCGTGACGAGTGGTATTCGTGTTGGAAGCGCTGCAGCAACTACGCGCGGCTTTACCAAGGAAGATTTCTACACGGTAGGTAAGTGCATTGCTGAGGCAGTTTTCGCAGCAGACGACGAAGCAAAACTGCGCGAAATCAAGGGCATCATTGATGGCCTGCTTGAGAAGCATCCGCTCTATCCGGAGCTCTAAGAGAGCATTGCGCGGTAAGGTTTTCTAAAAACTTGTCTCGGTCCGTGGTTTGAAGCTGCGGACCGAGTTTTTTCTCCGTTTCTTTTGAAAGAAAGGCCTGGTATGACAGTAGAAAAATTCGAGGGTAGGGTAGTTCTTGTTAATCACCCATTGGTTATGCACAAGCTCACAATTATGAGGGATAAGGACACGCCTTCGAAGGACTTTCGCGAACTGGTTCGTGAACTCACGCTGTTTGAGGGCTATGAAGCAACCCAAGACCTTCCCCTCCGTAACAAAGAAATAAATACACCTCTTTGCCCCATGACTGGCGAGGAACTTGCGAGAAAAGTGGCGCTTGTTCCTATTCTTCGTGCAGGTCTGGGTATGGTCGATGGCATGCTTGAGCTTATCCCCGATGCACGCATCGGGCATCTCGGCATGTATCGTGATGAAGTAACGCGCAAACCGGTTGAATACTATGCCAAGATGCCAAAAGACATCGCGGATCGCGACGTTATCGTTGTTGACCCCATGCTTGCAACAGGTGGCTCTGCAACCGCGGCGATTGAATATCTACGCGAGCTTGGCGTGAAAAATATCAAGCTTATGGTGCTTGTGGCTGCCCCGTACGGAATTGAAGAAGTTCTCAAAGCTGACAAAGATATTCGTATCTTTACCTGCGCAATTGATGATGGTCTTAACGATGACGCCTATATTATTCCTGGCTTAGGTGATGCGGGAGATAGGATTTTCGGCACGCTTTAAGCCGAAGAAAGTAAGGGGAAAATCGCTAGTTTTTTCACTTGCTTTGGCGGATTTTTCAATCGCGAAAAGAAACGAATCTCACTTTTTTTCTTAACCTTGGGTTGAATTTTGTTATCATATCCTTCATGTGTTAGGTGCGTAATGCTCAAAGAAGAGACTTATATAGTTTGAGGAAGTAATGGAAATTGCTCTCGTAATCGTTTTAGGCATTCTTGCCGGGGCAGTAAGCTTCCTCCCTCTATACAGAGCTCTTCTCCGTGCAAGGACCCTTGGGGTTCGGCAGTCTGCAGTTGGCTATCTTGGGCCTTTATTGGCTGCAGTTGCAGGTTCAACCGTCCTATTAATCGCATTCACCGTCATTTGTGTTGTGGTGGCGAAACCTTACGCAATACCTTTTGTTATTGCAGAGGGCTTGACTTTGGCGATTACTGCCGTGGTCGTAGGACTTGTACGGTTTAGGAGCAAGCAGGACTAGGGAGGAATTTGCGTGGACCCGCTAGAAATGCTCCAAACGCCCGGTGCTGGAGGACTTACGCCGCTGGAGGAACTACAGCATTCGTTTGATCCTCAGTATGTGTTTAGTATCGGGTCGAGTGGGGTTACGCAGTACATCGTATGGATGGTTATCTGCGTAGTGCTCACTATGGTTGTTGTGCTTGTTGCTGGTAAACAAGCAAAGCTAGTTCCAACTGGCAAATTTGCCAACATGATGGAATACGGTTACACCGCAATTCGCCGTAACATGGGCGAAAATGCCATCGGCAAAGGCTACGAGAAGCATATGCCTCTCATCGAGACTCTCTTCTTCTTTATTCTCATTTCAAACTTCATCGGTTTGATTCCTGGATTCAAAACTCCAACGGGAACTTTAAGTGTCACCTGGGCTCTTTCAACGGTTTCTTTCTTCTATTTCAATTGGCAAGGCGTGAAGGCGCGCGGCGGTTGGGGCTATATCAAGTCCATCGCACCAAAAGGTCTTCCCGTGGTTATGGTGCCAATCATCTGGTTCTTCGAACTGATTTCCCTCGTTCTGCGTTGGCTTACCTTGGCAGTTCGACTTTACGGAAACATGTTTGCAGGCCACATGGTTTTGGGCATCTTCTCACTCATGACCAGTGTCTTCTTAATTGCCACCATCCAGACGGGCAACATCTTGTTTGGTTTGCCGCCTATCGCCTGGATGCTCCTTCTTATCGCAATGTATGCGCTTGAATGCCTGGTTGCATTCTTACAGGCATACGTATTCGCGATTCTCTCCGCTGTTTACATCGGCTTGGCAACAAGTGAGGCACACTAATTTTTGTTGGGTACTTTCCGGCGAAGGAGGCCGGTAGGTATATAGAACGAAGGGTGTAGGGTGGTTCCCTCATCCGTTTCTCTAAAGGAGGAAACACAAGTGGATATGACAATCGTTATCTCAGCCATGAAGGTCGTCGGCTATGGCCTTGGCGCAATTGGCCCTGGCATCGGCATTGGTATTGCTTGCTACGGCTGCTGCGTTGGTACCGCTCGTCAGCCAGAGATGGCAGGCCGTCTGTTCACCGACTTCATCATCGGCGCAGCACTTGCTGAAGCTCTTGCACTTATCGGCTTCGTACTAACCTTCATCCTTTAGGGCATGCACGTATCTAGGCAAGCCTAAAGAAGGAGGTTACGTAGTGAAAGCACAGCTGAAAAAGTTCATTGCTCGTACAGGCGCTTTGGTAGCGCTTGCATCAAGCGTGGCTTTCGCGCTCCCTGCCTATGCATTTGCTGCGGAGAGGGAAACCTCGGGTATTAACGCCATCTTGCCGCAGATGGATGAATTTATTCCTATGTTGGTGGCGTTCCTGATTCTTGTTTTCATCCTTGCGAAGTTTGGTTGGCCAGCTTTTGACAGAGTTCTTGTCAAGCGTGAGACCACCATTAAAGAGGCATTGGAAAAGTCAGAAGAAGCTCGTCAGGAAAGCGAGCGTGTTTTGGCAGAGTACAAAGCTCAACTCGAGGATGCAAAGACTCAGGCAGCTCAGATTATTGCTGATGCGAAGCAGACCGGCGAGAAGGCACGGGCGGATATTACCGCTCAGGCTCAAGCTGAATCTGAGGCCATGATTGCCAAAGCACGTGCAGCTATCGAAGTGGAGAAGAAGGCTGCTATCGCAGAACTTCAGGGTTCTGTTGCAGACCTCTCTATCGATGTTGCTTCGCGCTTGGTGGCTACCGATTTGAGCGACGAAGAGCACCGAAAGATTATTGAGCACTATATAAGCGAGGCGGGTAGTTTCAATGCCAACTAATCGTCTTGTACTCAAAGAGAAGGCAGTTGTTTACGCGAAAGCGCTGTTTGACGCCGCCAATGAAGAAGGCGGGGAAGAGAGCGTTTTAGAGGTACGCAGGCAGGCTCAAGAAATCATCGCCGCAATGCGCGAAAGTGTAGCCTTGGCAGGCGCTCTTAAAGATAAGACGTATACAGCAGAACAGCGCGCAAGCGTTGTCCGCAATGTATTCCCAGACTGCAATCCCGCGCTCGTTGAGGTTCTTGTGGTTATGGCAGAGCGTACCGACATTGACCTTCTCCCGCGTGTTTGGGACCGCTACGAAGATTTACTCGCATCTGAGATGAATCTTTGCGTAGTCGAGGTCACAACCGTGGTTCCGCTTGATGATCATCTGCGTGAACTTATTAAGGAAAAAGCTAAGAGAGAGTTAGGGATGAACGTAGTTCTGTCCGAGCGGATTGATGAAAGCATTCTGGCTGGCATCATCATGAGCGCGCGTGGCGAACGCATCGACGGATCCGTATTTTCCCAGCTTGAGAACGCGCGTCACGCGCTCAAACAAACAGCAGACGGAGGTGAAAAGTAGTGACTGAAATCACCGCACAGTCTATTGACGAAGCTCTGCGTAAGCAGTTGGACGCCTTAGAAGTCGGCGTTGACTCACGGGAAACCGGCACGGTTATCCAGGTTGGCGACGGTATTGCGCGCGTTGACGGCCTTAAGAGCGCCATGGAAGGTGAGTTGCTGGAGTTCACCGGCGAGAATGGTCAAACTGTTTATGGCTTGGCCCAAAACCTCGAGGAAGATGAGGTTGGTGCCGTACTCCTGGGTGATGTCACCGCTATTAAGGAAAACGACAAGGTGCACACCACCGGTCGTATTATGGAGGTACCTACCGGCGAAGGCATGCTTGGTCGCGTAGTAAATCCATTGGGTATGCCTATTGATGGCAAGGGTCCTATTGAAACGAAGGCAACCCGTCCTATCGAGTTTAAGGCTCCTGGCGTTATTAATCGTCAGCCGGTTCATGAGCCGGTACAGACCGGTATCTTGGCTATCGACTCCATGATTCCTATCGGACGTGGTCAGCGTGAGCTTATTATTGGCGACCGTGAAACTGGTAAGACCGCTATTGCAATCGATACCATCATTAATCAGAAAAATGAGAACATGATTTGTATCTATGTTGCAATTGGTCAGAAAGCTTCTACGGTAGCTACCGTAGGTGAGACCCTCGAGCGTTATGGCGCCTTGGATTACACCATTATCGTTTCCGCTACCGCTTCTGACTCTGCACCGTTGCAGTACATCGCTCCTATGGCTGGCGCTGCAATGGGCGAGCACTTCGTATACAACGGAGAAAACGGTGAACCTGCCGGTCCTGAAAATCCAGGCCGTCACGTTCTTATTATCTATGATGACCTGTCCAAGCAGGCAGTTGCTTATCGTCAGATGTCTCTGACCCTTCGCCGCCCGCCAGGACGTGAAGCTTATCCAGGCGATATTTTCTACCTGCATTCTCGTTTGCTCGAGCGTGCTGTGAAAATGTCCGATGAGTGGGGTGCCGGTTCTATGACCGCTCTGCCGCTTATCGAGACGCAGGCTGGCGACTTGTCCGCTTACATTCCGACCAACGTAATTTCTATTACCGACGGTCAGATCTTCCTGTCAACGGACATGTTCTTCCAGGGTCAGCGTCCCGCTATTAACGTAGGTCTTTCGGTTTCCCGCGTAGGTGGTTCTGCTCAGATTAAAGCTATGAAGTCTGTTGCAGGTACGCTTCGTTTGGACCTTGCGTCTTATCGTGAGGTTGAGGCCTTTACCCAGTTTGGTTCCGACCTCGACAAAGCAACGCAAGACCAGCTTAACCGCGGCTCTCATATGACCGAACTTTTGAAGCAGGGTCGTTATAACCCCATGCCTGTTGCCGACCAGACTATCGCTATTTATGCAGGTGGCCAGGGCTATCTGGATGACATTCCGCTGGAAGATGTTGTTCGTTTCCGCTCAGAGCTTCTTGATTACATTCATGCTGCCAACCCCGGCATCAATGAAAGTATCAACAAGGAAAAGAAGCTTCTTGATGAAACCAAGGAAGAGCTTAACAAGGCAATTGAGACCTTTAAGTCCCAGTTCCAAGTGTCGGCCTAAAGGCGGTTTTAAGTTATGGCAAACCTTCACAACATAAAACGACGCATTAACTCCGTAGAATCTACGAAGCAGATTACGCGTACCATGGAAATGGTTGCTGCTGCAAAGATTCGTCGGGCTACGAATCGTATGCTTGATGCGCAGCCTTGGGCTAATGCGATTTCAGACATGCTTGTGAGCGTTTCGCCTCATGCGCCGAAAGATGCGGACGACCTGCTCATTCCTCACGATGAGGTTAAAAAGGTACTCATCGTGGTAGTGGTTTCCGACCGTGGACTTGCTGGTGGCTTTAACAGCAATACGCTTCGTGCCACCACTAAGCTCATGAACGAGAAGAAGCGCGAAGGGGCGGAAGCTGAGATTATTGCCTGTGGTAAAAAAGCAGGTGGTTATTTCACGTATCGCAATATCGAGCCCGTGATGCAGTTCAAGGATCTTTCCGCTGACCCGACCACGGAAGAGGCGGCACAGATTACCCACTATCTCACGGAAGGTTATCGTAACGGCGACTTCGATGAGGTCTACGTTATCTTTAACCATGCGAAGAACAATGCTGAGCAGCGTTTGATTGAACAGCAGGTTTTGCCCATTACCAACCAAGAGTTTTCTGAACTTATCGGCTTGAAAGTCGATAAAGAAGAACCAAGTGAAGAAGAGGGTGAAAAGCTCTACGGCGACGTGGACTTTGAGCCTGAACCTCAAGAGGTAATGCATGATTTGCTGGAAGCTTACGTGCGCAATGCCGTGTACTTCGCACTTATTGACTCGGCGGCCGCAGAGCAAGGTGCTCGTCGTACGGCCATGCAGTCGGCAACCGATAATGCCGAAGAAATGTCCGAGAACTTAACCAGACTATATAACCGTGCTCGTCAGGGCGCAATTACCACCGAGATTACCGAAATCGTTGGTGGCGCCGCGGTTATGGAGGACTAAATGACTGAATTAATGCTTACTAAAGAGGAGCTTGAGGCCAGTAAAGGCACGACGGGGCGAATTGTCCGTGTTGTCGGCCCTGTTGTAGACCTCGAGTTTCCGCCGGATCAACTGCCGGAAATTTACAACGCACTCACCGTTGATGCAGAGACCTTGGCCGGTAAGATTCACCTGGTCCTAGAGGTCGAGGCACATATGCCAGGCAACCTGGTACGTACCGTAGCTATGGACTCAACCGATGGTTTGGTTCGTGGCTTGGAAGCTCAGGATACGGGCCATCCCATTATGATGCCAGTAGGCAACCAGACCCTCGGTCGTATTTGGAACGTTATGGGTCAGCCTGTAGACGAAAAACCGATGCCTGAGGTAGAAGGCTACATGCCTATTCACCGTCCGGCACCAGCATACGATGAACTCACAACCAACACGGAGATTTTCGAGACGGGTATTAAAGCTATTGACCTTATCGAGCCCTTCGTTCGTGGTGGTAAAACGGGTCTTTTCGGCGGCGCTGGTGTAGGCAAAACCGTTATTATTCAGGAACTCATCAACAACCTTGCTCAGGAGCACGGTGGTACTTCGGTATTCACCGGTGTAGGTGAGCGTACTCGTGAGGGTACAGACCTCTACCTGGAAATGAGCGAGTCCGGCGTTATCAACAAGACCTGCCTTGTTTATGGTCAGATGAATGAGCCTCCGGGAGCTCGTCTGCGTGTAGGCCTTGCTGGTTTGACCGAAGCTGAGTACTTCCGTGACCAGGGCCAGGACGTGTTGCTCTTCATTGACAACATCTTCCGTTTCACCCAGGCAGGTTCTGAGGTATCCGCTCTGCTCGGCCGTATGCCTTCTGCTGTAGGTTATCAGCCGACGCTTGCTACTGAGATGGGCGACTTGCAAGAGCGCATTACCTCCACTACCACCGGTTCCATTACGTCAGTACAGGCTATTTACGTACCTGCTGACGACTTGACCGACCCTGCTCCTGCAACGACGTTTACCCACTTGGATGCTAAGACAGTTCTTTCTCGTTCTATTGCTGAGCTTGGCATCTATCCTGCTGTTGACCCGCTGGAGTCCACTTCACGCGCACTCGACCCACAGGTCGTTGGTGAAGAGCACTACCGCGTAGCTGTTGGCATTCAGCAGTTGCTGCAGAACTACAAGGACCTTCAAGACATCATCGCCATCATCGGTATGGACGAGCTTTCTGAAGAACAGAAGCTTACTGTAAGCCGTGCCCGTAAGGCACAGCAGTTCTTGGGTCAGTGCTTCCACGTAGCTGAGCAGTTTACTGGTCAGCCAGGTAAGTACGTCAAGATGGAGGATACCGTACGTTCCTTCGCCGCAATCCTTGACGGCGAATGCGACGAGATTCCCGAGCAGTGCTTCCATATGACGGGCACTATCGAGGATGTTCGTGCAGCATACGAAGAGATGAAGGAAAAGTCTAATGCCTAAATTTGAGTGCGAAGTAGCTACACCAACTTCTCAACTCTTTGAAGGTGAGATTGGCTATGCACATATACCAGGCGCCGAAGGTGAGTACGGCGTCATGGCTGGCCATGAGATGATTGTAGGTACGAATAAACCAGGTGTTTTGACGCTTTGGCTTGATGAGGCCGGAAATGAGCGCAAGCGCTATGCCACCTATACCGGGTTTACCCAGTTCGTTGACAACAAGCTTTCCGTGTTGGCGAATCGCGGTGTCGACCTTGATACGGTGGATGTCGATGCTTTGCGTGAGCAGATAGACACCCTCAGCGCTCAAATTGAGGAACTTGAGGGGGGCAAAGAAGCAACTGACGAGGCGCTGCTCTCCGAACGTAAAGAAGAGCTTGCATTTAAGCAGCTCATTTTGGAGAACGTTCAAGCGTAATCTCCACTCATATCCATTTGAAATAGGAGCCCGTAGCTTTTCAAGCTACGGGCTCTTTCATATATAAGAAGGCGTATCAAGCGCAAGAAACCTTGTCAGGCGCAAGAAAATCTATCAGGCGCAAGAAAATCTATCAGTGGAAAGAAGATATATCAGCCATAAGATGCTATACCGCTCGCAAGACGCTAGCTGCTTTCAAAGAATTTTCTTCTGTGGTGGAGAGGCAACGCTTTCACCATTCTCCCTTCCGTTTTAGGCGAGTCTTGGTATGATAGCTAAAAAGTCACGGATATCCCTATCCACAAAAGACATGTAAGGCATAAGAAGCGCATGTAAGAGGTAATAAGTTTGGCCTTCGTTCATTTGCACAACCATACAGAGTACTCACTCCTTGACGGATTAACCCATGTAAAAGATATGGTCAGGCGCGCAGCAGACCTCGGTATGCCGGCAGTGGCTATTACAGACCACGGAGTCATGTCTGGCGTTCCTGAGCTTTGTGATGCATGTATAGCGGTAGAGAAGGAGACCGGTAAAAAGGTGAAGCCGCTCTACGGGTGCGAAGGCTATTTCACAACTGATGAAGAGCTTCGCCGTGATGTACGTCCGCGGCTCTACCACATTCTACTCATCGCGAAAACGAATGAGGGTTACCACAACCTCATTAAGCTAGTGAGCGAATCTCACGTTGATAACTTTTACTACAAGCCACGCATCACCTATTCCATGCTGCAAAAATATGGGCATGGCATTATTGCGACTTCTGCGTGTGTTGCGGGTATCATTCCGAAGCTTTTGGACCAGAATCAGTTTGATGAGGCAGTGAACTGGGCTAAAAAGCTTGCCGCTTGTTTTGATAAAGGCGATTTTTACATTGAACTACAAAACCAGGGCATTACGACGGATTCTGGTTCAACGCAGACCGAATTAAATTTCAAACTCGCAAAACTCGCTTCGGTGTGTGGGCTTAAGACGGTTGCAACAAATGACTTTCACTACCTTGTGCAGGAGGACGCTCGTGCCCAAGACATTATGCTTTGCATTGGCATGGCTTCTTCGATTAACGACCCGAATCGTATGCGCTTTCCCAATGATCAGTTCTATATGAAAACCGAAGAGGAGATGCGTGAAGCTTTAAGCGATTTTCCTGAGGCGTGCGATAACACCGTGGAAATTGCAGAGAAGTGTAATGTCGAGCTCGAGCGCGATAGCATCCTACCGCGGTTCCCTCTGCCCGAAGGAGAAACGGAAGAATCATATTTTCGTAAGTGCTGCGAAGAGGGTCTGGTAAAGCGATACGGCGACCCCGTACCGAAAGAGGTTTGGGAGCGCTACGAATA
Source organism: Eggerthellaceae bacterium (assembly GCA_050945155.1). Taxonomy (GTDB): domain Bacteria; phylum Actinomycetota; class Coriobacteriia; order Coriobacteriales; family Eggerthellaceae; genus JBMNSK01. Next base: position 7,835 of record JBMNSK010000019.1, on the reverse strand, counting down.
CGAAGCTGGAATCATCATCCAAAAAGGGTTTCCTGCGTACTTCCTTATTGTTCAGGAATACATTGGCTGGGCACGAAGCCAAGGCATTGGTGTCGGTCCGGGGCGGGGGTCAGCTGCTGGTTCATTAGTTTCCTATGCACTTGGTATTACCGATCTTGATCCTCTCTCCAACGGTTTGCTCTTTGAACGTTTCCTATCCCCTGAGCGAACCGAAATGCCCGATATTGATGTTGACTTTGAAGATGAGCGCCGCGATGAGGTTATTGAGCATATCAAAGACGTCTACGGTGAAGACCATATCACAGGCGTTATTACTTTCGGCACCTTGCAGGCAAAAAATGCTGTTCGTGATGCAGCGCGCGTTTTGGACTATCCCTACAGTGTCGGCGACCGCATTGCCAAGATGATTGGCAATGAGTTGGGCATTACCATCAATGATGCGCTTGAGAAAAACCCAGATTTAAAGGAAGCATACGAAAGCGAAGAAGATGTCAGAGCGGTCATCGATGCAGCGCTTTCGATTGAAGGACACATCCGCGGTGAGGGTGTGCATGCTTGTGCAACCATCATCTGTCGCGACCCTATGTCAGACCATGTGCCGGTAAAGCGCGATACCAAAGGCGATATTATCATTACGCAGTACGACGGGCACTACACCCCTGAACTTGGCCTTCTTAAGATGGACTTTTTAGGGCTGCGAACCCTAGGCGTTATCAGCCGAGCCTGTCGCAATATCAAAGCAACGACCGGCAAAGAGATTGTTCCCGAAGAAATTCCTATTGATGATCCTGAGGCTTTTAGGCTTATGCGCGAAGGAAATATGGATGGACTTTTTCAGGTTGAAGGCGCGCTCTACGTGAGCCTTTTCTCGCGTCTTCCTCCCCATAAGTTCTCCGATATTGTCGCTTCGATTGCACTGAATCGTCCGGGTCCATTGGAATCCGGCATGGTCGATGACTATATCAAGGTCGCAAATGGCACGACAGCAATTCACTACTACGATGACCGTTTGCGTCCCATACTGGAAGAAACCTACGGCACGATGGTCTACCAAGAGCAGATCATGCAGATATCTATGCGCATGTGCGGGTTCTCTGCTGGCAAAGCTGACAAGCTGCGCAAGGCTATGGGCAAAAAGAAAATCGAGATCATGCGCCAACTCCAGCAGGACTGGAATGAGGGTGCTGTCGAGAACGGCTTTTCTCTTGAAGTAGCAAAGCAGATCTGGGCAGATGCTGAGAAATTCGCGAAGTATGCTTTCAACAAAAGCCATTCTGCTGCCTATGCCATCATCGTCATGAGAACTGCCTACCTAAAGGCTCACTATCCGCACGAATATATGGCTGCGGTGCTGTCGAGTTACATGAATAAAAATGACCGCCTCGTGCGCTATATCGCGAGCTGCAACAATTCTGGCATCCCGGTTCTGCCGCCCGATATCAACTCATCGATGACCGAGTTTACTCCGGTCAAAGAGGGTATTCGTTTTGGCTTGGTTGGTGTGCGCGGTGTGGGCCGCAATGTTGCCGAGATGATTATCGAAGAGCGCGAAAAGAACGGAAAGTTTACTTCGCTCCATGACTTTGTATGGCGTGTTGACTCAAAGTGCTATAACCGCAAAACGCTCGAAGCACTTATTAAGGGTGGAGCCTTCGACTCAACAGGGTATACCCGCAAGCAGCTCATCTACTTCCTCGATGAAACGCCGCTATTAGAGAGCGCTTCGCAGCGGCAAAAAGACCGCGACAGCGGACAGGTCAGCATGTTTGACATGCTCGCCGATGATCCCGACTCAGGCTTTTCTGAAGAAGTTCCTCCTCCGGATGGCATCGAATGGCCCAAGCGCCAGCTTTTAACATTTGAAAAAGAGATTATGAATATTTATGTTTCGGATCATCCACTGCGTCCTTACGAGGGCATGGTTGCTCGGATGACCAAGTACAACATGGGTGACCTCTCAGACCGCGAAACCGACATACGCAATGCTAACTTCGTGGGCATGGTTACCAACGTTGAAACCAAACTTACCAAGCGTGGAACTCGCATGGCGACCTTCATCCTTGAGGACACTACGGGAAGTTGCCCGAGCATCTGTTTCCAATATGACCAGTTTGCTTCAGCTATCCATGAAGACGCTATTGTTAAGTTAAAAGGTAAGTTCGAGCACGGCGACCGAGGCAACCAGATTATTGCCTATGAAGTTGAAGAGCTCGAACTAAGTGAGGAAGACGAGACGCCCACACAACTTGCTATTAAGGTCCAGTCGAATGACTTTAACCAAACAACAAGCCAGCGTCTAAACCGCATCCTGAAATCGTATCCAGGACATGCGCACGTTGTTCTTTATGTAGAGCAAAGTGACGGCCGTAAGTTTAGAGCTGACTTGCCTGTATCGGTAGATGCGACTAATGGTATTATGCTATCTGAACTGCAGGAACTTTTTGGAAGGCCGGTATGGGCTTAGATTCCAGCCAAAACAATGCAGATATTGAGAGACGTAGGGCCGAAGAAAATGCGGCACCTACGTCCTATTACCACACCCACCCCCGCAACCTGAAGTTTGAGCCAGATGGTCTCTCTTCTCTCGATTCTACCCACACTGCATTTCAGCCGGCCCATTCAGTGGCCATGACTGTCGCCTATAATGGCGCTCCCTTCGCGGGCTTTGCGCGCCAACAAGGACAGCAAACTGTTCAAGGTGAAATTGAATATGCGTTAAAGATTATCTACCGTCGCATTATCGGCGTTACCTGTGCGGGAAGAACCGATGCAGGCGTGCACGCCTTCGGTCAGGTCGTGAGCTTTCACCTCACAGAAGACGAATGGGAAAGCCGTACTCTCGAAAGCCTGGCCCGGTCCGTGAACTCGATGACGCACCCTGCCATCGTTGTTCGGGATATCAAAGAGAAAAAGCTTGGGTTCTCAGCGCGTTTTGACGCGCAATCACGTGAATATCGCTATTACATCTATCCGCATCCCAACCCACCCATTATCATGCGTGACTTTTCATGGCATGTTCCTCAACCTTTGAACCTAGAGGCAATGCGGGAAGCTTCTACCTATTTAGTGGGGGAGCATGACTTCAAGAGTTTTTGCGTCACCGCTTCGGCAGAGGGAAAAAATACGGTGCGCAATATTGAGCTCATATCGTTTATGCATGACCAAATTTTGGGGGAACGCGTTTTGTCAATCCGCATTGTAGGCAATGCGTTTCTTCACTCCATGGTGCGTACCGTCGTTGGCTCACTAGTCTTAGTGGGAAGAGGGAAGCGAAGCCCTGAATGGATGCAGGAAGTTCTTGAAGCGTGTGACCGACAGGCCGCCGGAGAGACCGCTCCTGCAAAGGGTCTCATGTTTTGGCAAGTTATCTATTAGGTGGTACAAACTGAGCACTCATTACCAAAATAAGAACGTGTTGCAAGGAAGCGGTGACGGGAAGAATTTCTCTGAAGAAGCGGCGGTGACCCCAGCTACCTTTCGTCATCTGTGCGAGAGCCGGGATGGCAAGCTTGCCCTGTATGAAGACCGAGCAGGGCACCTTATCACCGTGGTTACAGCCCGCTTGGCATAAAAAGTGAGTAAAGGTCTACCATTCGCCTGTTCTAGGTGCCACTTAGAGCGCTGACAAGCACTTTCTTTGCGTTTTCTTAACTTTTTCTTCTATTCTTTGCGTTTAGTTTTATTCATTGATTGGTGCCTGCTTGTATCTCATGGCAAGTGCGGCGCATAACCTAGACGGAGGTAAGATATGGCTTCTGAGGCGAAGCCCGCACGTTCACTTTGGTCCAGTAAGTGGGCCTTTGTTTTAGCGGCAGCCGCATCCGCAGTTGGACTGGGCAACCTTTGGCGTTTCCCTTATCTTGCAGCTAAATACGGTGGCGGAACTTTTCTGATAACCTATGTTGTTCTCGTCTTTACCGTAGGTATTTCTCTTCTGCTCTTAGAGACTGCTTTGGGTAGGCATACCCGTCAGTCAGTTATCGGAGCGTTTAGTCACTTCGGCAAGAAGTACAAGTTTATTGGTATTCTTGCGACCCTTGTTCCTTTCATTATCACCCCGTACTACTGCATCATTGGTGGTTGGGTCACCAAGTACATGACTGCCTATATCACCAACGCAGCAGGAACGCTTGCTGATGGTGGCGAATACTTCACCGCATTCATCGAAAGCCCGGTATCTAGTTTTATCTTTATGGCAATTTTTATGCTTATTGCTTTCGTTATTGTGGCTCTCGGTGTTAAGGGCGGTATTGAAAAGGCGAACTTGGTCATGATGCCGGTTCTCGTTGTAATGTCGATTGGCATTGCAATCTTTACCCTGACCATGCCGGGTGCTGCTGAAGGCGCAGCATACTACCTCATTCCTGACTTCAGTAAGTTTTCTCCTGAACTTGTTATCGGCGCTTTGGGGCAGATGTTCTACAGCCTTTCTCTTGCTATGGCAATCATGATTACCTATGGCAGCTACGTTGAGAAGCAATCCGACCTGACGGTAAGTGCTGGCCGCATCGCTGGTTTCGATTTAGGCATCTCGTTTTTCGCTGGCCTTATGATTGTCCCTGCTGCATTCGTAGCCATGGGTTCTGGTGCTGCTGTTGCTGAGCACTCCGGTCCTTCCCTCATGTTTGTTATCCTCCCAGAGGTATTCAACAACATGGGTCCTGTAGCGAATATCATCGGTTTTCTTTTCTTCTTGCTTGTATTATTCGCCGCACTGACCTCTGCAATTTCTCTGACCGAGGCTTGCACGTCCATTGTGTCTGACGGTACTGGTTGGAGCCGCAAGAAATCCGTTATTGTGACGGGTGCAATTGTTTTTGTGGCTGGCATCATTATCAATGCGGGGTACAACGGTCTTTCCTTTATCCAGCCTTTGGGCGAAGGAACAACCATTCTTGACTTTGCTGACTTCATCTCCAACTCGGTCTTGATGCCAATCGTTGCTTTGCTCACCTGCATCTTTGTCGGTTGGATTATTAAGCCGCAGGTTCTTATTGATGAGATTCGCGTTTCCAGCAAGTTTAAGCTGGCAAATGCATGGGCTGTTATGATTAAGTACATCGCTCCTGTACTTATCGTGGTGATTCTTGTTGCCTATGTTGGCGCGACTTTCGGCATATTCAGTTTCTAGCACCTATTTCTTTGTATCCATGTGGCCCGGCGTCTTAGGACACCGGGCCATTTTTCTTCTTGGCCAGGCTCATAGATTGGTAAAGAGGGCGTGGTATGATGAGACGGTTCAATTGGGAAGGAAGATTCATGTCATTATCGATTGGTATCGTTGGTTTACCTAATGTAGGCAAGTCCACGCTTTTTACGGCGCTTACGAAGAAGGGTGGTCTTGCAGCGAATTATCCTTTTGCCACCATTGACCCAAATGTTGGCGTTGTTCCCGTTCCAGACACCCGTCTTGACCAACTTGCAGAAATTGATCATCCGGCGAGGATAGTGCCGGCAACGGTTGAATTCGTCGATATTGCAGGCCTTGTCGCCGGAGCTTCTCAAGGAGAAGGATTAGGTAACCAGTTTCTTGCCAATATTCGTGAGACTGATGCTATTTGTGAGGTAGTTCGTTATTTTACCGACGACGATGTGGTGCACGTTGCTGGCAAGGTTGACCCACAAAGTGACGTTGAGACCATCAAGACAGAACTCATCCTGGCTGATATCGCAACCATTGAAAAAGCTATTCCACGACTTGAAAAAGATGCAAAGCGTGACAAAGCGCATGCGGCAAAACTTGAAACCGTTCTGAAAGTACGTAATGCATTAAACGATGGCAACCGTGCGGCTTCGTTAGATTTAAGTGATGAGGAACGAGACCATGTATATGACTTGCACCTCCTTACCATGAAGTCGATGCTCTATATCGCCAATGTGGACGAAGATCAGGTAACAGCGGATCTTCCTGAAATAGATGGGTGTAAACCTATTCCTATTTGCGCACAGGTGGAAGCTGACTTGGCGGACCTTGACCCTGCAGAGGCGAAGGAATATCTCGAAACGCTCGGGCTTGAAGAAAGCGGTCTTGCCCGTCTTGCACGTGCAGCCTACCGTCTGTTAGGACTGCAGTCTTACTTCACAAGTGGAGAAAAGGAAACTCGTGCGTGGACCATTCCTATTGGTGCAAAGGCTCCTCAAGCAGCAGGGGTTATCCACACCGATTTTGAACGCGGTTTCATTAAGGCAGAAACAGCTTCCTTTGAAGACTACGTCTCCCTTGGTGGTGAGGCAGGGTGCCGAGCCGCAGGAAAGCTGCGTCAGGAAGGTAAGGACTACGTAGTACAAGACGGCGACGTCATGCACTTCAAGTTCAACGTCTAGACACCTAAGGATTCTTCTTAATCATTTCTGTCTAGGAAGCATCTTATGCATCTACGTCTTTGCAGATTGACTGCGCGTGATGAGGCGTGGATGTGAGATAATTTCTCCCATATACGCCGCGCATACTATGCTGAACCTGCTCCGTTCTGCGCTTGGTTCACCTGATTTGAAAAGAGGTTTTCATGCAGACTCGATCAAAGCTTGCCGAACTCGGTTTTGGTTTTATGCGACTGCCTTTGCTTGATGCCAATGACAATACTTCTTTTGATTACAAAGAACTCTATGCCATGGTCGATACCTTTATCGGTGCAGGTTTTAGCTACTTTGATACCGCGCGGAGTTATCACAGCACTCGTTCGGAAGAGGCTTTGCGGAAAAGTGTTATTGAACGCTATCCTCGCGAATCCTATGAGATAGCGACGAAGGTACCTATTTGGCTCGCCGAGCGTCCATCTGATGGGGCAGCGATGCTTGAGACTTCGCTTGAAACCCTGGGTCTTTCTTATATTGATTATTTCTTACTTCATAATCTTGGCGAAGATCGCACAAAGCTCTACGAAGACTTTGGGTTTTGGGACATGATGAGCGACAAGAAGCGCAAGGGAAAACTGCGCAACATCGGTTTTTCTTTTCACGACAAAGCATCAGCTCTCGATGAACTGCTTGCTAAACATCCGGAAGTAGACTTTGTGCAATTGCAGATAAATTACGCTGACTGGGAGTCGGACGACATTGAGTCCCGTAAGTGTTATGAATTAGCGCAATCCTATGACCTAGACGTTGTGGTGATGGAGCCTGTTAAAGGTGGGTCTTTGGTGCGCCTGCCCGAACAGGCAAAAAAAGTCCTTCGTGCCTCTGACAGGAATGCGCCCCTTGCTTCTTGGGCGCTTCGTTTTGCGGGATCTTTGCCTGGTGTCACCCGGGTCCTTTCGGGTATGTCAAATCTTAAGCAGGTTGAAGAAAACGTTCGGATTATGAAGGAAAGTGTGCCGCTTACGTTTACCGAATACAAAGCCATCGACCACGTGCGACAAATTCTGAACAATATGGGTACCATTCCCTGTACGGCATGCAATTACTGCCTTGACTCCTGTCCGCAGAATATACGAATTCCAACTATCATGACTTCACTCAATATCGTATCTATCTACAATGATAAGTATCGGGCGCAGGAAAACTATAACTGGAACGCACTCGAGGGCAATCCTGCTTCGGCCTGTATCGCTTGTAAAACTTGTGAGAACGTGTGTCCTCAGCACATAGACATCATTAAAAACCTGGAGCGCGCATCCAAGTTATTTGACTAAGGTTATAGCGAAGACGATGAGTGAAGAAGAACTGAGACGAGTACTAGAAGCCGTTGCGGCGGGACAAATGAATACGGATGACGCTGTTCGTAAACTGAAGGCCGCTCCGTTTTCAGATTTAGACTATGCCAAGGTTGACCACCACCGTCACATCAGACAGGGTTTCTCTGAAGTTATCTATGGCGCTGGAAAGACCGCTGCCCA
>JBMNSK010000018.1:0-25643 GCA_050945155.1 Eggerthellaceae bacterium | reverse complement strand
GCTGAATTCAATGAAATCAGATACGAACGGAATTAAAACTTCGTCGCGACCCTCACCTCGGTCAACAACAAGAATGGGATGTGCGGGATTATCTTCAATTTCCCGTATGACTCCAATTTCTTTCGTACCGTCATAGACCATCCATCCGCAATAGTCTTCGCTTGTTTTCGAAGTCTTAGCATCCTTTTCCTTAATAAGAAGGTGAGACCCTACGAGCGCCTCTGCTGTCTTTCTGTCTACAACGGTGTCAAAGTGAATTTCGAACTCGCCTCGATCTTTAAACCGCAGTGATGTGACTCGACCGCTACGAGGATTATCAAGAACGGGTGGGATGAAATACACCTCTTGGTCTTTCTCCAAGAAACGAGAAAGGCCCGCTGCATCCTGAGCAGCGAAGCCTCCCTGAGCATTCATTGCTTTCGTCAGAACGGCGACGTCTATCCAATCGCGCATTTAGTCAATAAGCTCCACTTCAACATGAGCGTTCGTTTTAGACGCTGCAGCACGAGCGAGCGTTCTAATGGACTTAATGATGCGACCCTGTCTGCCAATGACTTTTCCTGCATCTTCTTCGTTTACTCGAATTTCAACGAGAATGGTGCCGTCCTCAGATTCAGAAGACCTTAAATCAAGATCTTCCTGAAACTCAATAAGAGGACGAACAATGGTCTCTACCAGACCTTCAATTTCTTCCATTTGTTCAGACATGGTCTTATGCATTCTCCTGTGCGGTCTTGATAAGACGAGCTACCGTCTCGCTTGGCTGAGCACCCTGAGAAATCCAGTAGTCAATGCGCTCCTGGTCAAGCTTGATAAGAACAGGATCGACGCAAGGGTTGTAGCGGCCGACCTCTTCAATGAAACGGCCATCACGAGGTTTGCGACCGTCTGCGACGACAACACGATAATACGGACGCTTCTTGGCACCGTGACGAGATAAGCGAATTCTGACTGCCATGAAGTTGAACTCCTTTAAACTTTCTTTTACCTATAACCACCCCATACGGGGCGACAAAACAGCAATTGCTAATAATACGGCTCGAAGACGCCTTTTACAAGCTTAGACCACAAATATAACGCATGAGCAAAGCCAAGAGATACGAACAATTGGGATGAGACTCTCTGCGGTCACTTCACCTATTCCACTGGCGAAATTATTGGTCCATCATGTCTTGAATCTTCTTCAAATCGCGCAACGAGAGGCCTTGCATACCGGGGATGCTTCCGCCGCGATGTTTCTTACCCTTCTTGCCGCGCTTCTTGCCACCGCCGGTATTCGAGATATTTTTCATGGCACGGTTAATGCTTTTCCTTGTTTCGTAGAACTTCTTCATCATTTGGTTCACATCAGTAACCGTAACGCCTGCGCCAGCAGCAATACGCGCCCGCCGTGACCCATTCAAGGTATCTGGCTTTAAACGCTCTTCTTTCGTCATCGAATTGATGATGATTTCAAACCTATCGAACGCATGCTCATCGATTTGGCCCTTATTCATTGCTTCGTCACCACCAGGAAGGGCGCTGATAAGCTTCGAGATGCCACCCATTTTATGAATCTGCTTGTTCATGGTGATGAAGTCATTGAGATTCATCTGGGAGTGAAGCATACGCTCCGCGGCTTCTTGTTCTTCTTCCTCTTGCTGAACCTTCACCGCCGTCTCAATGAGCGACACCATATCGCCCATACCCAAGATACGTTTCGCCATACGGTCTGGATGGAACGCTTCAAGGGAATCAGGTTTTTCTCCAGAGGAAATGAACTTGATGGGCTTTCCGGTTGCCTCACGAATGGATAAAGCACCGCCGCCACGGGCATCGCCGTCCATCTTCGACATAATAACGCCGTCAAAGTCGACTCGTTCAGCAAACGCATTCGCAACATTAACCACATCTTGGCCGGTCATAGCGTCAACCACCATAAGAATCTGGTCTGGTTTCACTGCCGCCTTGATGGCTTCGGCTTCATCCATCATTTCTTCGTCAACATGCAGACGGCCTGCCGTGTCGATAATAACCACGTCGCGCAGACTATCGATAGCATCTTGGACACCGTCTTGTGCAATGGTTACCGGGTCTTTGCCATCCTCACGAAAGACGCGAGCTCCAATTTCCTTACCGAGCGTTTCAAGCTGGTCTGCTGCAGCAGGACGGTAGACGTCGCAAGCAACAAGAAGTGGACTGTGATTTTCCTGCATGAGCCTATAAGCAAGCTTAGCAGCAGCCGTTGTTTTACCGGAGCCCTGCAGGCCAACCAGCATGATGACGTTCGGGATGCGACTCCCTAAAACAAGCTTTGAGTCGGTCTCGCCAAGAAGTTTTGTGAGTTCATCAAGAACGACTTTGATAACGTTTTGGGCAGGCGTCAAAGACTCCAAAATCTCTGCCTGCAAACAACGCTCCTTGGCCTGGGCGACAAACTTTTTTACTACCTTGAAATTTACGTCTGCCTCAAGAAGTGCCATGCGAATCTCGCGCATGGCTTCATTAATGTCATCTTCAGTGAGCCGACCCTTACCCTTAAGCCCTGAAAAAATACCTTGTAAACGCTGAGAGAGATTATCAAACATAGTAGTCCTCGAAATATATCCTTAGTTATTCTGCACCGCTCTCACCAAAGTCACCGATGAGTGCCTGTGCAAATTCATGCGCATCAAAATCGCGAAGGTCGTCAATTTTTTCCCCGACCCCTATTTTAACGACCGGAAGATTCAAATTATGCGAAACAGCCAAGGCAATACCACCTTTGGCTGTTCCATCGAGTTTCGTAATGATAAGCCCGTCCAAATCGAGCGCTTTATCGAACTCCTGGGCTTGAGCGAGTCCGTTTTGGCCAGTTGTTGCATCGATAACCAGAACCGTAAAAACCGGCATCTGAGAACGCTTCCTGACAACTGAAACAACTTTCTCAAGCTCACGCATCAAGTCAGCTGAGGTATGAAGTCGCCCTGCTGTGTCAATTAACACCATGTCAGCCCCAAGGCTCTCGGCACGCTCAATAGTGTCATAGCAAACACTCGCTGGGTCACTTCCCCGCTCACGCATGCAGATAGGAACCTGAGCACGCTCTGCCCAGACTTCGAGCTGTTCGATAGCTGCAGCTCGGAACGTGTCAGCGCTACCCAAAACCACCTTACGTCCCGCATTGCTTGCCTCTTGAGCAAGCTTGCCAACCGTGGTGGTTTTTCCTGACCCATTGACGCCTACAAAAAGGACAAGAGATTCTTCTCCACTAAAAATCTCTTCCCCACCTTCTACAAAAGCATCTGCAATCTTATCCTTCAAAAGGTCTAAAACTGCGTAGGCGTCAGGCAAAGCTTGTCGTGTTGCTGTATCACGGAGTTCTTCGACAATCTCGTCTGCTAGCTCTCCCCCGATATCAGCAAGAATTAAGGTCTCCTCAAGACCATCCCAAAATTCTTCGTCAAGGTCTGGACCTCGATCGAGTAAAACATTCATGCGTTCACGGAAGCGCTCGCGGGAATGAGAAAGACCAGAACTTATACGATTCATAAATCCCATATTCTTATTCCTTCCACACTATTGAGCCTGTGCAAGAGCGCGCTCAAGACGCTGACTTACCACCTTGGTGACACCATCGGATTGCATCGAGACGCCGAAAAGAACATCTGCCATTTCCATCGTACGACGCTGGTGGGTAATCATGATGAGCTGGGTGTCCTTCCGTAAAGACTCCAGATAGGTAATAAGACGTCTTAAATTGCTGTCGTCAAGCGCAGCCTCAACCTCGTCAAGGATGTAGAACGGAGTTGAACGGGTACGATAGACAGCAAAAAGAAGCGCCAAAGCGGTGAGAGATTTTTCACCACCTGAGAGCAGTCCCATCTTTAAGATACGCTTGCCTGAAGGTTGTACCTGCACTTCAACACCCGTGTTTTCCAAGTCATCAGGCATATCAAGTACCAAAGATCCAGACCCACCCGGAAAAAGCAGGCTAAAAATTTCTTGGAAGTTCGCATTGACGGTATCAAAGGTGTTTACGAAATCGTCTTTCATACGCGCGTCGATGACACGAACTATACGTTTGAGCGATTGGCGTGCATGTTCAAGGTCTTGCAATTGTGCATCAAGATAGGTGTAGCGCTCTTTGAGAGCCTCGTACTCTTCTGCCGCGTCCGGGTTAATAGTTCCCATATTCTTAATACGACGCTGCAGTTTGAAAAAGCGCTCTTCAGTTTCATGGCGGTCACTGAGTTCTGGGAGCTTTACCGCCTCATCGAGAGAAGTTTCGCAATCTTCCTCGATAGCCCTAATAGCAGATTCCACCTGAAGCTCTAGACGTCCCTTTTCAACATGAAGTTCGGACATACGGCTATTCGTCTCATCAAGAGCCGTGCGTGCTTGCTGTGCTTGCCTGCGCATTGAGTCTACTTGCTCGTGAAGACCACTCGAAGAGTTCTTCGCAGCATGTACCGCCGTGTCTAGACTTGAAATACGAATGCTCATACTCTGGCTTAGGGCTTCAAGAACCTTTAAAAGCGCACGGCTTCTCTTCTGCGCAACAAGCTTTCGAAGAAGATTTTCCTGGGACTGCTCCTGCTGATGTAGCTCATTTTGCATGTCGCGTTCCCGCGTTTCTACCATGCGTGCAGCATAGGCTCGCCGCTCCGAATACGTTGCAAGCTCAAGTTGGGCTGCCTGCAAGTGTTGACCAATCTCATTATCTGAGGCACGCAAAGTCTTCAGCTCTTCCTCAAGTTCTCTTTGTTGAGGAGCCTTTTTCTGAGCTTCGCTTTGCAGCTTTGCAATTTCTTCTTCAATCTGGGTTAAATCTGGCTTTAACGCGCCGAGGTCTGCGCGCATTTTTTGAGTCTGCACCTCGACTTCTGCCATTTCTTTTTCTAGCTGGCCAAGTTCATCTTGCGCACTCCGTACCTGCCGTTCAACAGATTCAACCGTTCCGCGGTCTTGGGCCAAAGTACGCCGCAAATCCAAAAGTTTATCCTGCGCTTCTGATGCCTGAACTTCCGCTTTTTGGTGAGCGTCTTGGGCTCGGCTGCATCTTCGCTCTGCTTCTTTCAAACTTGCCTCAAGTTCTTTGAGAGCACGTTCATGGCCAAGAACGCTGTCATCGAGATTTTTCGGCTTGCCAAAAATACTTACTTTTCCTTGAGGCCAGACAACACAGCCGTCAAGCGATGCAAAACGGCGATTTTTGGTATCGGTCTTGTGTGCAGCAAATGCTTCGTCGCGTGAAGAACACAAAACGACGTCTCCCAGCAGGGCGAAAACCACTTCTTTCATTTCTTCCGGGTAGGTCAGTTCATTGATAAGAAGGTGGTCGGAATCCACTGGTGAGGTTTTCTGCGTGCGTGCATCATGGCGCATAATGAGCGAAACCGAACCTCCGCGCGCCTGCAAAGACAAAGAATGCGAAATTGTTTTAGCACCGTCAGCATCATCAACCACAACCGCCTGCGAATCTTGCCCGAGGAGGTGCTCGACCAAAACTTCCATACCCTGCGGTACCGTGAGCGATTTCACAAGTCGATCAATTCGAACCGGCAGATCTTGCTTGTGTTCAAGTAACCAAGCCAAAGCGGGATCTTCAAAGCTCTTGGCAGCTTCAGCATCACGCTCGCCTCTCAAGCGGGCGAGATCTCCATTCGCGGTATCAAGAGCAGTCCTTGCCTTATCCCTTTCTTCAGCTGCAGACTGTGTTACATCTGTCTGATGCGCAACACTCGCTTCAAGTTGGGCAATGGCTTTTCGTTTATCTTCTAAATCACCTTGAAGCAATTCGAGGTTCTTTTGTGCCTTATCTATGCGACCCTCGAGTTCCATACGTCGAGCTTGCACAAGATGCGTTTGTGCATTCGCTTGAGAAATACGGTCCTGGAGTGACTCGCGTTTGCGCTTAGCTTGATCTTCAGCATCATGAATCTCTTGTATGCGTTCTAAGATGGCCTGAGCCCTCGATTCTGCATCTTCCAAGACATTCTTTGCCTCATTTTTTTGCAAGTGCAGCGCGTCAACTTTTTCTTGTGCTGTCTGCATAGCTGCGCTTACTTCATTGAGGCGTTCCTGACTTGCTTCTTTTTCTCTTTTTGCATGTGTAAGGCGCTCAGCACTCTCTTCGCGGCTAATCCGGATATCTGCTTCGTAATCCTGGGCCGCGCGAAGCTTCTCATGAATGAGCAAGGTTGCCGAATCGACACGGTCTGAAACAGAACTTGCGCGTTGATAATCCTGGCGAACCTTTCCTTCTTCGACACTACCTTCACGAATTTGAGCTTGAAGACCGCTTACCGCCTGTTCAAACCTATCGCTGCTATCCTTCTTCTCCGAGAGTTCCTTTGAGAGAGCTTCTTCTTTTTTCAGAATTTCTTCCCACTCAAGCTTAAGACTGCGTAGCCGGTCTACAGCCAGGGCCAAATTAAGTTCCGCAGCTTCTTGGGAAAGACTTTGGTAGGTAATGGCTCGCTTCGCCTTGCGCTCAAGAGGTCCGAGTTGTCGCTTGAGTTCAGCTGCAAGATCTTGTACTCGGTTTAAGTTTGCCTCCATGGAAGCAAGCTTTCTTTCACTTTTCTCGCGGCGCTGCTTGTGCTTTAAAACGCCGGCAGCTTCCTCAATAAGAGCTCGCCTCTCTTCCGGACTCGACTGCAGAACGGAATCTAGGCTTCCCTGAGAAATAATCGAATGGGTTCCAGTACCAAGTCCAGAATCATGGAGGATGTCAAGAACATCCATCCTTCTGACGACTGTTCCATTTACCAGATATTCGCTCTCACCATTACGGTACATACGACGTGAAATGACCAGTTCGTCAAAGTCGACTGCAATTGTGCCATCAGAGTTATCAAGAACCAGGTCTACTTCAGCAATCCCCACTGGCTTACGGACACTTGATCCGGCAAAGATTACATCTTCCATTGCCTGTCCACGCAGGTGACGCGCATTACGCTCCCCCAAAACCCAAAGAACAGCATCTACGATATTTGATTTTCCAGAACCGTTTGGTCCAACAATGGCAGTGATTCCAGGTTCGAGGTTTAAGACACTTCTATCAGCAAAGGACTTGAAACCTTTAAGCACAAGTGATTTGAGATACATTCCTAGTCCTGAGTTTGTTTCCGTTTGGCGCTCTTCTGTGCCTTCTTCAGAGCTTTTGCCTGCGCCTGTTCTTCTTTACGTGCCGCTTTTCTTGCGCGCGCCTCTTCTTTCGATTTGGCGTTTTTCTTGGCCTTTTCCTTCTTCTGCGTGCCAGATTTCTCATTGCTCGTCTCAGAGCTTATACCAAGGAACTCGGTCAAACGAGCAAGCGTGCTTTTTGCTGCCTGACGTTCAGCTTCCTTTTTGGTACGCCCCCGCCCACGTGCAAGCGCATGCGTGCCAGCATAGACCTGAGCGATAAAGGTTCTGTCATGCGGAGGACCTTGCGTCTCAATCAGGCGGTATGTTGGTGTAATTCCGTCTTCTTGGAGGCGCTCCTGCAAAGCACTCTTTGGATTTTCAGGCTCCTCAGCCATTTCCAAGGACATGCAGGGTATCAGTGTTGCATTGACAAATTCACTCGCCGCAGTAATGCCGCCGTCCAAATATAGCGCAGCTACTACGGCTTCGTAGACATTTTCAAGAGCGGAGTGAAGTCCGCGCTTGCCTGTACCGGTCTCCGAAGAGCCAAAAACAATAACATCGGCAAAGCCAAGATTTTCAGCTAACTCAGAAAGATGGGTACCCGAAACTAAAGCGGCTTTGATTCGAGTAAGTCCACCTTCATCGATATCATGAAAACGATTGAAGGCAACAGTAGCAACTATAGCGCCCATGATGCTATCGCCTAAAAACTCAAGACGCTCGTAAGAATACTTGATGGGCCGCCCTTCAATAGCAGACGGGTGTGTGATAGCAGAGAGCAAAAGGCCCTTGTCTTTGAACTCGTAGCCAATTATCTGCTCTGCACGCTTGAGGTTTGTCTGTTGTTCTTCTGTCAGTTCCATAAGCACATTGTACCTACAACAAGCATATAAAACCTGCTTATTACACAGTTTGTGCGATTATTTCAGAAACTTGGAGGCGCGCCATACGGGCAGTTGTAAGAACCCCGTTTTTAATGGCAGTAGAAGAAGATGACCCGTGACCAACAACACAGGCTCCTTTTACCCCCAAAAGCGGAGCTCCGCCGATACTGTCTGCCATAAGACCGCCTGCCACTTCTTTAAGCCCACTTTTAATCATGAGGCCACCTAAAGATCGAACTGCACTCGACTTTAACACGTCCTTAATGGCTGAAAACATCGTTTTCGCAGTACCTTCGATGGTCTTTAAACAAACATTCCCGGTAAATCCATCAGTGATAATAATGTCGAAACTTCCATTCATGATGTCGCCGCCTTCGGCGTTCCCCACGAAGTTAGGAAGGTTTTCTTTCAAAATCTCATGAGCCTCGAGCGCAGCCTGTGAACCCTTAGTTTCTTCCTCACCTATGTTAAGAAGTGCTGCTTTTGGATCTTCTATGCCCATAATTTTTTCTGCAAAGACAGTTGCCATTTGACCAAACTGCAAGAGATACTCCGGCTTACAATCAGCGTTTGCGCCAACATCAGTCAGCAAAACGGGACGCTTCGATGCAGGGATAACTGTAAGGAGTGCGGGACGCTGTACGCCATGAATGCGACCGACTACCAGGATACCCGCTGCAAGACAGGCCCCCGTAGAGCCGGCGGAAAAAAATCCTTGCGCTTCGGCTTCTTTTACCGCCTTACAACCCACAACAAGAGATGAGTCCTTCTTTTCACGCACGGCATTAGCGGGGTGCTCCTCCATAGAAATAACCTCGGTTGTCACCCGTGCAGTGCAGCGTTCGTGTTCAGCTGCAAAAGGCTCTACGATTTCAGCCGGGCCACAGAGCAATACATGAAGGTCTTTATCTTCTTTCAGTGCGCCGTCTACTCCCTCGATGACGACTGACGGAGCGTTGTCGCCTCCCATGGCGTCAACAGCTACGGTAACTTCGTTGGACACGCTTACTTCCCCTCCGTTTCGTCTTCATAAAATGGAAAAGCCTTCCTGTAGTATAAAAACACAGGAAGGCACTATATCCAAAAAATGAAATAAAACTAGGCAGTCTCGATAACTTCGCGACCGTTATAGTAGCCACAGTTTGGGCAAACGCGATGAGGAAGCTTGACCTCGCCGCACTGTGGGCAAATGGAACGAGCAGGCGCAGCTACTTTATCGTTGGCGCTGCGACGCGAATGAGTACGAGAGCGACCCGTTTTTTGCTTAGGTACAGCCATGATTCCAATGCTCCTTCAATTACGATAAGCTCAAAGTCTTATTAATTCCTTCATTAAACGCAATGTGAGATAGTACCAAAGCTTGCAACTTGCCGCAAGCATTCGTCAAAAGAGTTAAAAAACCTGCACACAAACGCAAAATAATAACCGCTTGGGGTACGACTTAGTTGTCGGAAAAGTCAATGTTTTTCAAAACGGCAAAGGGATTGTCGTCGGATATTTCATCCTTATCCTCACTGCACTTACACGGACCTTCGTTCAAATTTGCCCCACAATGAGGACAGATTCCCTTGCAATCGGGAGAACACAAAGGAACCAGCGGCAAAGCCAAAAGCAAAGCCTGCGTAATGAGCGGCACCATATCTATCTCATGATTTTCGGGAAGAATATTGATTTCGTCTTCACCAATCTCTTCCGGAATGTCCTCATCTGGGTTTTCCAGAAAATACGCTTCAATCTCACCATCTAGGGTAAGGGACACCGGAGATAAGCACCGAGCACAGGAGGTCTGCGCTTCAACCTGAACAGATCCCAGAACAAGAAAGGACCCACCGGTATTCGTAACATTGACCTGCCACGAAAGTGGCGTGACAAAACGGTAGTCATCCACCTGCGTATGCAGGAAGTCCATATCTAATTTGCCCTCAAAATACAAGCTCTCCGCAGGCGCGAAGAGCTCGGAAGGCAAGGTAATTACAGCCGTGCCGCTCATGTTATGAATAGTTCTGTGAATTTGCGTTCAAGCGATCGCGACAACGACGTACGTTGTTCAGCAAGGTATCGAGACTGTTCTCGACATGACCAAATACTTCATCAGCATAATCTTCAGCGCCTGCACGCGTCTGACGTTCGAGCTCGCGCGCATCAGCCAGAATCTGGTCTGCTTTTTGCTGTGCAACGCGAACGATTTCCTGCTCACTTGCAATGGTGATAGCTTGGCTACGAGCATCCTCGACAGTACGATCTGCTTCAGCCTGCGCATCATCAAGCAAGCTTTGGCGCTCGCGTACAATCTGACGAGCCTGAGAAAACTCGCTGGGGAACGTGTCCCTAATCTCGTCAATGATTTCAAAAGCAGCCGCTATATCAACTTGGCGCATATTGTTTCTACCGAAAACCGGCTTAGAATCCTCAAGCAAAATTGAGAGTTCTTCTAATAAGCCCAAGACTCCCGTTTCGTCCATGATAATCCTTCCACCTTCGCTTGCTACGTTAGCAGTGCATGTGCCAAAAGGTTAGAACTTACAAAACCCAGTACAGTTTAGCAGTATAAGACACTTTGTCTCAAATCCTGGAAGCTACCGCACAAACCGAGCACATTCTAACACGCCGGCCCATGTTTCCACAGCTAGATTGCCTACTCAAGCTTAAATTTCTTGATGAGCGCTTCTTCAACACACGGAGGAACAAAGTGTCCAAAATCACCATCCAAGCTCGCAATCTCGCGAACAATAGATGATGAAAGGTACATATATTCCGGAGGCGACATGATGAAAACGGTCTCAAGTTGCTTTGAAAGCTGGTAGTTAAGCGCATTCATCTGGAACTCGTATTCGAAGTCGGTGATAGCGCGCAAACCCTTTACTACCACCGTTGCTTCCATTTCCTGTGCAAAGTCCACCAGCAAACAATCAAAGGGTTCAACACGAACATTTGGAAGATGGGCAGTGGCCTTGCGCACCAAGTCCGTTCGCTCTTCGAGCGTAAAGAGTGGTTTTTTCGCAGGAGATGCCGCTACGGCAACAATAATCTCATCCATGAGTTGAGAAGCCCTCGTAATTACGTCGAGGTGCCCATTGGTGATGGGGTCAAAAGTTCCCGGTGTTAAGCCTCGTTTCATCGCGCCCCCCTTCTCTCGGTAGGTAAGCTTCAGTAAAATTTCGTCTTCTACTTTACTTGAATTTCAAGATATCGACGATTGTTTTACCGTATTTCTTCCGTTTAATCATCTCAAACGATGAATTTTCGACCAATTTCATAACCGCATCGTTATTCCGAAGATCATGCTCATACACAACAAGAGCGCCATAAGCCACCTTCCCTTTTCCTGCTAAGTTTTCAAGAAAGTCAAAAATTTCTTGAACTTCAAACGCATAGGGAGGGTCAAGGAAAATAAGGTCGAAAGGCGAAAGGCCAGATGGGAGATGTTTCAAAACATCCTGGGATGAAAGAGTATAGGAAGACGGGGTAAGCCCGAGGTTTTTTGCATTACGCAAAATACAGTCCCGTGCATCTTTCGCGGTGTCGCAAAAATAGACCGACTCAGCACCACGTGATAGGGACTCAAAGCCTAAGGCACCTGACCCAGCAAAGGCGTCGAGGACAACCGCACCTTCCATGCCACCCCGCAGACTAAACAGCGAGCTAAATAGAGCTTCGCGAACCCGGTCATAAGTAGGACGAGTTGCATCCGATTCAGGAGCTTCGATAATACGGCCACCAAAGGTACCAGCAACGATACGCATGCTAGCCTCCTTCCACAACAGAGTCTTTGAAGCTTAGGCGAAGCTCACGCTTAAGCGCTTGGTGGTCACCGTCTTCAAGATGCGGGTCAAGCTCAAGAATTGCAGCTGCATCCTTATGGGCTGCTTCAATCATGGCACCGTTTCGAACAACATTGACAAGCTTTAAGCTTGAGGCGCCATGCTGGCGGTTACCGAGAATATCGCCCTCGCGACGCAGCGAGAGGTCATAGGTAGCAAGCTCAAAGCCATCGTCGGTTGTTGTCATAGCGTTCAGTCTCTGCAAGGCAGCATCCGTTTGCATCGACGAGACAAGATGAACCTCACCAGCCTTTTTTCCTCTGCCAACACGACCACGGAGCTGGTGTAGCTGCGCAAGTCCAAACCGGTCTGCATCCTCAATAATCATGACCGTGGCGTTTTCAACATCAATGCCAACCTCGATAACCGTCGTGGCTACCAAGACATCAATCTCACCTGCGCTAAATTTACGCATGACCTCTTGCTTTTCGTCAGATTTCATCTTGCCGTGGAGAAGCTCTACCGTGTAGTCGGGAAATACTTTTGCTTGAAGAAACTGCGCCTCCTTTTTGACAGCAGCGGTATTTTCCTTACCAAAGTCATTTTCGTCTTCAATGCTAATAGCTTCGTATTCGTATTCGTCCTCATGAGCATCCGCAAGAGAAGTCAATTTTTTCGCTGCCGGTTTTTCCTCTTTTATTCCCACTAAAGGACAAACCACATATACCTGTTCACCGCGGGAAAGCGCTTTCGTTGCGGCATCATATGCCTCTCCACGCTGTGATTTTGCATGCACAAAGGTTTTGCGGTTTTTTGTGTCATAGGGACGATGCTTAAGGTAGGACAGGCTCAAGTTTCCGTACAAAGCCAGTGCAAGACTGCGTGGAATTGGAGTAGCGGTTAGGTAGAGTGCATCGGGGTTTTCGCCTTTGTGCAACAACGTAGCCCGTTGATTCACACCAAAGCGTTGCTGCTCATCAATGATGACAAGGCTGCAGTTCTTACATTCCACGTCTTTCTCAAGGAGTGCGTGTGTTCCTATAAGTACATCAATCTCTCCTTGTGTCAATTTCGCCTTTATCTCTTCCCGCTTCTCATCAGGAGTTGCACCCGTCAGCAACTCCCATGAAACTCCAGCTTCCTCAAAAAGCGGTCCAAGATTATTTGCGTGCTGGTGAGCAAGAATTTCGGTCGGTGCCATAAACAAGGTTTGCGTTTTCGAATCAGCTGCAGCAGCAATGGCAAAAGCCGCTATGATGGTTTTCCCGGTGCCTACATCTCCGAGAACCATATGGTTTGCCACATTATGAGAAGCAAGGGCTGCCAAAACCTCTTGGCGCGCTTGTATCTGATCATCTGTCAAATCAAACGGAAGTGACTCATCAAGACGTTGTAGTTTCGGACCGGAAATCTCATGAGACTGCGCTTGCTTTCCTTCGCTTCGTTTATTTCCCTCGGTCATAAGAGCAAGTTCAAGAAGAAAGACTTCCTCATAAGCAAGGCGTCGCCGGGCCTCATGAGCATCTTCCATGGAATGAGGAAAGTGAATGGCAGAAAGCGCTGCATACCTACTCATCAGGCGATACCTAGTGCGCAGGTCAAGCGGTAAGGGGTCGTAAGCTCCCTGTACATAGGAAAGCGCATTGGAGATAAGACGTCTCATCCATGCGGTTGAAATTCTTTCCGTCGCGGGATGAACCGGGATGATGAGCCCGTTTTCGAGCGTAATTCCCTCTTCAATCTCTTCAATGAGTGGGTTAGTCATGCGCTTATAGCCATAGTTAAACTCGCATTTCCCCGCCACGACAAGACGCATACCCGTCTTAATGGAATCCATAAGCCACGGCTGGCGAAAAGCCGTAATAATAAGAAGGCCGGTTTCATCAACCAGAGAAATTTCAACTAAAGAAAACTTCGGGCGAGGACGCTTGAGTTCGATGCGGTGGACATGACCCACGATGGTACACGAATCACCGATAACGGCATCAGCAATAGATTTTTGCAATGACATGTCAAGATAGCGGCGCGGATAGTGTCCCAGCAAATCTTTAACTGTTTTAATCTGAAACTTCTCAAGCGCGCGGGCACGGGTCGGACTCACCAGACGAACACGGCTCACGTCATCATCAAGCGCAAGAGTCGCAGAAAGCCTATCGAGCACTGACGGTTGGCTCGACTTTCGACCTTCCTGTTTCTTCGTGGCCACGCTTTCTGCTTGCCTTAGATTTATTCAACCGACATCACAATAGGATGCAGAGGCTGATCTCCCCTATGAGCATCGACATCGAGGTCAGGATAGGTTTCTTCGATTTCTTCCGTGAGTTTTTCAAACCTATCATCGTCAAAGTCAGCACCGGCTAAAAGGGTGAGCGTGTCAAAGTCTTCAACCTCCATAGCCACCAGCAACTGCTTTACTGCACCTTCAACCGTCGAATCCACAGCCTCAATTGACCCATCAGCTATTCCGATGACATCACCGGTTTTAATAGGGTTGCCATGCGCATCCTTTGAATCTTTGATGGCCCAAGTAACTTCACCGGTTTTCACACCCTCACAAGATTCAGCCATGGTCTCGAGGTTTTCCTCGAGCGTAGCGCTTGGGTTATAGCCAAAGAGTGCTGAAAAACCTTGTGGAACGCTCTTCGTTGGAATGACTCCGCAGTTGACCTCGGCTAAATTGCTTGCAGACTCAGCAGCCATAATAATATTGCCGTTGTTTGGCAGAATAATGACATTGTCGGCATGAGTTTCTTCCACAGCATCAAGCAAGTCCTTGGTCGAAGGGTTCATGGTTTGACCACCCTTCACCACAACATCGGCGCCCAAACTCTCTAAAATCTTGGCGTTGCCTTCACCAACGGCTACGGCAACAACACCAAAGGGCTTGCGCTCTTCAACATGTGCCTGCTCATGCAATTGCTCAACAGCCAAAGCCTCATTGCGTGCTTCGCTTTGCAAGTCCATATTATGGACATGAACTTCAGAAATCTGTGCATCATGCGTCAAGAACCAACGAAGCACTTTGTCCGGACGGTTCGAATGAACATGAACCTTAAAGTTTGGATGGTTACCAACCATAAGGTCACAATCGCCCATCGTTGGTAAGAACCGCTTCGCTGCATCGACATCAACAGTTTCTGAATGAACCAAGAATTCGGTGCAGTAGCGGTACTGGGAACCCTCCCAGTCGTTAATCTGCTCAATTTCTACCTTAGGTGTGGCATATACCGTACGCTGGGTTTCCTGGCCTACCATGCCACCCTTACCCTGTATGGCAGTAGAGAAAGCATCGAGCAAGATTGCAAATCCGTAACCACCTGCATCGACGACGCCGTTTTCCTTAAGAATTGCAAGCAGCTCAGGCGTATGCTGCACTGAAGTAAAGGCAGCCTCAACAATGGTGTTTAAGGTTTCATCACAAGAGAAGTGCTTACGATTAGCGCGTTTCGCGGCAGCAGCAGTATCGCGTAGAACCGTCAGGATGGTGCCTTCAACAGGTTTGCGAACCGCTTGAAATGCAACGTCTACCGCGCGAGCAAATGCAGCATCGATAACTTCGGTCGTTAAGGTGTCATACTTTACAGATCCTTCGCAGAATCCGCGCAAAATCTGAGATGTGATTACGCCTGAATTTCCGCGTGCTCCCATCAAAGCCCCGGTTGTAATAGCTTTACGCGTATCTTCCCCAGAAGCGTTCTCCGGTAGCTGAGCCAAACTCTTTACCACTGACTCAAGCGTTAATGACATATTGGTGCCTGTATCTCCGTCAGGCACAGGAAATACATTCAGACGATTTATTTCGTCCTGGCGTTCGCTTAGCGTTTTACTAGCAGCGACAAGTGCATTCAGAACATCGTTTGCACGATATGAATCTGACATAATGAGCTTTCTTCCCCTCCGGTAAAGTGCGCTATTTGGCAGCGCTCACAAGCTTACAAAGTCTGCGCGCTTTTAGCGCACCTTAATCCCCTTAACGTGAACCTCAATATGGTCAATGGGCACACATGCATAGTGTTCCAACACAAACTTAACTCGATCAATTAAGTTCTGAGTAACGGTACTGATGTTCATGCCGTACTCGACAACCACATTCAGCTCAACCTTTACTCCGGCGTCGGAAGTACTAATTTGAACGCCACGACGAAGGCGTGACATAGAAAGTATTTTTGTTATTCCGTCGACAGCAGAAGGATCAGTCATACCCACAACGCCATAGCACTCAAGCGCGGCATTACCGACCATATCTGCCAAGACATCATTGGCCACATGTAAGTTGCCTGGTATTTTTGAAGTCATGATTCTTCCTTTCGCAGCGTAGTTTTCTACACTGTCAATCTGGGCCACATGCAGTATAACGCATGCTCAACTTGAGGCTTCAAGTGAGATAAGCCGACAAAATGATATTACATGAAATTTTCTTGTACCTGCTTGTCGCGCGTGCTATAGTGTTCAGGCTGTTTACAAATCAAGCAATATGCGTATGCGATGAACTATACATGGAGTTGATGGAAAATGTCTAAAGTATGTGAAATTTGCGGGAAGGCACCTGTTGCAGGTCGCAACGTCAGCCATTCACACCGTGTATCCAGTCGTACTTTCCGTCCGAACGTCCAGAAAATCACGATTAAGGATAGCAAAGGACATGTACGTAAGGCTCACGTATGCACCGCCTGCATTAAGGCAGGAAAAGTTACTCGTGCATAAATAGAGTTCGAACACCGAAATTTAAAAAACCCGCTTCAAGCGGGTTTTTTTATGCCTTAAAACAGAGCAATACGATACGCAAAGTTTTACGCAGCAATTTCTCTGCGGCTTAATCTGCGCAAAAAATACCTCTATGAAAACTGATGCGAAAGAATTGGATTACGGACGATAAGTAACCTTCGCATAGGGGCTTTCCCAAACACTGACCTCTTTTAAGGTAACTGTGTTCGGAATCCTTCCTTCTAATTCATAAAAAATAATCCGGGCTAAATTTTCTGCCGTCGGATTAATGGAATTAAAAGGCGGGATCTGATTGATGTAGTGGTGATCGAAGTTATCAAGAATGGCGTGAAGCTCATCTTTTAACATCTTAAAGTCGCAGAGAAGACCAACTTTATCGAGGCTTCCACCAACAACCGTCAGTTCAACATCCCAGGTATGTCCGTGAAGATACTGGCATTGGCCATCATATCCCGGCAAGGAATGTGCAGCATCAAAGTGGTCCTTGATGCTAACCTCATAGTGCCCACCGCCACTTGTGTACTTTCTGCCAGAAAGACGATGGTCGCCGTCGTAGGGTGGGTTGAATGTCATCTGGGGGGATTGACTCATGACCTCTCCTATCACTTGATGATAAGCAAACGTTTGCACGCAGGGCAAATGCCAAGTGGTGCTTGAGACTTAAGTTCAATCAATCGACCACTCTCGATGGCGCTTCTGCAGACACCACAGCGGTCGCCTTCAAGCTCGCCAATTGCAACTCCCCCAGCACCGCGCGCAATCTTTTCGTAGCGCTTCAGCAAGTCTGAGGAGATATTCGCTGCTTCGGCTGCACGCTTCTCTTTCGCATCTTCTAATTTGGCTTTGAGGTCTGCTTCTTTTTCGCTGAGGCTGGCACGGTGGGAGCTAATCTCTTTCTCTAAACTTTCAAGACCAGCTGCAACTTGGTTTTGGAGCTTTTCGATTTTGTCCATTTCGGCATGCAGGGACTCAAGCTCAAAATCAACTGACTCTTTGCGCTTCATGACCCCATCTAAATCCTTGGTATGAGACTGAACGGCACGAAAGTCATCCTGCACACTTTCGATGGTTTCCTGAATGCGCTTTGCTTTTTCCTCAAGATGAAAGTTCTCAACATCAAACCGAGAAAGCTGACTTTCTACTTTTAAGCGCAGACCGTCAATTTGGTCCGCCTTTTCTTTGATGGCACTACGCTTTGCTTGGAGCTTCTTTAAGGTATCGCGTTCGGGAATGGCATCGAATTCTTTTGCAAGTTTGATAATTTCAAGATCAAAACTCTGCATTTCCTGCAAAGCACTCAGTTCTTCAGGTGTTGCTTTCATATAACAGTCCCTCTCTTGGTGCCGAAGTAGTTCTAGCTTACCACCTAAACGCGGGTGGCATCAGGATGAATCCAGTTATGGGTCTGGTCTATCGTTAAGATTTGCTTTTCGTCTAACCCAATATCTATAAGCGCCGCTTTGATGACCATCACAAGGGGAAGTTCGCTTGTATCGTGCCCCAGGTCTATGACAGCAATGCCTGCCTCTGACAGCGCGAGAGCATCATGATATTTCACTTCGCCAGCTACTAAACAATCCACACGCTTCTCAAGGCAGGAGCTAATAAGGTTTGATGCCGAACCATTGGCGCATACGATGGTTTCGAGAGAATCGGACATCCGCCCCCAGACACGCGGAGGACGACCAAAGACCGAGGTACACCGCGCTGCAAGGTGGGTAAGGCTCAGTGGGTCATCCTGAGAACGTGGGTGGCAGATTTGCCCATAGCCTTTGTTCTCGTCATATGCCAGGGGCTCTAAGACACCTTCATAGTCAAGGCTTAAAAGAGACGGGAGTACTTTTTGCGCCGGCACAGACACGTCAAGTGCGGTATGAAAGTTCATGAGCGCCACATCGTTTTTAATGGCTTCCCAAACCAGAGCACCGGCATGACCGGATTTTGTCTCATACGGCGAAAAGACAGACGGCGGGTTGATGAATGCTGGGTGATGTGTAATAAGCACCTGCGCATGAGCTCCGTGAGCTTCATGAATAGCGGCTATGGTTGGGTCAAGCGCTATTGCGACTTTATGAACCACCTCAGAGGGGTCTCCTACCAAAAGCCCCATATAGTCCCAAAGTTCTGCGTCTTCTCGAGGAAACTCTTCAAGCAATGCATGCTCGAGATTTCCAATTGAAAAAATCGACGTGTGAGATGAGAGCGGGCCGGAAGGTCGTCTTGCTAAGTCACCTTGCAGAGAGCTTTCATTTTCTTTCATAAGATCCTCCTTTGCCCCATCTCAAAATAAAGGTACTAGATTTCTAGCGGTATAACCCTGCGGTCTCTTGTTCTTGTCGGAACTGTAATCTCCCGGTAACCAGCCTCATACAAGAGCTTATATCCCTCACGGATCCCACGCGCAATATGGGCGGGCTTGTGGGCATCAGTACCGATGGTACAAGGCACCCCGGCTTTGCAGAAAAGCGACAGCAAGGTAAGTCCGGGATACATTTCTTTACAGGGTTTATACGCACCCGAGGTATTCAGTTCAATCAAACGGCCCGATTCTGCAGCGGCGGTCACCGCATCTTCATACAAAGGCAACGGGTCAAACGATGGGTAATAGCCGAATTTTTTAACAACATCCGGGTGAGACATAATCGTGAACTGAAACTTGTTCGTTGATACTGCTTCACACCAGGCTTTGAAGTAGCGCCGCCAAAGTAGGTCTGTCTGATCTTGGCTTTCCCACCTAGAAACTTTCTCGACGTCTTCCATACACCAGCCATCAACAAAGTGAACTGACCCAAGAACAATGTCAAACGGGTCGAGGTCTTTCTGCGTCAGATTGCGGTCATCATAATCGCCGAGCCAATCAAATTCCGTGCCGCGAATAATTTCAATGTCGTGATATTTCTCGCGCGCCTCATCGATTTCCTGGAAATATGCAGGTACTTTCTCCTTGTGCATACAGATGAAGTCACGGTAATCAAAAACGGGACTTAAAGGATAGTGCTCAGTAAGAGCAAGCGTTGTCACCCCAGCTGCACGTGCAGCCTGCACCATCTCTTCGACAGAACCTTTAGCGTGCCCACAAAAATAGGTGTGGGTATGCGTTGTTACAAGTTCGGTACTCATCGATTCTTCAAAAGGCCCCCTAGCGCAACGAGAAAATTATTAATGTCCTCTTCTGTAGTATAACGACCCATAGAAATACGCAATGCACAGAACGCATCGTCGTCGGAAATATTCATGGCGCGAAGTACATGACTTGGCTCAAGCGAATGGGAAGCACAGGCAGAGCCACCTGAAACGCAAAATCCCTCTTTGTCTAAACGAAGAATGAGAGTTTCGCTCTCGATACCCGGAATCATAAGATGAACAATATTAGGAAGATAGCGTGAATCGTTGGCTTTAATCGAAACGGTCGCTTTTACTCGCTTGTCATCACGAACTGTTTCATACATTTTATCGCGCAGATGAGATAGGCGCTTTTGCTCGCTTTCCTGCAGACCGCAGCTTGCTTTGCAGGCCGCAGCAAAGCCGACTGCACCGCATACGTTCTGCGTTCCGGACCGTCTTCCCTCTTCTTGCCCGCCTCCTAAGAGGAAGGCTTCAAAAGGTGTGCGAGCCTTGAGGTATAAAGCGCCGACGCCCTTCGGTCCCCCAATTTTATGAGCTGAAAACGATGCTGCATCAACACCAAGTTGACCTAAATTTATCGGTACCTTTCCAAGTGCCTGGACCGCATCCGTATGAAAGTATGCTCCCTTTTTGTGAGCGCAGTCTGCAAGTTCCTGTATGGGCATAATGCTGCCCACTTCGCTATTGGCCATCTGAACAGAAACCAAAACCGTATCTTCATCAAGAACTTCATTGAGGGCATCGGGGATAATAAAACCTTCTTTTGAGGGCTTAAGATACCGCACACGAAAGCCTTGCGCCTCGAGGCGTTTCGCAGGATTGAGCACCGCATCGTGTTCAACAGCAGTGGTAATAACTTGAAATACTTTGTCTTTATTGCCAGCTTGACGGCGCCGTCTTTGGGCTTCCGCAATACTAATTCCGAAAAGCGCCATATTGTCTGATTCGGTTGCGCCGGATGTAAAAATAATTTCACTTGGCCTTTGTGCACCAAGGTCTGACGCAATGCTGCGTCTTGCCGCTTCAAAAGCATCGAAAGCATCACGGCCAATACCATAGAGTGAATTCGCATTCCCGCCAGCGCGAAGGTTATCGAGTCCTGGAGCCATATAGGGTTTCATTGCAGCCGCTGCCTCTTCGCAAAGAGGCGCGGTAGCAGCCCAATCAAGGTACACGTAGTCTTGCCTTGCCTTATCCAACGCTTAGCCCGCTCTTTCTTAGCTCATCGAGGTGGTTAAGACGTGCCTTATCGCCTATCTCAGCAATTTTTTTCAAGGCAGCTGCTGGATTGTCTGCGCCATAGACCGCATTGCCACAGACCAAAACATCGGCGACTGCTGCCGTAACGCGCGCAACGGTTTCAACACCAATGCCGCCGTCAACTTCGATAAGAGGAGATACCCCAAGTTCTTGTGAGATGCGCACAACAGCGGCAACCTTTTCTTCTGAACCTTCGATATAGGACTGACCCGAAAACCCTGGTTCAACGCTCATAATCAAAACCATATCAAGATCGCGCAAGACCTCACGAATGGTTTCGACAGGAGTATGAGGCTTCAAAGCAACTGCCGCTTTAACACCAGCGTCTTTCATGATTGAGATTGCCTCTTTCATGCCGGCACTGTCGAGTACTTCTGCATGCACAGTTATGCAATCTGCTCCTGCATTAATAAACCAAGGCAGTTCTTCGAGCGGATTCGTAATCATGAGGTGAACATCAAGCGGAAGACGCGCAATTTTTTTGAGTTGCTTTACTATCGGCACCCCAATAGTGAGATTCGGAACAAAGTGCCCATCCATCACGTCCACATGAATATAACCCGCACCCGCATCTTCAATCAGGCGAATATCTGACTCGAGATTCATGAAATTTGCTGACAAAATTGAAGGAGCAATTTTTACGTTTGTATACATCTGAATCCTTGGTTATCGCAGGCCATTTCCTCGTTCATTGTAACGCATGGAAGATTTCATTCTCGAAGAAGTCCGAAGATAAAAGAACTATACTCAAAGTAGCGATGAGCGCGGCTTCTGAGAAGTCGCAGAAACGGACCGACCATGAACGAGAAGCTATCCTATTATTCCTATGTCATGCCTCATGGCAAAGTCACGATACGCGCAAGTAGGCGAGGTATCACCGACCTGGTCTTCGATGCGGTAAAAATGGATGGCGTTGAGGAGTCGACTCGCATTACAAACGAAGCAGCGACTCAGCTTCAGGAATACTTTGCGGGAAAGCGTCATGAGTTTAATCTTGCACTTGATTTAAAAGGGAGCACCTTTCAAAAAGAAGTTTGGAATGAGATTATGCGCATTCCTTACGGAACGACGGCAACCAGTGCAGAAATTGCCGAAGCTATGGGAAAACCAGGGTCGTATCGCAATGTCGGCACTGCAGTAACGAAAAACCCTATTGCCATTATCATTCCTGACCACCGTGTTGTAGGCGCTCAAGGAAGCCCTTTGGGTAATGGCAGAAAAGCAAGCATTCGGCGTGGGCTACTTGCCGCAGAACTGCGCAACGCTGCATCTGGCATTCGACCGGTGTAAATGCCATGTATTGTATAGCTTGAAAACAAGCGCTTTCCACTGCAGCTGCGCCGCAGTCACCGCGTGCCACCAAGTGAAGCGACTGATTTTTGGTACCCGCTTAGTTTTCAGGACTCATATCGCGAAATTCAATATTGAGGGGGCGCTCAATAAGCTCACGCTCAGCTTCTCCGACATCAAGTCCGTCCCAGAGAATGGATCGAACCACTTCGGTAATGGGCAACTCAACATCATAGCGATGTGAGAGATCTGCAATGGTTTGGCTTGCAAGAGCGCCTTCAGCAACCATATGCGTTTGGTCGGTAAACTCTTGTAAGGTTCCACCCTTAGCAACCTGGATACCTAAACGACGGTTACGTGAGTGTTCAGATGTGCAGGTAACAATTAAATCCCCTGCACCCGCAAGCCCCATGCAGGTCAGAGTGTCTCCCCCAACCTTAGCAACTAATCTGCCCATTTCAGCCATACCACGTGTCATAAGCATGGCAGCCGTATTATCGCCGTAACCGAGCCCGTAAGAAATGCCAACCGAAATAGCAATGACATTCTTAAACGCAGCGCAGAGTTCAACACCTAAAACGTCATTACTCGTATAGGTCCTAAAGTTTGGATTAGCAAATAAGTCTTGGAAGAAATCTGCAGTTTTTTGAGAGGAGCTAGCAATAACCGTGCCAGAAGGAATACCGCGAATAACCTCTTCTGCATGGTTGGGTCCTGAAAGCGCTGCAAGGCGATCTTTATTGCCCACTTCGCTTTCAAAAACTTCAACCGGCACGAGGCCACTCCCAGATTCAATACCCTTTGAGCAGATAATCACAGGAAAATCGTCGTCGATAATATCGGAGATTGCACGGGCAGCACCACGTACCAGCTTTGAAGGTGTCACGATAACTGCTGCAACGGCACCCTGCAAAGCATCCGCATACGAAAAGGTAGCAACAACATCTCGGTGAAGTTCTACTTCGCTTAAGTAGCGGGGATTGCGATGGTCTTCATTAATGGAATGAACCACTTCAGGCCTGCGTGCCCAAAGACTTACGTTATGTCCATTGGTAGCTAGGAGATTCGATATAGCTGTACCCCAAGAGCCAGCTCCGATTACTGCGATTTTCATATGATTCCTCCTCGAAATTCTACTGGTCACATCATAGCCGAGAACGAGGAACTTTATGTGAAGATGAAGCCTAACGTCACCTTATTCTTGGTGACCAATTTTTCGTTCCGTACCCTCACGCAGGCGTTTGATATTGCCGCGATGTGCCCAAAGCACGGTAACGGCTGCAAGTGTTGCAAACAAAATGGCAAAGGGTTCGCCCCAAAAAAGCACGAGTGAAATAAAAGGACAGGCAATAGCGGCAAGTATTGACCCAAGTGAAACATATTTTGAAATAACAACAGCGAGTGCAAAGATGCCAATCTCAATGATGGCACCTACCCAACCAAAACTCACGCACATGCAGCCGATGGCCACCGCGATTCCCTTTCCCCCTTTGAACTTAAGCCAGGGGCTAAAAATATGACCCCAGATACATCCGAGAAACGCAAAACAAAGAAGGGAATCTCGGGTGAAAATGCCCATAAACTGGTCAGGATAAAGACTGCAGAAAAGCGCAGCAATTAATCCCGAAATGACGCCCTTTGCAAAATCAAGAATAAAGACCGAATACCCGCCAACTTTGCCCATGGTTCGAATGGCATTCGTTGTACCGATGTTTCCACTTCCATGTTCGCGTACGTCGGTATGGTAAAAAACACGCGAAATGACAACACCCCAAGGAATTGAACCGAGGAAAAACGATATAAGAAAAACGATAAGCAGTATCAGGGGAAGTGACATAACTAATCCTTCTTCTTAAACTTTAATCCGATAGGAGTACCACTTAAATTAAAAGCTCGGCGCAACCTGTTTTCCAAATAGCGTTCAAAGTTATCATCGACCAAATCTGGACGATTCACAAAGAAGGTAAACTGGGGCGGTTGTACCGCCGTCTGCGTAAGGTATTTCATCCTCAAAACGGCTTTGCCCTTGGTTACGGTATAGCCAAAGTCGCGAATATCTTGCAGCCAGATATTTAGGCGGCTTGTTGGAATCTTTTGCGAGTAGTTCTCGTACGCCTGCGTAATATAGTCCCAGATGCGGTCCACATTCTTTCCCGTCAGCGCCGAAATAGCAAGCACCGGAGCGTAGCCGACAAAGGTAAGCCGGTCTGCAATGCGGTCACGAATTTCTTTCTTTGCCTCGGGCCCCTCAACAAGGTCCCACTTGTTAAGTATCACGACCATGCCGCAGCGCCGATCTGCTGCATACCCAGCAATACGCTGGTCCTGATCAGTAAGTCCGATGGTTGAATCGATTACCAAAAGAGCAATGTCTGCTCGGTCGACCGCGCGCATGGCGCGAACAAACCCATAGTATTCAACATCCTCGTCAATCTGGCTCTTTCTGCGTAAACCGGCTGTATCAACTATGGTATACACCTGACCATCGCGCTCAATACGCGTATCAATCGCATCACGCGTAGTTCCAGCCTGGTTAGAAACTATCGACCTATCACGCGATATGAGTTGATTTGCCAGTGAAGACTTCCCCGCATTCGGTCGTCCGATAATAGCGACATTGATGCTGTCTTCATCTTCTTCTGGGGTGAAATCTGCCCCTTGCTTCTTAAGCGTTTCGACAACAGCATCTAAAAGATCGCCCGTACCATGTCCATGCAGAGATGAAATTGGCCAAGGATCCGACAATCCGAGACGATAAAATTCCCAAATCTCATCTTCGCGACCCGGCGTGTCCAATTTATTTACCGCAAGAAAGACAGGTTTTTTGCTCCGACGCAGCAGTCGTGCCAATTCCTCATCATCAGCATTGACTCCTACCCTACCATCAACGAGAAAGATGATGGCGTCTGCTTCTCGCGTCGCTAAAAGCGCCTGAGCACGAATCGATGCTTGAAAATCATCTTCGTTGCTCATTTCAATTCCGCCAGTGTCAACAAGCCTGAAATGAAGCCCATTCCAGTCGGCATCGTGGTACGAACGGTCACGCGTTACACCACGCATTTCGTGCACGATGGCATCGTCAGCCTGAGCTATTCGATTCACAAAAGTTGACTTACCTACATTAGGGCGGCCAACGACAGCTATAAGCGGCAGCGGCATAATGATTCCTTATACTCGCACGGATACTCGTTCTATTAAAAAGCCGAAACTCTATCGGCAATTTCTGTCAGGTATTCTCGCGGCTTACAGGATACCACCTGAATTTGAATTCCCACTGCTTCTTCGATATCCGTGATACCCATGCCGTCAAGCGTTACCTCGTCATCATTAAAGACAATCGACGGTATACAGTACAGATAGCGGGCATCCTGCTTACCGGATTTTCCAACATCTTCTCGTATGGCCGCAGCAATATCTGCACCCACTAAAAGGCCGGTAACATCAACATTTCCCCCAAAGAAATCATTTTTTACATACAGTGGCTCGAACATACCCGCAAGAG
>JBMNSK010000017.1:0-27365 GCA_050945155.1 Eggerthellaceae bacterium | reverse complement strand
TTTAGGTGACGATGTTTCCTTATACGAGCCTAGTCACGGGTCAGCTCCCGATATTGCGGGCAAAGGTATTGCCAATCCTCTTGCGCAGATTCTTTCAGTAGCGCTTATGCTGCGTTACAGCTTTGGCGTGGATGAAGCAGCTTGTGAGGTAGAAAATGCTGTGCGTGCTGTCCTTGCCGCTGGATGGCGCACGGGCGACCTTAAAGAGGACGATACCGATGAAAGCCATATCGTGGGCACACAGCAGATGGGCGACCTCGTTGTTTCGAATTTGGGGAACTAGGAACTTTGGCGTTTTTACTTGGTACAGAAAAGGCCAGTGTTGAATTTCCAACCAAAGAGGTCTTTCGAAGTATTTCTCTTGGTGTCGACACCGGTGCTCGCATTGGAATTGTTGGACGAAATGGCGACGGAAAATCGACACTTCTTGCCCTGCTTGCTGGCAAGCTCGAACCAAATGAGGGACGGGTAGTGCGCACGCGCGGCGTGCAGGTAGGTCTTTTATCTCAAACGGATAGCTTATGTGACACAGCTACGGTACAAGAGTCAGTTGTGGGTGACCGACCTGAATATGAATGGGCTTCCGACGCGCGTATCCGTTCTATTTTTTCGGGACTCTTATCAGATATTGACTGGAGTGCACGTATTGGCACCTTATCTGGCGGGCAGCGCAGGCGTGTTGATCTTGCGCGATTGCTTGCAGGGTCGTGGGACGTGCTTATGCTCGATGAACCGACGAATCACCTGGACTTAAAGGGCATCACTTGGCTTGCAAACCACCTGAAAACACGGTGGAAGCCCGAAGATGGTGCGCTCCTCGTTGTCACGCATGACCGGTGGTTTCTCGACGAAGTTTGTCTTGCTATGTGGGAGGTTCATGATGGCGGAGTTGAGCCTTTCGAAGGAGGGTTTTCAGCCTATATCATGCAACGCGTTGAGCGTGAACGACTTGCTGAACTCGCAGAACAGAAGCGTCAAAACAAACTTCGACGTGAACTCGCATGGCTTTCTCGTGGTGCACGCGCGCGTGCGACAAAACCGAAGTTTCATGTGGCAGCCGCCCAAGCTCTTATTGCCGATGTGCCTCCTTTACGCAACCCCCTTGAGCTTAAGAGAATGGCGATGGCGCGGCTTGGCAAACAGGTCGTTGATATCGAGGATGCAACCGTAAGCTTTGATGGTCATAAAGTTATCGATGACCTCAATTGGATTATCGGTCCTGGTGACCGCTACGGAATTGTTGGCAAAAACGGGGCAGGCAAAACCACTCTTTTACAGCTCGTAGAGGGCAAGGCTTCGCTCGATTCAGGTCGGGTAAAAATCGGAAAAACTGTGCGGTTTGCAGTGCTATCGCAAAACCTCGACGGTCTCAAGAAGTTTGGAGACGACCGCGTGCGTGTTGTGATTGGGCGCTATAAGCGCAGAATCATGCTCGACGGCAAAGAACAAACACCTGCGCAACTTCTGGAACGTCTCGGATTTTCTCGAGCTGATTTGAGCGAACCGGTCTCTGACCTATCCGGCGGGCAAAAACGACGCCTGGCGCTCATGCTTATTCTGCTCGATGAGCCAAACGTGCTTATTCTCGACGAACCAGGAAATGACCTGGACACCGACATGCTTGCCGCTGTCGAAGATCTCTTAGACGGGTGGCCGGGTACGCTTCTTTTGGTGACGCATGATCGCTACCTCATGGAGCGCACCACTGATGACCAGTTTGCGCTTATTGATGGCAAGCTCCGGCATTTGCCTGGCGGCATCGACGAATACCTGGAGCTTGAAGCTGCAAGCGAAAAAGCAAAACAAACCAACCAGGTGTCGTCGCCCGACCACAAGAAAGAAGCTTCTCGAGCCAAAGATGAAAAAGAGGATAAGCGCGACATGCATCTTTCCGGCGGACGTATTCGTGAGCTGCGCAAGCGCATGGAATCAAGCGAACGTAAGATGGAAACGCTGCGCAAGAAAATCGATGAAGCGAAAACACGGTTAGCGGAATCTGACCAAACAGATTTCGAAGCGCTTATGGCTATCCAGGAAGAAATTGACGGTTACGAGTCGTCGCTTGCTGACTTTGAACAAACCTGGCTTTCTGCGGCAGAAGAGCTCGGCGAATAGCCAAAGCACTACCATCATTAGGCCTGAGGTTTAGCCTCCGGCACTTCCTCATGCAATTCTTGGTCACCTTTGAAAAATTTAGAAAGGTGCGCAAGCGTCTGTTCTTGTACCAGTTGGTAGAGCGTTACGCTATCAACGTAGTCAATCACCGCAGCCTCTAGACCGCGCATAAAAGAAATAATTGAGCAAACGTGCATGCGTTCGCATTCTCCGTCTAAGCCGGTACAACCGATAACAGAATGTTCTCCCTGTACTGCCCTTAAGATATCTCCGGCAGTAATACGGCGTGGATCGCGGGCGAGGGTATAACCACCGCCAAATCCTCGTACGCTTTTTAAAACATTGCCCTTTACGAGAGCGCGTGCCAATTGTTCGGAATACTTAATAGAAATGTCTTCAGCTTGAGCAACAGATTTAAGTGCAACAGGTTCGTCAGGTGAAGAGCTTGCAATGTAAATGGCAAGGCGCAGGGCATATCTACCTTTTGTCGAAACAAGCATCGCCCAGTCTCCTTTGTTTTTCCGCAGATTATACAGCTAAAGTTCACAAAAGTGGTGTCAATTAATTAAAATTCTAGTAAATTACTAGGAAATAACTTGACTTATTGATTTTTCTTTCTATCTTTAACCTAGTCAATAAGGAAATGAGACAGGACAAAACTATGACAAAAGATGCATTGCTTTCCATACAAGATCTGACGGCAAGTGCTGAGAACAATGAGATTCTTCGTGGTGTCAACCTTGATGTTCCCCAAGGTGAGATTCATGTTCTTATGGGTCCAAACGGTGCGGGGAAAAGCACTCTCGGCCATGTCGTCATGGGAAACCCGCTCTATGGGGTAACGGGCGGAAGGATTCTTTTTGATGGGGAAGATATAACCAACCTTGAGCCCGATAAGCGCTCGCTTAAAGGTTTGTTCTTAAGTTTTCAGGCTCCCGTTGAAATTCCCGGTGTTCCTCTCGCAAGCTTTCTGCGCGCCATTGTCTCAGGGCGTGAAGGCATGGAGATGAAGAACAAGGAATTTCGTAACCGAGTGCGCGAGCTTTCAAGCGAACTGAATCTTGACCGTGAATATCTGAGGCGAGATTTAGGGGTCGGTTTTTCCGGAGGCGAAAAGAAGAAGGTCGAGATGCTTCAACTTCTGCTTCTCCAGCCAAAGCTTGCCATTATGGATGAAACCGATTCTGGACTTGACGTAGATGCCTTAAACGTTGTCTCCCAAGGTATGGAGTCCTACCACCAAGGCGGCAAGGGCACCCTGCTTATCATCACGCACAATACGCGCATTCTAGAGCGCCTCAGTGTTGACTGTGTTCATGTCATGGTCGACGGAAAACTTGTTGCCGAAGGTCAGGCTGACCTCATTGCTTCCATCGACAAACATGGCTTTGAACAATTTGGCGGCTTCGACAAACCCTCTCGGTTGGACGTTTAAGGAGGGTTGTCGATGGCAAAGAAGCATAGTCAGGTAGCCGATATCGATCGCAGCCTCTATGACTTCACCTACGGTGAAAGCGAGGAGATGCACCTCGAAGCGGGTCTTACACCCGATATCGTGCGTGAGATTTCGGCACAAAAAGATGAACCTCAATGGATGCTTGATAAGCGCCTTGAGTCTTTAGAGATTTATAACAGTATGCCCCTTCCTGATTGGGGTCCGGCCCTTGATGGACTTGATATGGAGCATATCGTTACCTACGTCAAACCTAATACTGACCAGCAAAGCGACTGGGACAGCGTTCCTGATGAGATTAAAAACACGTTTGACCGCCTGGGTATTCCTCAGGCTGAACGCGCCTATCTTGCGGGCGTTGGTGCGCAGTATGACTCTGAGCTTGTGTATCACAGCATGCAAGATTCTGCTGCAAAGATGGGCATTGTCTACAGCGGTATTGAAGAAGCTCTCCATGGTGAATACGCCGACCTTATTCGTGAGCACTTCATGACCCTTATTCCGCCAACCGACCACAAGTTTGCTGCTTTGCACGGTGCTGTTTGGAGTGGCGGTTCATTTGTGTATGTTCCTGCAGGCACGAAACTTGATTTTCCCCTGCAGTCCTATTTCCGCCTCAATGCAAAAGGCGCCGGACAATTTGAGCACACGCTTATCATTGTCGAAGATGACGCCGACCTTCACTTCATTGAAGGTTGCTCTGCTCCGAAATATAACGTGGCGAACTTACATGCAGGTGCTGTTGAACTTTTCGTAGGAAAGCGAGCACGCTTGCGCTACTCAACCATCGAAAACTGGTCGAAGAACATGTATAACCTGAACACCAAGCGTGCCAAGGTTGAAGACGACGGAAAGATTGAGTGGATCAGTGGTTCGTTTGGAAGCCATGTTGGCTACCTCTATCCCATGAGCGTGTTAAACGGGGCGCGCAGTACCTGTGAGTTTACCGGTGTCACATTTGCGGGTAATTCACAGAACCTAGACACCGGGTGCAAGGTAGTTATGAATGCGCCTAAAACTCATGTTTCGGTTGAGACGAAGTCAATTTCGAAGAGTGGGGGCATCAACACCTTTAGAAGCTCCGTGGTTGCAACCCCGAAAGCTACGGGTTCGGTCGCAAGTATTTCTTGCCAAAGCCTCATGCTTGATGACATCAGTCGGTCGGATACCACCCCGGCGATGGATATTCGCTGCAAGGATATCGACCTTGGTCATGAGGCAAGCATCGGACGTATCGGTGATGACAAAATTTTCTACCTGATGAGCCACGGTTTAAGCGAGGAGGCGGCACGTACCATGGTGGTTAACGGGTTTGCAAACCCGGTAGCAAAAGAACTGCCGCTTGAATATGCCGTTGAAATGAACAATCTCATCAAACTTGAAATGGAAGGAGCGATTGGCTAATGACTCAAACAGTTTTAAATCATGTCAACGCCATGCCGGCTCCTACCTGGCATCGCCTTCACATGAATGAAACACAAGTTGAAATTCCCGATGGTTTAGCTCCTGCTCATCTGGTGCGTGTCGAAGCGGATATGGAGCTTTTCGGCAAGGAAGATGCCTTTGATAAAGCGCTGCAAGGTGCACAAGATGCCTGGGAGCAAACGGCTGCCTATGAAAAGACGAAGGATTATGCCGAGCAAAAGGCGAAGCTCTACGAAGAAAAAGAATTTTTCGACGTGGCTGCACGTTCTCGGTATCAAAGGCGCGCTGACGAAATAGAAGATAGCTTAAGCCTAGCAAAATCTTTTGAGACAGGCACCGGAAACGAAGCGTATGAATTCCTGCGTAACGCAGCATCCAAGCCGCTCGTTCTTCTTGCAGGCGCCAATACCGAAAAAGAAGCAACTATTCGAGTTCCGGGTGTGGGCGGCTATATGAATGTCGCTGCAATTGACCTTATTGTTCCAGACGGACTCGAATTTTCTCTGACGCTTGCGACCGACTCTATTGAGCCGGGTACAGGTCTTACCGGTACGAGCCTTCGGGTTTTCGCAGGCCGTGGTTCAGACGTAAAAATTACGCGCTTTCAAACCCTTGGTACGGAAGTTTGTGACATTGATGACATGGGTCTGTTCTTGGATACCGATGCTCACGTCACTGTCGAGCAGACTGTTCTTGGCGGAGAGCGTGCTTATACCGGTCTTGCGAGCGATTTGCGTGGAGAAAATGCTTCCATTGAGATTGACCTGCATTACCTCGGTCATAAAGACCAAGTACGAGATTTCAATTACAGCATTCGCCACCATGGACCAAAGTCTCAAAGCGAGCTGCATGCAAATGGCGTCTTGGCAGGTAAGTCGAAAAAGACCTTGCGAGGAACCATTGATTTGATTCGTGGTGCTTGTGGGGCCGAGGGTGAAGAAGACGAAACAGTCTTATTGGTCGATGAGGGAGTCGAAAACAAAACCGTACCGGTCATTCTTTGCAACGAAGACGACGTGATGGGAAATCATGGGGCTACCATCGGCCATGTTAATGCTGACCAGCTCTTCTACTTGGCCTGTCGTGGGCTTAATAAGGAAGTTGCAGAAGATATGTTTGTTCAGTCTGCCTTAGAGCGCGCCGCCCTGACCGCTCCCGACGAAGAAATTCGCGAAGGCGTCTTGAACTATGCGCGGACACTCATAGAAGATTTTCAGGAGGTAGACCTATGACCTCAGTAGATATACAAGAAAATCCTTTCAAGAAGGATTTTCCCTTACTTGATGCGCACCCTGAATTGGCTTTCCTTGACAGCGCAGCAACTGCGCAGCGTCCTGCCGTTGTTCTTGATGCACAACGTTATTTTTACGAGACGATGAACGCCAACCCGCTCCGTGGACTCTATAAGCTTTCGGTGGATGCAACCGAGGCAATTGGGAAGACGCGCGAGCATATTGCAAGGTTTATCGGTGTTGATTCACCGCGCGAAATAGTCTTCGGGCGGAATACTTCTGAAATGCTTAACCTGCTTGCGATGAGCTTTGCGCCTACGGTCTTATCTCAAGGCGATGAGGTTTGTATCACTATCATGGAACACCACAGCAATCTGATTCCATGGCAGCAGGTTTGCCGCAAAACCGGAGCGAAGCTCGTATATATCTTCCCTGATGAGGAAGGGCGTATTTCTGAAGAGGAGATGCGCAAAAAAATTGGGCCGAAGACAAAAATTGTTTCAGCGGTTCACGTTTCGAATGTGTTGGGCGTTGAGAATCCTGTGCAGCTTCTTACGCAGGTAGCGCATGAAAACGGGGCATACATGATTGTTGATGGTGCCCAGTCGGTGCCTCACGCGCAGGTTAACGTCAAAGGAATTGGATGCGACTTTTTCGTTTTCTCCGCACATAAGGTTTTTGGACCCATGGGTATTGGCGTGCTTTGGGGTCATGCAGATTTACTCGATGCCATGCCGCCGTTTCTTACTGGTGGGGAAATGATTGATTCGGTGACCCAAGAGGATGCGGTCTGGGCTTCCGTTCCAGAGAAATTTGAAGCAGGTACCCAGGATGCTGCTGGAATCTATGGTTTGGATGCGGCTTTGTCCTATGTTGAAAATATCGGAATGGATACCATCATTGAACGCGAAAGCAACCTCGTGCAGTATTGCATGGCTCGGTTAAGCGATTTGCCCTACATTGAATTTGTTGGTCCGCGCGATGCGGCAGCGCGTCACAGCGTTATCAGTTTTAACGTGGGCGATATTCATCCCCATGACGTGGCAAGCATTCTTGATATGCATAACGTTGCCATTCGAGCAGGTCACCACTGTGCACAACCTCTCTTGAATTGGATGGGTTTGCGAACTTGCAGCAGGGCGTCGCTTGCGTTTTATAACGATAAGAACGACATAGACGCGCTCATTGAGGCAATCGAATCAGTCTGGGGGATGTTTCATGGCGAATAATATCTATGGTGCAGCGCTTATGGAGCATAATGCGCATCCTGACTACAAGTATGACTTAGAAGATGCCACCAATACACATGACGGCATTAACCCAAGCTGCGGCGATGAGCTCACGCTTAAGCTGCGTATTAAAGACGACATCATCGAAGAGGCTGCGTTTACTGGTCATGGTTGCGCCGTATCCCTTGCTTCAGCCGACATCATGGCTGGTTTGATTGAAGGGAAAACAACTGAAGAAGCTCAGCGTCTTATTGGGCTTTTTATTGGCATGATTCAGGGCAAGGAGCTGTCAGACCAAGATGAAGAAGATCTGGATGAAGCAGCAGAGCTCTCCGACATTTCCCATATGCCGTCGCGCGTAAAATGTGCCGAGTTGGCCTGGAGAACGCTCGAGGGAATCTTAAACGAGGAAACTGATAAGGCGGCAACAACTGAGTAGCAAGTTTCATGGTCAAAATTTTGGCAGAATCTTTTTGCACGTTTAAGGAGAGGGAAGATTCCCTCTCCTTTATTCTTCTATGCCACGCAGATAAGTTTTCGGGTTGATCAACCGAAGTTCTTTTACAGCCATACGCAGGTCATTGTCTGTCCATCCATGTAGCACCTGGTTTCCAACAAGAACCTTTGCATCTTCATCAAAATTTTGCAGGTAGTAGGGGTGTGGTCCCCGAATCCACCGAGCGATAGTACGAAGCTTATCAAGCGTATGAAATTCTCGTATGACGGTGGTTCGAAATTCACTTTCGACCTTGGCTGAAGATAGGTAGGAAATGGTCTCGTCGATACTTTTATGGTCAAAGTCCTTCACGCCAACAGTTTGAGCATAGTCAGCAGGTGCGTTTTTTATATCGACAGCTACATAGTCTATGACCTGGTCTTCTACAAGCTGCTTGAGTTTTTCTGGGAAGGTTCCGTTCGTATCAAGCTTTACGGCAAATCCTTCGTCCTTGATACGTCGGCAAAAATCACCCATTCCTTCCTGAAGAAGTGGTTCACCTCCGGTAATGCATATGCCGTCTAAAAGCCCCTTGCGCCTTTTAAGAAAGGAGAAGAATTCATCGAGTGGGTAGGAGGGAAAGACCCGTGTTTTTTTGTCGTCTGACTGAATGCCTCGTACTAAATCAACGTTATAGCAGTAGGGGCAGCGCAAGTTGCAGCCTGGCGTAAAAACAGTTGCGGCGGTATGGCCGGGATAGTCAAGCAGGGTAAGTTTTTGGATTCCTCCGAGCTGCATGAAATCTTCCTTGCCTTTGGTGTATTAGTGCCCTGATTGTGCCAGTGCAAGGTCGAGGGCTTGGGAGAGCTGGTCTGCGCAGCTTGTGCCGCGCCCGTGGCAGTCGTTTCCGCGCAAAAGGTCGGCAACATAGTGGGCGTCAGCCCCATCGACTAGTTTTCCAATGGCGCGAAGGTTACCCTCGCAACCTCCAAGAAATTGAAGGTTGTAAATTTTATTGTCCTCTAAGTCAAAATCAATTTGCATAGAGCAAACCATATGAGGCCTGAATCGGTAATGGGGCATAGTTACTCCTTGTTTCATTTACTTCTCTAAGATAACGCATCGTCTAAGCGTCTGCTTGCTAAGAATTGGTGAACAACAATTTATGGAATAAAGAGAAAATTTTTTCGTGGTTCCTCAATCTTTTCTTTTCCCATACCACCTGCACTGACTCAAATTTTTGGGCAATTTAGGATTATGAATAAACCACAATATCTTGTGGTTTAACTGTATATTGACTCCAATATCATGGAGTTTTTCGTTGACGCGCAGTCCTGAACCGAGTATGATAAAACGCATCAATCAGCCTGCGGCGTTGGGGTTGATAGGGTAGTCGCAGGTTAATGCAGTAAACGGTTATCCATCCACAAACCGCAAGGCTCGAAGTGTATTCAAAAACACTGGGCCGAAAGGAAATCGTATGTATCAGGTTCTTAAGCGAGACGGTAAAGTTGTCGACTTTGATATCGCTAAAATCGCCGCTGCGATATCGAAAGCATTTGACGCACAAGAAAAGCAGTATCATCCATCCACTATCGACATGCTGGCTCTCAATGTAACTGCGCATTTTGAACCAAAGATTAAGGACGGCCTTATTGAGGTTGAGGATATTCAGGATAGCGTCGAGGAAGTTTTATCGAATGCTGGCTATGCTGATATCGCAAAGGCATACATCCTCTACCGTAAGCAGCGCCAAAATGTCCGCAATGCGAAAGCAACGCTCGTTGACTATAAGGCTATTGTTGACAGCTATCTGCGTGTCGAAGATTGGCGCGTCAAAGAAAACTCGACTGTTACCTATTCAGTAGGCGGCCTTATCCTTTCAAATTCCGGAGCAGTAACGGCGAACTACTGGCTTTCCGAAATCTATGATCGCGAAATTGCAGAAGCGCATCGCAATGCAGATATACACCTGCACGATTTGTCTATGCTAACGGGCTATTGCGCAGGTTGGTCGTTAAAGCAACTCATTCAGGAAGGCTTGGGTGGCGTGCCAGGTAAAATAACCTCTAAGCCAGCAGGACACCTTTCTAGCCTCTGCAACCAGATGGTCAACTTCTTGGGCATCATGCAGAACGAATGGGCAGGCGCCCAAGCCTTCTCCTCTTTTGACACCTACCTTGCTCCGTTTGTACGTGTAGATAATCTCACGTACAAGGAAACCAAGCAGGCCATTGAGAGTTTTGTTTTCGGTGTTAATACGCCTTCTCGCTGGGGCACCCAGGCGCCGTTTAGCAATATTACGCTTGACTGGGTTTGCCCGGCCGACCTGAAAGACCAACCCGCTATCGTTGGTGGTAAAGAGCAGGATTTCACTTATGGTGACTGCCAAAAAGAAATGGATATGGTTAACAAGGCCTTTATCGAAATCATGATTGAGGGCGACGCTGACGGACGCGGTTTCCAATATCCTATTCCGACCTATTCCATCACGCGCGACTTTGATTGGTCTGAAACCGAGAATAACAAGCTGCTCTTTGAGATGACTGCAAAGTATGGCACGCCTTATTTCTCAAACTACATCAACTCTGATATGGAACCATCTGATGTCCGTTCCATGTGCTGCCGTCTGCGTTTGGACTTGCGCGAGCTGCGTAAGAAGAGCGGTGGTTTCTTCGGCAGTGGTGAGTCTACCGGAAGTATTGGCGTTGTTACCATCAATATGCCACGCATTGCCTATCAGGCAGAAAGTGAAGCCGATTTTTACAAGCGCCTCGATCATCTGATGGATTTGGCTGCGCGGTCTTTAAAGACGAAGCGTACGGTTGTGACGGCCTTCCTTGAGGCAGGACTGTATCCGTATACCAAGCGTTATTTGGGCACCTTCGATAACCACTTCAGCACCATTGGTCTGGTTGGTATGAACGAGGCATGCATGAATGCTTCATGGCTCCGCAGCGACCTTACGGATTCTCGCGCACAGAAGTTCACCCAGGATGTTCTTAATCATATGCGTGAGCGTCTTTCGGATTATCAGGAGCTTTATGGCGATCTTTATAACCTAGAGGCAACGCCTGCTGAGAGCACGGCATATCGTTTTGCTAAGCATGACAAGGAGCGTTTCCCTGACATCATCACGGCAAATGACCAAGGTTCACCGTATTATACGAATTCATCGCATCTGCCCGTTGGTTTTTCAGAGGATATCTTCAGCGCGCTTGATATTCAGGATGATTTGCAGACGCTTTATACCTCTGGCACCGTTTTCCATGCTTTCCTAGGCGAGAAGATGCCGGATTGGAAGTCGGCCGCGAATTTGGTTCGTAAAATTGCGTGGAACTACAAGCTGCCGTATTACACCATTTCTCCGACGTATTCGGTTTGCAAGAACCACGGCTATATTACTGGCGAAGTCTATGAGTGCCCATGCTGCCACGAAAAGACTGAGGTTTACAGCCGCATCACCGGATACTATCGACCGGTTCAGAACTGGAACGACGGCAAGAGCCAGGAATTTAAAGACCGCAAGATTTACAACCTGGATCATTCGCATCTCAACCGTCATGATGCAAGCCAAGACGAAGGAGCAG
Source organism: Eggerthellaceae bacterium (assembly GCA_050945155.1). Lineage (GTDB taxonomy): Bacteria > Actinomycetota > Coriobacteriia > Coriobacteriales > Eggerthellaceae > JBMNSK01. The sequence continues at coordinate 15,885 of JBMNSK010000017.1, read as the reverse complement.
CAGAGCACGAAAGCGATGCTGAGAAGGCAGCACAGCCTGCGGAGGTGAGCATGAAGGTTGAGGTAAGTCCTCGCAATCAGGCAGGAACGTTGCCTGCGGGTCTCTACCTCATGGCAACCCATACTTGCCCGAACTGCAAGCGTGCGGCGGCGGATATGAATGAAGCAGGTATTGTCTTTGAGGAATTGTTTGCCGAAGACCATGTTGACATTGCTCAGCGCTATCAAATAATGCAAGCCCCCACACTTATTCAGGTAGATGATTCTGGCGAAGTGACCCTGACGACGGGAGCTGCACCGGTCTTTGCGAAGATTCAGAGTATGAAGGCTCAAGTTCCCGTGAGATAGTACGGGGTGTTTGCTTATACATTAACGCAGCACAAATAGAGCAAAGCAGCATCACCGTCGTAGCATAGAAATAGTTTGCAACACCCGTTGTAATGTCGGAGTACCCACCATAAAAAATGGTGGGTACTCTGCATTTCCTTTGAGTCTTTGTGGCCTATTCGTGTTCATGCCTATTGACTTATGAGACAATGACAGGGAAACACGAGAGATACATTCGAGGTCTAACGTTATGTCCGCACAATTTAATATTGCTGCTGTTGATCCTGATTTGGTGCAGCAGCTCCAAGAAGAATATAACCTGCCCTCATTTATAGCCACTACCTTAGTAGCTCGAGGCATAAAAACGAAGGATGAAGCTTATCGCTTCTTACATCCTTCGTTCGAAGACGACTGGCATAATCCCTATGAAATTGCAGACCTTGAAAAGGTCGCTTCCATTCTTGAAGATGCCATTCGAAATGACAAACACATCGTCGTTTTCGGCGACTTTGATGTCGACGGCATTTCTGCAACTGCCGTTTTAACACGTGGCCTTCGTGCCCTCGGCGCCTATGTGACTCCGTTTATTCCTCACCGCTTTGAGGAAGGTTATGGCATAACCGATGCGTCGCGTGAGCGCCTAGCGGAACTTAAGCCAGAACTGGTAGTTACCGTTGACTGTGGCATTTCTTGTCGCGACCAAGTTAAGACCATGTTGAACGAGGGCATTGATGTGGTCATCACCGACCACCATGAAGCAGGCGATGACGTCCCCGAAGGCGTGTGCGTTGTAGACCCGAAGGCTGAAGAGAACAACCCGAGTGAAATCCTTGCAGGTGTTGGTGTCGCGCTCAAACTCGTTCAGGCCTTGGGTGCACGGTTTGGCTATCCGAATCTTTGGAAATCCTATACCGACCTTGCAACCCTTGGAACTGTCGCCGATTTAATGCCGATGCTGGGGGAGAACCGTGCTTTGGTAGCAGACGGCATACGGCGCATGAACGAAAACCCCCGCCCTTGTATTGCTGCTCTTATGGGCACGGCCGGTGTGGCAGACAAAGAGCTTACGGCGAGCAATTTAAGCTTCACTCTTATCCCGCGTCTGAATGCATCAGGTCGGATGGGTGATGCCGATTTAGCACTGAACTTGCTTATGACAGACGACTTTGATGAAGCTTGCACCTATGCCGAAGAACTTGAGCATCTCAATGAAGAGCGACGCTCTATTGAGGCTGAACTTTCGGAAATGGCCAAGGAACAGGCTCAAGAAATTTACCACGGCCAACGCGTTTTGGTGGTTTCTGGTGAAGGCTGGCATGAAGGTGTAAAGGGCATTGTTGCCAGTCGGCTGGTACGTACCTATGGTGTGCCCTGTCTTCTCTTTACGGTTGAGGGCAATGAGGCACACGGAAGCGGCCGAAGTGTCGGGCAGGTTAATCTTTTTGAGGCGGTGGAAAGCACTGCCGACATCCTAACTCGTTTCGGTGGACACCAGGCAGCAGTAGGTGTCACTTTACCGGCAGATAAGCTGGAGGAATTTACTCGTCGTCTGAACGACTATATGGATGGTCTGCCGGAAGAAGATTTTCACCCTCTCACAAAAATTGATGCCTGTGTTTCTTTAGCTGAGCTCACCATCCCCAATGTTGAACTCCTCGACCAACTTGCCCCGTTTGGGCAAGAAAATCCAACGCCGGTCTTCTTGGCCCGCAATGTTGAGCTTTCTCGCGGCCGTGCGGTAGGGGCGGATAAGAATCACTTCTCCTGTACCTTAAGCGATGGTACGGGAAGTGTTGATGGCATCATGTTTCACTGCACCGATATTTCTACCTTGCTTACGAATACAAGCGTAGTCAACGCTGCGTTTGAAGTGCAGATTGACGAGTGGCGCGGTCGCCGCTCAGTGGAGGCGCTGTTACAGAGCCTGGCTCCAGCTCACGCCTGTCAGGCTCTTGAAGCATGCCTTAACCCGAAGCATGTACAGTTTTTCGCTGAACTCTATGCTACGAGCGACGCAGAACTGTGTGAGACATCACCTGAGAACGCCGAAGACCTTGAGCGTTATGACGAGGAGCGAAGAGAAAATCGTTCTTACTGGCAAAACCGTGCTCGCGAATTTTCGGCGGAACTCGAAGAAGAAATCATCGAAACCATCATTCATGAGGGTAGCCTCCATGAATCCCAGCGCACCGTCCTGCGTTACCTCGATGAGGGTAAGAGCACCCTTGCGGTTATGGCTACGGGGCGCGGCAAGTCACTTACGTTTCAGGTGCATGCAGCTCTCAATGCCCTGCGAGATAACAAGGCGAGCCTTCTAGTGTATCCACTCCGTGCCCTGATTGCTGATCAGGCCTATCATCTCGAAGATACCCTGCGCCCCTTCGGCATTAATGTGGGTGTCTTAACCGGTGAAAGTACACCCGATGAGCGGCGTCGTATCTTCGACATGCTTACGACAGGTGACTGCGACTTAGTTCTTACTACCCCAGAGTTCTTGAACTTCCACTGTGCTGAATTTGCTGCAACAAAGCGCATTAACTTTGTTGTTGTTGATGAAGCGCACCATATTGGTCTTGCAAGAGCAGGGCAGCGCCTTGCCTACGCTGAAATTGGCGATTCGGTTCGCCAGATTTGTGAGAATCCGCTTGTCTTGGCGGTAACTGCAACTGCAGACGCTGACATTGCGCGGTCCATTGTGGATACGCTTCCTATTGAGGTTTGCGTCTTTGACGACACGGTCCGTGAAAACTTAAACCTTGATGATCAGCGCGGTATAAAAAATCGCGATGCCTATCTGGCAAAGCTTGTTGCTCGTGGCGAAAAAACCATCATCTATGTTAATTCGCGTGAGAATTCCATTGCGCTTGCGCGTAATTTACGCAAGCAAGTACCTCAGCTTGCATCCCTTATCGGTTTTTACAATGGCGGCCTTTCTCGGGCAGAGCGAACGCGCATTGAAACACTTTTCCGCACAAACCACCTCGCCGTTCTTGTGGCGACATCGGCCTTCGGTGAGGGTGTTAACATCCCCAATATCAAACATGTAGTTCTCTATAACCTTCCATATAACGCTATTGAGTTCAACCAAATAAGCGGACGTGCAGGGCGTGACGGTACCTCGGCATACATCCACTTGCTCTTCAACAAGCGCGATGCCGATGTGAATAAACGCATCCTTGCGGACATGACTCCGGGCCATGATGAACTTGCTGAAATTTACCGTAGTTTGAGAGACTTGCAGCGTCAGTGTCCAGACTGTTTCTTCACCATTTCTGATGAGAAACTTGGAGAGCTGGCAAGTAAACCACACCATGAAATTAGTGCTCGTGGTGCAGCTTGTGGCATTGCTGTTTTTCGTGAACTTGGACTTATTGAGACGCATACGGCTTATAATGCCGGTATTTTGACGCGCAGCATCCATGTGGTGCATACGACGGAGAAAGTAGAATTAACAGATAGCGTACGATATCGCGAAGGTATCGATGAACGTGATATGTTTGAAGAGTTCAGCAAAGAAGTCTTTGAGCGCGCCGGTAAAGATTTAGAGCTTGCAGTTGCACATCCAATTGTGCCAGCATGTGCTGGCAGCGTTTGTGCTTCCGCGCGCGTTCACGCCGCGTCAGATGATACGAATGGGGGCCTATGACCAAGACCGCAACACATACGGGTAAAAGAGAGCGCACGCCAGAGGAAAAACGCGCAGAACCTTTGCGCGGAGAGACCGACGACGAACTTATCGGACGCCCTTATGTAGCTGAGAAAAACTTGGCTGCTATTGAACCCGAAGTCGGGAGTGGTCTCGCATGGTCAAAAACACCTGAAGAGCGGTTCGAAGAACTTCAGGATATGACAAGGTCGTACTTAACTGACGACGAAGAAGCCATGCTGGTAAGCGCATTTAAGTATGCGTCTGCAGCTCACAAGGGGCAGTGCAGAAAAAGTGGTGAGCCTTTTATTGCTCATCCTGTTGAAGTTGCCATCATCCTTGCTGATTTACGCATGGATGTCGAAACACTTTGCGCAGCGCTTCTGCACGATACGGTCGAAGATACGGACGCTACCATCGAGGACTTGGAAGCGCGTTTTGGCCCGCATGTTGCTCAGCTCGTTGAAGGCGTAACGAAAATTACCCGCATCGAAGTTGAAACCTTGACCGATGAGCAGGCGGCAACCATCCGTAAGATGTTCGTCGCGATGAACAAAGATATCCGCGTTATCGTCATTAAGCTTGCTGACCGCTTGCACAATATGCGCACCTTAGGTGCCCTGCGCGAAGATCGTCGCATTTTCAAGGCGCGTGAAACTATGGAAATTTATGCGCCTATTGCACACCGCCTTGGTATCGCGAGCATTAAGTGGGAGCTGGAAGACCTTTCGTTTTTCTATCTTGAACCGAATAAGTACAAGCAGGTCTCACGCATGGTTTCTGAAAGCCGTGCTGAGCGGGAAGCTTATCTTGAACAGTGCATTGAAATTCTTCGTGATGAAATGGACAAAACCGGCATTGACTGTCAGGTTATGGGCAGACCAAAGCACCTCTATTCCATCTATCAGAAGATGACCAAGTACGGCAAAGCTTTCTCGGAAATCTATGACTTAATTGCGGTACGCATTATTGTTAAGACCATCAAGGACTGCTACTCAGCACTTGGTGCGGTACACAGTCTCTGGCACCCTATGCCGGGTCGCTTTAAAGACTATATCGCCATGCCGAAGTACAACATGTACCAAAGCTTGCACACCACCGTTATTGGACCGCGTGCTCTGCCGCTTGAGGTTCAGATTCGTACAGAGGAAATGCACCGTACGAGTGAGTATGGTGTTGCTGCGCACTGGCGGTATAAGGAAAAAGGCTCAACCGCATCTGCAACCGATATGGACAAGCAGCTTGCTTGGTTGCGTCAGATGATTGATTGGCAGGACGAGGAACAGAATTCACGCGAGTTCTTAAAAGACCTCAAGGTTGACTTAGCGCAGTCAGAAGTTTTTGTCTTCACGCCAAAAGGCGAGGTAAAAAGCATGCGCGCTGGTTCAACACCGGTTGACTTTGCCTATGCCATTCACACTGAAGTCGGCAACCACTGCGTTGGTGCAAAAGTAAACGGATCTATTGTTCCGCTGACCTACAAGTTAAAGCTTGGCGACCGTGTTGAAATTCTGACCCAGAAAAGCGCAAGTCCTTCGCGCGACTGGCTGAACTTCGTTCGTACTCCTTCTGCACGTTCGAAGATTAATGCCTATTTCAACAAGATTGGTCGCGGGGACAACCTGCAGCATGGTCACGATAAACTGACGCGCGAAATGCGCAAACATGGAATGGGTATTTCAAGCGCTCAATCCATGCGCGCCATGCGTACGGTAGCTGAACATCTGGGCTATAAAGATTCTGACGAGATGCTCGTTAATATTGGTGCGGGCAAAGAGAGCGCGCAGCACGTAGCAAATCGCCTCTTAAAGATTCTCGTTGACCGGGGGACAGAAGAGTCACAGTCAGATGTCATTGGCGCTTCACCTATGTCTACGGGCAAGATGCCTCCCATGCTTACAAGTGTTAAGCGCCCGAAGCGCCATGAGACACACAGCAATAACGGTGTGGTGGTAAAGGGCTTAAATGACGTACTTGTTCGTTTATCCCGGTGCTGCAATCCAGTTCCAGGCGATAATATTGTGGGATTTGTAACGCGTGGTCGTGGTGTGTCAGTTCACCGCGAGGACTGCCCGAATGCTAAAAAGCTTATGGAGGAACCTGAGCGCATCATCGAAGTTTCTTGGGAAGACAGCCCTTCAACTGATATTTCTTACCAGATTGAGATTTATCTTGAGGCGCTCGACCGACAATATCTTCTGCGCGACGTGGCCAATGTTTTGTCTGAAGAAGGCGCTAATGTATTATCTTCCTCTACGACCAGTCACCGTGATGGCATGAATGAGATGCGTTTCTTGTTCGAGGTGTCCGACGTAGGTCATATCGATACCATCTTGAACCGCCTCCGTGCTGTTGAGGGCGTCTTTGATGCACGACGCATGATGGCAGGGGACCAGTCGCACAAACACTGACAAGCCCACGGGAAAAGATTGCGAGGTAGATGATGGCGTATTCTATCGAGGGTGCCTGTGTTGATATCGAATTTTTAATCATGGGTCCTATTGAAAACAACGTCTACCTCATCTCGAAGGGTGAGGGCGTCATTGTGGTTGACCCTACCCAGGAAGCTCACCGCATCATGGATGCTTTGGGTGAGCGCTCCTGTATAGCAATCGTTCTTACGCATCGCCATCATGATCATATCGGTGCAGCTTCAGAGCTGCGTGATTTGACCGGTGCGCCGGTTATTGCCTCGGCTGTTGATGCTGAAGTCATTTCAGGGGAGGCACCAGTACCGGGAAGTGACCGGCCAATTACTACCTGTCCTGTGGGTGTTCGTGTCAATCACGGTGATGTCATTGAGCTTGGTGGTATGCCTTGGAAAGTTATATTGACTCCTGGTCATACACCGGGAAGTACCTGCTTTTTCTTGGATCCGCGGTTCGGCAACCATCCTGAAGGTACTCCTGTTCTTATCTCTGGCGATACGCTCTTTTGTGGTGCTGTTGGCAGGACTGACTTCGCAGGCGGAAGTATGGAAGATATGAAGCATTCGCTCAAACGTCTTGCCGTTTTACCAGACGAGACCTTGGTGCTTCCGGGTCATAATGCTCAAACAACCATCGGTGCAGAACGCCAACGCATCTTCGCTCGGTTCGCAATCTAAGTCTATTATCAAGAAAAATTTACAAACCATAGGCAAATATGTGCAAGTCAACAGCTAACTAATGGCCTATATCTCGTGTACACTAATAACTTGTAAAACCTAAGTAACGGATAGGTCATGAAAACGAAAAGTTTACATGCCATGTCTTCTGTGTGGAAAGGCAAGCAGTGAGCATCGAGTGGGTTGATTTTTTTAATGCGCTCGTTTCGAATCCTACACTAGTCGCCGTTGTTATTCTTAACATCGGCGTAATTATCGTTAATGGCGCAACTGACGCTCCTAATGCCATTGCAACCGTGGTATCGACGCGCTGTATCAAACCCGGTAGGGCGGTTATCATGGCCGCAATTTGTAACTTCTTCGGACTTCTTATTATCACCCTCGTCTCATCCGCCGTTGCAACGACTATCTTTAGGATGGTCGATTTCGGACAAGACCAGCATGCAGCGCTTATGGCACTACTTGCAGCCATGGTTGCTATCATTGTTTGGGGTGTAACCGCCTGGTTCTTCGGTATTCCTACAAGTCAGTCGCATTCTCTTATTGCCGGCCTTACCGGTGCAGCTTTAGCCGTACATGGTGGTTTTGATGGCGTAAATTGGGCCGAATGGATGAAGGTAATTTACGGCATTGTGCTCTCAGCGGTCATGGGCTTTGGTTTTGGCTGGCTATTCGCTCGTATTATCAAGCGAACGTGTAAGAACATACACCGCGTAAAGCTTGACACCTTTTTCACGCGTGCACAGATTGTTGCGGCAGCAGCAGTTGCTTTCGTTCATGGTGCACAAGATGGCCAGAAATTCATGAGTATTTTCATGCTCGCTATTGCTTTGTCTATCGGGGCAGGGAACGTAGAGCAGTTTGACTTACCGATATGGCTCATGGTGATATGCGCGCTCAACATGGGCATTGGCACCGCATCGGGCGGAAAGCGCATTATCAAAAATGTCGGCGTTGACATGGTAAAGCTTGAGAAGTTTCAGGGATTTGCCTCTTCCATGTCAACTGCCGTAAGCCTCCTTATTTCAACGCTTGGAGGTCTTCCTGTTTCAACCACCCATACCAGCACGACGGCCATTATGGGCGTTGGAGCTGAGAAGAATATACGTGACGTGAAATGGAGTATCGCCTGGGACATGGCCAAAACGTGGATTCTTACCTTCCCCGGATGCGGCCTGCTCGGTTATGTGTTCACTCTCATATTTCTCGCCTTTTAGCAGCCATACATCCGGGAGGTAGGTATGCCAAAGAAGAACAAGCATAAGAACAAAATCAACTACTTCGACGCATTTGAAGAGCAGGCGCGCGTTATCGTCGAAGCGGCTAATTTCTTAGCAGACCTCATCGACAACTTCGATGAGAACACCAATATCAAAGAGATGCTCGAAAAGGCGCACGCAATTGAACATGAAGGCGACCTCGCAAACCAGAGCATCATTCGAAGCGTTGCTACGGACTTCATTACACCGTTTGACCGTGATGAGCTCATTGATTTGGCACACTGCCTTGACAACGTCATCGACTATATCGAAGACGTCGTTCAGATTATGTATATGTACAACATTACAGAAATGCACGAAGACGCGAAGGAATTTGTTCGCCATATCCAACGAAGCGGTGAAGCGTTAAGCAGGGCCATGAAAGACTTCCGCAACTTCAAGAAATCAAAGAAGTTTGTCTCGCTTATTATCGAAGTCAGCAATCAAGAGCATGAGGCGGACAACCTGTACGTCAACATCATTCATGACCTCTATGCGAACCACCGCGATGACCCTATTTTTGTTATTGCCTGGACGGCAGTCTTTAATTATATGGAACGTTGCTGCGATGCCTGCGAGCACACCGCGGACATGATGAACAGCATCATGCTTCAAAACGTTTAAAGGTTAGTTAGACGCAACAGGAACAGGCGGGCATTTTGCCCGCCTGTTTTGTATATAAGGCCTAGCGAATCCTTTTAAAACTATCAGTGGTTTCGCGCAGTTTTTTGAATTCATCGTGACTGAGCACAATGCGGTCACTTGGTTCTGCAGGCTTTTCTTCTTCATTGGTCGTGTTCGTAAAGTCTGCATCTCCGTCTGGAGTCATAATCGTCGGAATGCCAGCCGTGTCGTCGGGGCTGATGTCAAGATCATCGACACTAAAGGTGTCGTCATGCGGAGACTCGTAGACATCAGGCGGATTCTCCCACCGTGTACGCATAGACTGCTTTTCTGCGATTGCCGTTGCCGTGGCTTCCGCTTCGCTGCGTGCTACTGCGATGGCTGCAGCCTCAGCCTCGGCTTTCGCTTTTTCTGCCGCTTCAGCAGCCGCTTCAATGGCGGCACGCCGCGCATCTTCAGCTTGCCTTTGTGCGGTGATTGCCGCTTCATATGCCTCATGGGCCGTATGGCGGTTTTCCGAAACCATGTTCTCGGCTTTTTCTCCCGCACGACGCCAGTAGGCACGCCACCGCTCATAACCACGACGTTCGCGCTCGCGTTCTACCTTGCCTTTAGGTGGGCTGATATGGCGAACTACGGTACGCACAGGACGTGCGACCGCATGCGTAACGGCATCGGTGAAGTCATGAGGAGGCTTGGTGCGCCAGTGGAAAATAAGCGATGCATAGCGCAGGAACAGAACAAGGATGACCGACAAGCCACCGGCGGCTTCCGTGAGAATGTTGTAATGCAGTAAAACTCCGTACATCGTACAGCCAGCTAAGGCGGCAACACCAAAGAGGGGACCGGCCTGGAATACTTCAGGCTCATAGTTCATAAACAGGTCGCGGATAATACCACCACCAACTGCAGCGATGGTGCCGACTACGATGGCAGAAATTACATCCATGCCCGCAGACATGCATTTTCCAACGGAGATGACACCCCAAAGACCTACCGAAAGGTTGTCGAGGAGGTCAACAACCGGATCAAGGTAGGCAATGAGTTTGCCAAAGTAGAAGACGAGGACACCTGCGAGAGCGCAGACGACAAGCAGTGATGGGTTTTGGAATGCGTAAATACCGTAGTCTTGCAAGCAGATATCACGGATGATACCGCCGGAAAGACCGGTAGCAATAGCAAGCGAAATAACGCCAAACAGGTCATAGCGTGCTCGCACACCGCTCATTGCTCCGGAAATTCCACCGGTCAATGTTGCTGCCATCTCAAGCCAGAGCGGTATGGTTAAACCTGGATCAAGCATCCCCTCTCCTTGTCGTCTTAGTTGTTATGCCGTACTCACTTGCACATTGGTTGGCTGTCCTAAAAAGTTGATGCCATGCGTAAGATTCTGGGCCTCAGCTGCGCCAAAGTGCGTTTGAGCAAAGCGTACTGTATCACCAGATGCTTGCGCTAATGTTTCTTCATAGATATCCCAAAAACTGTTTACGCTTTCTTTACCAGTCGCAGGATTTTTCCAGGGTAGGTGGTCTGGATTTGCAAGCAGCGTGTCGCTTGCTGTCTTAATGCGGTGACTCATGGCGTCATAAATAGACCGGCCGCGCACAGAACTTTCAACCCGCGCAATAATGTCGCGCTTTTTTCCGGTTGCAGAATAGAAGAGATGCTCGCCTAAACGATAGCAATGCAAAGCTTTCGTATATAAGTCCTGCGGCACTTCTTGTCCGTAGCACCTGCGCATGACCGTTACATAGATGCGGGAAATAATAGCAAGAACCTCTTCGGATGCATGCAGGGCTACTTTTCCCGGTACAAAGGACTGAATGGTGGTGTGCAGGCGGTTATAAAGCATGACTTCGTCAATATCATGTTCGATGATGTTGTGCACTTCATCTTTTGCGCGAAAATCAAGCCCTTCGATTCCTGCTTCGCAGAGTGCATCTTGCCATGCATAGACAAAGGGGTGTTCGTGCGAATCAAGTAAATAATGTCCCAAAAAACCAAGGGCATAGCCGCGACCTACTGGTTGGCAAGCTTGTGGCAGATGTCGGTAAGCATGGTTAAAGGCTTCAAGTAATTCTGCTGGTTTTTCGCGGTGCATTTTGCCAGCAAGTTTTTGGAAGATAAGGTAGCGAGGACTGAAAACGAGGAAAAAGAGTGGGTCGGGACCTTGGTTTCCCAAAAGGTACGCATCTTTTACGTCAGGGTCATCGCCGATGAATTCGGTCAAGTTCTTATAGAGGTCCTGGCCAAAGAAATAGTGCGTGATAATAGCAGGCATATATGGCCTCCCATCTCTGCTTCTTAGCCTTTGTGCGTATCATACACTGCAGTTATAACGCAAAGGCAAAGACTTGAAAAACTCTTAGTTATTTCACGAGGTCGTCGGACTTTTGGCGGATGATTCTTGAGCGGTCTGTGGAGTCGCGTGCCGTTCGCGACATGGCATATTGTCCAGGTTCTTTACTTTGATATAGTGTGGACGGCAGACAAAAGCGGAAAAGGAAACCATGGCTCTTATCGTTGCAAAATTCGGGGGGACTTCAGTAGCCTCACCGGACCGAATTAAAAAAGTCGCAAAGCGTCTTATTGCCCGTAAACAGGAGGGCAATGATGTCGTCGCCGTCGTCTCTGCCATGGGCAAAACGACTGACGAGTTGATGAGCCTTGCTCATGCCTTAAATGAAAACCCACCAAAACGTGAACTCGACCGCCTGCTTTCGACGGGCGAGCAGGTTTCAATGACCTTGCTTGCAATGGCAATTGAAGCGCGTGGGTATCGCGCCATGAGCTTTACGGGACGCCAAGCGGGTATAGAAACAGACACAACGCATTCAAAGGCGAAGATTGTTATCGTACACAATGATCGCATTATGGAAGCGTTGCATGAAGGGTTCATACCTGTTGTTGCAGGTTTTCAGGGCATCGATAAGAACGGTGATATTACAACCCTTGGACGTGGTGGTTCAGATACGACTGCCGTTGCTATTGCTTGGGGTATAAACGCTGATATCTGCGAGATTTACTCCGATGTTGATGGTGTATACACGGCCGATCCGCGCATCTGCCCCCATGCTCGTAAGCTCGATGAAATTTCGTATGACGATATGCTTGAGCTTTCCGGAGCGGGCGCAGGTGTGTTACAGATGCGCGCGGTCGAATTTGCCAAGAAATACAACGTTGTTATTCACTCCCGTTCGGCATTCTCTGATGCTGAAGGCACGTATATCAAGGAGGTTCCCGAAATGATGGAAGAAGCGGTCATCACCGGTATCGCACACGATACATCAGAAGTTAAGGTGACCATTCGTGAAGTGCCCGATGCATCTGGTGTTGCAGCGAAAATCTTTAGCGCTTTGGCTGCAAACAGCGTGAATACGGACATGATTATTCAAAATGTTTCAAAAGAAGGAAAGACCGACATCAGCTTCACCTGCCCGGGTGCTGACCTTGAAAATGCTGAAGAAGTGCTTGCTCGTATCTTGCCAGAGATTAAGGCAAGTACCTATGAGGTTGATGAAGATATCGCCAAGGTAAGCTTGGTAGGTACCGGCATGAAATCTTCTCCTGGTGTTGCTGCCCGCGCTTTCACTGCCCTAGGTGACAACAACATCAATATTCAAGCCATTTCAACCTCACCAATTCGTTTGTCCATGGTGGTTTCCAGTGCGCAAGCAGCTGATGCCGTTCGTTGTCTCCACACTTCGTTCGGCCTCGATTCCGATAGTATTTTTGAAGAGACCCAGCTCTCTGCTGAAGAAATTGCTGCGAAGATGAACAAAGGAAGATAAGCGACGGAAGGCGTGAATACGATGACTTGGACCAAAGAAATGCCTGCGCGTCCTGTTGTTGCTGTTGCTGGTGCAACGGGAGCAGTGGGAAGCGAATTTATTCAGGTACTACACGATCTTGATTTTCCTGCGAGTGAAGTGCGCTTTCTTGCAAGCGCTCGTTCAGCAGGTAAGAAGATTCACTTTTTGGGCTGTGGCGACGTTGCCGAAGGTGATATTACCGTCCAGGAAATGACGCCTGAAAGCTTCCAGGGTGTCGACATTGCACTTTTCTCTGCCGGTTCAGATATTTCAAAGAAGATGCGCGAAGCGGTAGTTGCAGCCGGCGCTGTCATGATTGACAACTCGAGTGCTTTTCGCATGGACAAAGACGTGCCGCTTATTGTTCGCGAGGTAAATCCCCAGGATATTTCTTGGCACTCTGGTGTTATTGCGAACCCTAACTGCTCGACGATTCAGATGGCTGTTGCGCTTAAGCCGCTCTATGACCTTTCGCCCATTAAGCGTGTGGTGGTCTCCACCTACCAAGCGGCAAGTGGTGGGGGAGCGCGTGCTATGGCAGAGCTGTATACCCAGACACGTGACTTTCTTGATGAGAAAGACTTAAAGGTTGAAGCTTTTGCTCACCAGATTGCGTTTAATACCATTCCTCATATCGACGTTTTTATCGAAGACGAAATGGCTGATGACCTTGATGAGGGTTACACCAAAGAAGAATGGAAGATGGTTGTAGAGACCAAAAAGATTTTCGGTGACGACAAGATTGCAGTTGCTCCAACCTGCGTTCGTGTTCCTGTACTGCGTTGTCATGCGGAATCTCTCAACATTGAGTTCAGCGGCTCAGTAAGCCTTGATGAAGCACGCCGTGCACTTGAGGCTGACCCCAGCATTGAGGTTATGGACGATCCAGCTAACAATGTCTATCCGATGCCAGGACTGTTGGCAGGAACGGACAAGGTTTATGTGGGCCGTTTGCGCAACGACCCGAGCGTTGAGAGCGGCATTGCAATGTGGGTGGTCATGGACCAAATCCGCAAGGGCGCTGCCTTAAACGCCGTCCAGATTGCAAAACTTTTGCTTCCCTAAGTATTTTTTCGTACCGCTTTTAGAGCTGAGTACGTTGAAAAAACTTCGACTCGACAATTACTTGGTCGCGCGCGGTTACTTTGCTGACCGCGACGCGGCCTTGCGTGCTATTTTGGCCCATGAAGTTAAGGTGGGCGATGTATACGCACAAAGTGCCGCTGAACTGGTGCCAGAAGATGCTGAAGTCACGGTAAAAAAGCCGCGGAAGTTCGTGAGTCGTGGTGGGTTCAAACTTCAAGCCGCACTCGATGCGTTCAACCAATCAGTCAAAGGACTGCGCTGTATTGATATCGGATCTTCTACCGGCGGTTTTTCAGACTGTCTTTTGCAGGCTGGAGCACGCGAAGTGACCTGTGTTGACGTGAACTACGGCCAGCTTGCATGGGCGTTGCGCCAAGACAGCCGCGTCCGGGTCTTTGAGCGCTGCAATATTCGGACTGCCGACCCTCAAGAACTTGGCGCTCCCTTTGATATCATCGTTGCCGACTTAAGCTTTATTGGCTTAGCTCGCCTCGCTCCGGTTTTTGCGAGTCTTTCTGAGCCTGGTTCCGTTTTTCTCGGACTAGTAAAGCCGCAGTTTGAATCAAAGGTTGGAGAAACCGACCATGGTGTGGTTCGCAGCAATGAGGTTCGCATGCGAACAGTTGCCGAAGTAGAACAGGCACTCACGGATGCTGGCTTTCAGGTGAGCGGGGTAGTGGAAAGTCCGCTGCACGGCCCTGAGGGTAATGTCGAATATCTCGTGCGTGCAAGATTTATGCGGTAGGGGGCGACCCTGAAATGGATGATCAGAATAAGGAGAGCAAGCGTCAGTTGGCGCTTATCACAGGCGCTTCAAGTGGCATGGGAAAAGAATATGCTGACCTTCTTGGTGCACGTGGATATGATTTGCTCTTGGTAGCTCGAAGAGAAGAGGCGCTCATAGATTTGAGTGCGGAGATAGAGCGCCGCTATCATGTCCACGCATTCGTCTATCCGCTTGATCTCTCGAAGCCCGATGCGCCAAAAAAGCTGATTTCCTACGTCGATAGCCATGATCTCGATGTTGAGGTTCTTATCAACAACGCCGGGTTTGGCCATGCTGAGCCTTATGTCGACTCAAGCCTTGACCTACAGCATGGTCTTTTCCAAGTGGATATGATTACGCTTGCTGATTTGTGCCATGAGTTCGGTGGTCGTATGAAGGCCAAACGCAGCGGCATGATATTAAATATTGCCTCTATTGCTGCCTATACACCTGGTCCCTATATGACTACCTACTATGCGGCAAAAGCCTTTGTCGAATCTTTATCGCAGGGTCTGCATACTGAGCTTCGACCTTATGGGGTACATGTCACGGCGCTTTGTCCCGGACCGGTTAATACAAACTTTTTCCCGCACGCCGGCTTTGGGAAAGGTAATTTCTTTAACATCGTTCACATGCCACCAAGGACGGTTGCTCGTGAGGGGCTTTGGGCGCTTCGCCATAACAAAACCATTCACTTGCCGAGCCTCTTTGCGGTACTGACTGTTTTATTTGCCCGGATTATGCCAAGCATCGTCATGCGGGGAATTCTTGTCGCCTTACAAAAGCGAAGTTCTCTTCAGCAGAAAAAGAAAGCCTAAATAGTACCCACAACGAAGTCCGCTTAAGCAGCTGCAAAGCTTTGTTCGGCTACGTTTCTTAAGTTGGATAAGCCTATAAAAACCGAAAAGACGGCTCTCTTATTTGACAATTCTCTTATTTCTTATTGCGCCGTGTTTATCGAGCTGGCAAAAGGGTTCGAGCAAGCATTTCGCCGAGTAGGACACCTACAAAGCAAAAGCCGAGGTTGGCAAGAACGTTTACCACACCCATGCCATAGGTGCCATCGGCAAAAAGCTGCACGGTTTCAACGCCGAAGGTCGAAAAGGTAGTGAATCCACCCAAAATTCCTGTGACAGCAAAAAGGCGCCAAGTATTTGCGTGTGCGAAATTTGCGTTGAGGAAAAATACGGATAGAAAGCCAATGGCAAAGCAGCCAATAGCGTTCACTAAAAACGTCGATAGCGGGAAAGGAGAAAACCA
>JBMNSK010000016.1:0-30525 GCA_050945155.1 Eggerthellaceae bacterium | reverse complement strand
GCCAAGTCATCAGGGGTATAGCGAAATACCGTTCCTGGAGCCTCTCCGGTGCCGTCAACGGCATCAATGGTGATGATGAGGTCGTAGTCTCGAACATAGCCCAAAAGGTCCATAGACATGCAGCCCATATCAAGAACCTCGAGATTCGATGGAACGCAATAGTGGTCGTGAAGCTCTTTATACACTGCCGGCCCGATTCCCTCGTCAAGCAAGAGGGCATTACCGACGCAAAACACGACAATGCGTTTTGTTTGGGAGGGGGTCGTTTCAGGTCTCACCTTCATATCCTTATCGCTAAGCTGCCCTAAAGGCAGGTATACACCACTGAACGTGGTGTATACGATGCGCCAACTAACTTCGTTTTGCAAACAGGCGGTTCTGCGCTTTAAGCTTTCTCGTCGCCGCCCATTCTATCTTCGCCAATGATAACGTGTTTCTCTGGATCATAGACAAGTCCGCCGCTCTCTTTCTGGAAAAGCATGAGCTTCGCACTATCCGTTCCCTCAATAAAGACCAGGTACAAATGAATCATAAGGAAGATAATGAAGAGGAACATGCCGAAGTAGTGGATGATGCGCAAAGACATCGCGCCGCCAACAGCTGAAGTAATTGCCGTGGCATAGGCACTCCCCTGCAAGGGACCCCAAAGAGCAAGCCCCGTAAGAACCATAATGATGATAAAAATGGGGATAAGCAGGTAAGTAATCTTTTGCGGAACACCATACTTCGCACTGAGCGGATGGTCCTTTTTTGCAAAGAAGTAATACTTAATCCAAGCCCCACCCTGGTGCTTATTGTCTGCTTGGGGCAGCCACATCTTATAGTCGGGCACCAACTCTCGCGTGCCTCCCGTTGGTGCTGACTTGACTTTGAATGCAAGAACAATGCGAACAATAAGGTTAATTCCGATTACAATGCCGCAAAAGACATGGATACCACGAGCGACACCCATGAAATGACCAGGTAGGCCAGTGTGAATCATGAAACCGGTGATGATAAGCAGGATAATGCCGACCAAATTCACCCAATGGGTCACAGCGAACGGTAGTGGATGTGCTTCCTTATAATGCGCAAGGTGTGCCATCTTACTTCACCCCCCACGGGTTCGTTACAACCTCAAAGTGCTTCCCCGTTGCTGGCTCGCTTACGTGAACCGAACAAGAAACGCAAGGGTCAAAACTATGGACTGTTCTTAAAGCATTAATCGGCTTTTCAACATCGTCAACCGGAACGCCGATCAGAGCCTGTTCAATAGGCCCATGATTGCCATGTTCGTCCATAGGGGCCAAGTTCCAAGTTGTTGGAATGATAATCTGGTATCCCTTAATTCTGCCGCCTTCTATCTTTTCAGAATGATAGAGAGCGCCTCGAGGAGCTTCCCAGAATCCTGTTCCTGCACCGGAATCTGTCTGGGACGCACGGAAGTATTCACTATCTCCGCTCTTTACTGCCTCAATAAGCTCCGCCGTCCAATCGCACATGAGCTTTGCGATATAGAGTGTTTCTACTTGACGAATGCCGGTACGGCCAAGTGTTGACTGAACTACGTTCAAGTCGCCCGGGTGCCCTAAGGCTTTAAGGACCGCATCTACTTGCTCAACGATAAATGGAACGCCGCGCTTATACGCCACCAGGATACGTGCAAGGCTATCTGCCTCAGCTGGTTTTCCGTCGTAGGCAGGAGCCTTCGTCCAGGAATAACGGTCGTTTACATCATATCCCGTATATTCTGGCTCAGTAACAAAGGAAGGTGAGGTATAGGTCTCAGATCCCTTGTACCAAGAGTGGCCAACGTATTCGGTAATTTTGCTTTCTTCTACGTCAGTCAGGTTGAGTTTGGAATCAAGGCAACCCATGGGCAGATAACGGTCGGCAAGTTCCATGCTTGGTTTTTCAAACACACCCCAAGCAACGTAGTTTCCACTACCTTTGCCCCACTTGAACGCATCGCCGTAGTACTTGGCTATTGCAAGCGTATCGGGCACCATGGTGGTGCTTACCCACTCGTAAACTTCCTCGCACAACGCTTTCAAGTCATCAAGCTTTTGCGAAGTGGGCACAAAGGAGGTACCGCCCGGTTGCAAAGTCATTACATGAGGCATCTTGCCGCCTAAAAGAGCAGCAATCTCGGAAGATTTTGCCTGCATACGCAACGCTTCAATATAGTGAGATGTGCATATCAAATCGAGTTCAGCAGGAAGCTTGTATGCCTTTCCGTCTTCAGCATCAAACCAGTTTCCCGAGAAAATAGAGAGCTGACCATTATCAGCAAATTTCGCGAGTCTCTCCTTTAATTCCTTTAAATCGGAGTTTAAAGAAGTGCCGGCTTCTTGCGCCAAATCATAGGCATCGCTTACCTTGGCCTTGAGAGCATTCATCGGATTTACGTAGTCAAGTGCAGCAAGGTTATAGAACCAAAGAATATGGCTATGGAGAAACTGAGCACCCTCCATGAGGTTACGAATAATACGTGCGTTATTAGGAATGGCAATACCATATGCCTTTTCGGCAGCAATTGCCGAGGAATGTGCATGGGAAACTGGGCAAACGCCACAGATACGTTCAACTATATGAACAGCGTCTTCAGGTGTTCTGTTTTCAACCACGAGCTCCATACCACGGAAGCAGCCACCAGACGCCCAAGCGTCGGTAACTTTTCCGTTCTGCACTTCCATTTCTACTCGCAGATGACCCTCAATACGAGAGATAGGGTCGATAACGGAACGCGTCATAATCTCTTACCTCCCCTCATCCTGAGCGTCATCGTTTTCGCTCTCGATGGTTTTTATTTCTTCTTCATCCTCATCTTCATCTTCGGGTACATACGCACTGCCGTAATCACCGATAGATTTATCTGGATGAGCTGCGTCCCAGGTGCGTACTTTTTCGAATTTCACACCATCACCGATACGGCCTGATTTCTTCATACCGAATCCGTGTACTACCAGAGCTGCAGCAACAATGCCTGTGAGACCCCACGCAATTGCAGAAGGCTGAACGAGCCAGTTTCCAATGCGCAGATCTCGTTGGCGAGAACGGAACGGCGTATTGACTTCAACCCAGTTGTCGCCTCGGTCGTTTGGATTAGCCTCACAACAACCAATGCAAGGACCGCCTGCTTGAACACACCAGCTGCGGCGGTTGTTCCACATGGTGACACCGCAGTTCGCTCGCGTTTGTGGACCGCGACAACCCATAGCATAGAGGCAGTAACCCTTGGCTTCTTCTTCAGACCCGAAAGACCTCACGAATTCGCCGT
Organism: Eggerthellaceae bacterium; assembly: GCA_050945155.1. Lineage (GTDB taxonomy): Bacteria > Actinomycetota > Coriobacteriia > Coriobacteriales > Eggerthellaceae > JBMNSK01. The sequence goes on along the minus strand of JBMNSK010000016.1, from coordinate 27,266 downwards.
TCTCAAAATGACCGCGTCTCTCGCAGTTGTCGTGGATAGTTTGGCCAAAAATTCCTGCCGGTTTGTTGTCTGAAGTAAGTTGGAGTTGCTTTCCTTCTAAAAGAACCACATCAACCAAAACCGACATGAGCCACTCAGGATTTGCAGGGCACCCTGGAACATTAATAACCGGAACGTTGACGCCTGCCTTCTTGAGGTATTGCTGAACGCCGGTAGCCCCTACGGGATCAGGGTTTGCAGCCATCCAACCACCGTTTACTGCACAGGACCCTAAGGCAACAACGGCCTTAGCGTTTGAGGCAGCTTCAACCAGGTGGTCAGCACCCGGTTTTTCGGCAATACGTAGTGCATAGCCATCGAAAGCCGTCAGAATAGCGCCTTCATGCACAACGATGTAATTACCAGCTTGAATGGTTTGTTCCTTTGCCTTTTCGAGAGAATAACCAGCGCCCGCAGAAAGTGTGTCGCTGTAGTTAAGCGAGATCATCTCAAGGACAACACTTGCAGGGTCGGGTGACTCGATTTGAGCGAAGGACTCAGTACAGCCGGTGCACGAAGCACCTTCAAGCCAAATAACTGGGTATAGATTTCCCTCAGTTGCACCAATGACCGAATTCTCAAGAGCTTGTGCGATTCGAGGTGCAGCCAACTCAGAGAGGCCAGCTGCTACAGCCAAAGCACCACAGAGCTTCATAAAACTACGACGAGTTACTCCGCGCGCTTCAAGCATGCCCTCAAAATCGATGCTTGTGGATTCAGCCTTCATACACAACACCTCCTCGGGTGTTTTGGCGGCTTAGGGTGGACAACCAACCCTAGGTCTTTGAACGACCGACTATCTTGTATGAAATGCATCATAAGGAGGCAGCTTACACAAGATGGTAAAGTACGTTCTCTTTTCTATCTCCACGTACAGATTCGACTTATAAACGAATCACTGTGGCCTCATTATAGACGAATATTGTGAGTAATGTGACCAAGTTAGTAACATTTTTTGTTTCCGGTTTTTGTTTTCTTTTTCTGCACCGTACTAATATTCTAAAATTGTGTTGTAGAGAATCAGTTGACGAATGAGGATTACATGACAACAGCTAACGCGACACTTGCCTACCTTGGTCCTGAAGGAACGTATTCAAATGAGGCTGCTCTGGTATTTCAGAAACGCCTTGGACTCGAAGAATCTGCCCTTATACCCTGCTCGTCATTCGGAGAGGTTTTCGACTTTGTAGACCGTGGCCGTTGTACCTACGGGGTTGTTGCAACAGAAAACTCGCTTGAAGGCGTCGTTACCGCAACACTCGACAACTTTGCGTTTAGTACATCAACTACCATCTTTGGAAAAGTGGTTATTGATATTCATCACTGCCTGATTATTAACCCGGATGCAGAAATTGGCGATATTACAACCATCGCTTCGCACCCTCAAGGGCTTGGCCAGTGCAGGCGCTATCTTGCAGAGCATTTTCCTGGCAGAAAAACTATTACGACTTCCTCGACTGCGGAAAGTGTTGCCCTTGCCATTAAGGACCCGCATATAGCAAGCATTGCCAATGAGTTTGCGGCCAATATTTACGGCGGAAAAATTTATGCTCGCGAAATTGAAGATCGTTATAGCAACCAAACCTCATTTGCGCTTATTGGACGGGCAAACTCAACGCCGCCCTACCAAGGAGAACACTATAAGACCTCCTTGGCATTATTTCTGCGGGAAGACCGTGCAGGCGCCCTGCTCATGATTCTCTCTGAATTTGCTTATGCAGGTATCAATTTGACGCTTATTCAGTCACGCCCCACCAAGCAGCAACTCGGCGACTATATGTTCTTTGTTGATATCGAAGGCTCCGTCGATGAGCCACGCGTGCAAACGGCGCTCAACTGCCTTCGCCTCAAATTACGCGAGGTGAAAGTTTTGGGCTGTTACCCTGTAGACTAAGTCGGATATATGTATTCCAGAGACATTCGATATACAAGAGCTCCCAAGCTCTAAGCCTCTTTGTGTGCGTTAAAACGGCAGAATACCCAGGTGCTCAAACAAGATCTTAAAGCCGATAACAATGAGAACGACACCGCCGATAATCCCCGCCGACTTCTCGTAGCGCGAGCCAAAGGCGTGACCACAAAATACACCGACCAGTGAAAAAGCGAAGGTTGTAAGTCCAATTACCGTAATGGAAAAGACAATATCGACGCCCAAGAAGGCAAAGGTAATGCCGACGGCTAGAGCATCGATACTCGTCGCGATAGCCAACATGAAAAGCTCACGGTAATCAAGCGGTTTGTCCATCTCGGTAGAAGCGTTTTCTTCTTTCGCTCGAACCGCATCAACGACCATCTTTGCGCCAATGAACACCAGGAGCAGAAAAGCAATCCAGTGGTCTATGCTCGTGATAAGCGCCGCAAATTGGGAGCCTAAAAGCCATCCAAGAAAGGGCATGAGTGCCTGAAAGCCGCCGAAGAACAAGGCGATAGTAAACGCTTGTTTCTTGTCGACTTTTGACATAGTAAGACCCTTGCCGATTGAAACAGCAAAGGCATCCATCGACACACCCACCGCGATAAGTAGGAGTTCAAGAATTCCCATCAATAAGCTCCCCGGAAACAAGACCACTTGGTCTCTCAGACCAAAAAGTATCGGAGAACATCATATTACGGGATAAACGTTTGTCCATTCCTGGAAAAGAAATTCTCAGAAACAAGGCTCTCAGTGACCCGTTCAAACAATGCTTGAGAAAGCTCTGGACGTCCTGCAGTTCTCTCTTCTGCATCAAGACGCCTTTTGAGCTCTGTAGAAGAAATGCCATCAGGATGCGCCAGTACAATACGGAGCGCTTCAGCTCGTTTCTGCCGAAATGACCCCTCAAACGGGCTCTGGCGCGCATACTGAGCGCTTCGACGCGACGGATTAGGGACAACAGTTTTTATATAAGCCCCGTAATCGAGCAGGCCATAATACCAATCACGTACTCCCTGTGCCGGACAAGTATCCATAACGTAGACGCTCAAAACCTTATCCGAAACCTTATCGTCTGATGGAAAAAGATGGTAAAGAAAAACAGTCCTGACATTAGTTTCCAGATAGATTGCTGGTTTGTCGAATGCAAAGGCAAGAATCCCTGCAGCGGTCGCTGGGCCAATGCCAGGTAAGGCAAGAAGGCTTTCCTCTTCTACTGGCAAGGTACCCCCGGCTTGTGAACAAATTTCTGCGGTCTGCTTTAATGCTAACGCGCGCCGATTGTATCCAAGGCCTTGCCATACCTCGAGCACGTCTGACTTCGATGCTGCCGCAAGCGCGTCTATGCTCGGGAAATAGTCCATAAACCGTTGCCAATAGCGTAAAACGCGCTTCACTTGTGTTTGTTGAAGCATTACCTCAGAGACAAGGACTGCATATGGGTCAGACACGTACCGCCAAGGGAGGTCGCGATGATACTTTTGTCCTTCGCTTTTGACCGTTTGAATGAATTTTTCGCGTGAAAGAGGAAGGCCCATCCAATCAGGACGGGCACTTGCGTTTAGATCCATTACGATTCGATTCGCCTTCACTCCTGGCCTTCATGTTGCAGGTACGCTACAGCTGATGCAGGATAGTCATCGAGAGCCTTGCGAATCACCGGATGATTTTCTCCCTGATTAAAAAGGTCTTCTAAAGTAACAGATTCAAAATATTGATTCAAAACGCTATCTGCTCCGCGCCACAGTTGGTGATAGAGGCAGTGTTCGCTAAAAACACAGCTTTCTGGCTCAACCGTGCAGTGCGATACATACACCGGACCTTGAATCGCATGCAGCAAATCTAGCATGGTAATTTTCGAAGGCTCGCACGATAATACGAGACCGCCATGGGCACCACGAGCGGTCTTGATAAGACCAGCCTTTGCTAGGTCATGTTGGATGCTTCGAGCGAAAGCATAGGGTACGTTTTCGGCTTCGGCTATCTCAGCCATTGAGCTATACTGCTCGCCGTTTTTATATGCAGCGCGCAGAATGCGCAGCGCATAATCACTTCTGCGTGTTATGTCCATGATTCCCTTCTTCCGTCTCGTCACTCAAGCTTGCTTCAATGTCGTCGATTTCGCCCTTAAATTCATCTATAAGAGCATTCTCGAGTGCACGATACTCATGGGAGTCCCACGGTTGGAATGATGCAATTTTCTCGAGAATGTTTTCGCGCGTAACAGCCACGTAAGTGCGAGACATAAGACTTTGCTTATATGCGTCTTCAATAGCTTCTTGTGCCGCTAAGTAAATATCAACACGAGGCATCTTCGCTGTAAACCTTACAAGGTCTTTCCGGTCAAGTTTCCTCATTGAAGGGTGACTTTTCACAATTTCCGTCCAAATAGCTGCACGCTCGCTTGCTGTTGGGTCAGCAATATCGACGATTGATACCCCGCCGAGCATGTCGTAAAACATTGCGTCTACTGACTCAATACTTGAAACGGATGCGAGCACATACACATCAGGATTAGTCACCGCAGATTGAATAAGGTTTATAGTTTCACGAGCTCCGCGTGTTAGGTTGGAAAGCAACGGACTTGCTTGTGTCTCTTCAGAATCAGGGCTCGGGCCCATCCACGAATCGATATCTTCCAAAACGAGTACAGCCGGCCCTTCGAAGGCAGTACGTGCTGGGTTAAGTGGCGGCTGGTTGTTGGCCTGAGCCGTCACGCAGAGCACTGGCATACCCTGCAGGTTTTCTTCCATATTCATACGGATAGCAGGCAAACCAAGCTCCCCAACCGTTGCAAGAATAAACCGATCAGCATCCTCAACGGCTTGTGCTCGAATAATGATGGTATTCATCGCGGGCATATGACTGAGGCCATGACGAGCGTTCAGTTCCTCGATAAATTCGTTAAATTCCGGATCTTTATCAACTCCGATGCCGAATTTGCGCATGGTCTCAACAGCTTGGTCGTAGCCCACCAAATCGGCATAGGTAATCTGAGTTCCCTCGTTATCAAGCGCTTCGCCTGCTTCCGGGGAAGCTAGAACCTCTTCGTTTTGGTCTGCACCCTCGCTTTTAAAGGTTGAGTTCTCAGGCTTATCAGTGCCTTTGTCTGTTGTATCTAAAGTATCCGCACCTTGGATTGTGTCCTCGGTATTTTGTTTTTTGGGCTGTTTCGATGCGGGATTTAAGTTAAAGTGCTCCACCTTCATGACGCGGTTGGAACCAAGTTGATCCATGAAATCCTGAGAGATCATGTCCGTCATCTCTTCGAAGTCTTCACGCGAAAGACCAAATTCCTCAAGCTTGTCGAGAGCAAGTTTTTGCAGTTGGTCAGCGCACTCAGCGACTTCAACAGGCTCTAGGTACGGCTCAAGCTTTTCAAAAATGTATTCTGCAAGCGAGCGTTCCTTCAAAGAACAAGCAAGCTCCCATGCACGACGAAGGCCACGAAGCGCCTCATCACTTGGAGCATGAGCACTTTGAGAATCCTTTTCAAAAGCAGCAAGGTAGAGATGCATGCCCAATACATCATTTCCTGCAGCGCATGCATTGACCGCGCGCTTGAGATATGACAGCGCAGAGTTGTCACAGCCATCAGAGTGACCGTAGACATTCCCCTGATTTGTGTTCTCATGCATAAAAATCCCTCAATGCAGTGTGTTGGTAAAAATGAGAGTTCCTAAGATTTGTCGTCTTAGCCCCCCGATGTTTACACTCCTTAAGGATACCTGCTATCTGAACGTATACTACGTAATCGAGAAATTGCAATTCATTTGTTACTCGTATAATAACATTGCGCTATCAACGATACTGTTTACAAAACGGGATTTACCACTCCAGAATGTGCCAGTGGTTTTTCACGGCCTCGCGTTTCAAGGTGGTATCAGGGTTTACCGCATAAGCTTCTTCGGAAGCACGAAGCATAGGAATATCTGAATGATGATCCCCGTAGGCAGCAACGAGGCTCCAATTCCCTTTTCCGAAGTTCTCATCGCCAAACTGCTGAATTCGCGCAAGCTTCTCGGTGCCCTCGACGGGAGCTCCATCAACTTTATTGGTATAGGTACCATTATCCGCTATCCGCATTCTCGTAGAAATTTGGGCATCAAATGGATGAGAATCCATTGCTCGAATGATAATCGGCTCAAACGACGCCGAAACGACAATGACGGTGTCTCCTTTGTCGATATGAGCTTGCATTGTTCTGTCTGCCTCGGGACGAAAACGCTTATCAATTTCTTTGTCATAAAACTCGGAAAGATAGTGGTCTACCTCGTCAACTTTTCGGCCATTAAAGGCGGTAAACACCTGCTCGCGAACCCAACTCTCATCCTGGGGCAAACGAAGCTTATACTTTGCAGCCCACCAGAGAATCAACGCAATGACACGTTTTTTAAGCATGCGTTTGCGTGCCAGCGTGAAGACGAGTGCAACCGGAGAGTTGCCGTCGATACAGGTTCCATCAAAATCGAATGCCGCAATGCGTCCGAACTCGGAGCTGGTAGGTTTTATGTACAATGTATCCTCTTGGGTTCGGGGCATACAGCCCGACTCCTCTCATTCATGATTTTTGGTCTTTTCTTTCATGGTTAACTTTAGCGGTTTAAGCAGACGACGCAAGAAAGAACACAATTATTGTTTTTCAATTTAACTGTTGCACGCGGTGAGATTTCCATTTAGAATATCCTTCGCTGCTTTATTGCACGGGGTGTTAGCTCAGTTGGTCTAGAGCGCCGGCCTGTCACGCCGGAGGTCGCGAGTTCAAGTCTCGTACATCCCGCCATTAAAAACTTGGAGAGGCCCGCTTAAGCGGGCCTCTTTTTTTACTAGGAACTTTCGCGCTGGGACTGACGAATAAGACTTATGAGCCTTAGAGGAACATCAGGGTGGCTTAAGTTGTAGTCCCTCAGGGCGGTTTTGATAAGCAGATCCGTACGAAGGCTTCCTGTTGGCTTTGCTTCAAGGCTAAAGATATATGCGTCGTTATCTAGGCGAGGTTGATCCACCAAGAAATCCTTCACCACCAGCGTTTTTTCTTTTTTCTTGCGTACGATTGTTATGGTCTCGGGCAGTACAAAAGACTCTGGTGGCATCGAGAATTTTGCGCAGTAGGTACTAATCGGCAGGGCAACTGAAGCTGCCTTGGCATGAGGTTCGATATAAGCACAGGCATGAACCATCAGGTCTGAACACGACGATTCCCGAAGGGCCTTAAGTGCTTTATCTGGTGCAATATAGCTAACTAACTGCAAATCGCAAATCTCGTCTTCGCCACCTACCCCAACAGGCAATGCAGAACCAAACGCAATCTTCATATGAGGAGAATAGCCTTGGCTAATGGCGTAGGGCAAACGAGCTCTGCGTACCGCCCTCTCAAGTGCTCGCGCTACCTCCAAATGCGACAGATAGACGAGTCGTCCCTGCTTACAGTAATGAATGCGAAGACGGAACTTTTGCTGGGCGTCCATAACCTAGTTCACCCCAACTTTCGTGTGAGGGTTGGGTTTGGCTTGGTCAGAAGCATCTAAAAGCCTTGGTGCCGCCAAAATATTGGCTGTATGAAGCTGGGTGCAAACACCGCAGGCAGCGCAAGGTCCAAAACTACAATCTTCAGTGCAAGTTTCTTCCTCAGCACGTTTTCGCTCGCGAGCAAGAAAAGCGCTTGAGACTCCAGAAGAAATGTGCGACCAGGGCATAACATAAGACGTCGGGTATGTTTTCTCAGCTATGGCATCAGAATCGATGCCGACAACTTCTGCAGCATCTTCCCAAGCCTGTCTGTTAAAAAGTTCACTCCAGGCATCAAAGTGTGCGCCGCGCTTCCATGCTTCTTCAACCCATGCGGCCACTTCTCTCCCACCACGACTCATTACGGCTTCTATGAAGCTTGTATCAGGGTTGTGCCAGTGAACGTCTATTGCGCGGTATTTCACGCTCGAGCGCAAAAGATTCACCCGTCTCAATGCTTCCTCTGAGCTTATTTGCCCGTCCCACTGGAAGGGCGTGTGAGCCTTTGGAACAAAGAGCGCACATGATACGCTCAAACGGATGCTCCCCCGCTGGTCAGGAGGAACAATGGTGCGGGCATGGTCATAAGCACGCTGTGCCAGACTTGCAATACCCTTGATATCGTCATCGGTCTCAGTCGGAAGTCCAATCATGAAATAGAGCTTGCACCGGCGCCAACCTGCCTTAAACGCCGCATCGATAGCACCGAAAAGATCTTCCTCTTTGACATTCTTGTTTATGACATTGCGCAGACGCTGCGTGCCCGCTTCGGGAGCAAAGGTAAGGCCGCCTTTTTTCTGGCCAGCAACAAGACCTGCCATATCAACGCCGAAGGAATCAAGGCGCTGAGATGGGATAGAAATACGAACGCCTGTGTTTTCGTAGATTTTATTAAGACGTGTAAGAATCTCGCTAATCTGCGAATGGTCAGTAGTCGAAAGAGAGGTAAGACTCACCTCGTCATATCCGGTCTCAGCAAGACCGGCGACAACTGATTCCACAATATTGTCAGCACTTCTTTCACGTACGGGGCGATAAATCATGCCTGCCTGGCAGAAGCGGCAGGACCGATTGCAGCCACGAAGAATCTCGACATTGAGACGGTCGTGCACCGTCTCGGCATACGGAACCACACAAGGTTCCCATGCCGAACTTTCGGCAAAGCCCTCAAAAACGCGTTTCTCTATTCGAGTCGGCAGACCTTCTATTCTTGGATTGATCCACGACCCTTGCTTTTGCGCCTCTTCTTCATCGAGCCAGTCATAAAATTGCGGAACATACCACCCGTCAATCTGCGCAAGGGCAAGCAGAATTTCTTTTCTCGTCTTTTTCTCTGCGCGTAGGCGACGAATGACCGCCAGACCTTCAGGCAGCGACTCTTCTCCTTCCCCGATATTCATGGCGTCAAAAAACGGAGCATAGGGTTCAGGGTTATAGGTGCAGGGGCCTCCTGCAATAACAAAGGGGTCTGTTTCTGACCGCTTCTCAGCGTGAATTGGAAGATTTGCTAAATCGATAACCTCAAGCACATTAGTTGCTGCAAGTTCGTGAGGAAGCGTGATGCCAATCGCATCAAAATCTGCAAGAGGCGTATATGTTTCAAGCGAAAAAAGTGGGATGTTCTCGTCCCGCATTACAGTACACATATCGAGTGCCGGAAGATAGGCACGCTCGGCAAACATACCCTCATCAAAAGCATTAACTGCATTGACGAGAATACGAATGGCTTGGTTTGGCTGCCCAAGTTCATACGTGTCGGGATAGACCATGCAGAAATGGAAATCAAAGTCCTGCTTGGTCACACTTCCCCACTCGTGATTGATGTAGCGCGCAGGACGCTCTACCAAAGGCAAAAGGCCTTCGATTCGATTCCAAAGATTGGGCATAGGGCTTATTCCTGCGTCCTTTGACGTGCCTCGGCGCTTTGGGCGATGTGTTTCATTCCCGAAGAAAGCAAGGCGGAGGGCTTAAGCCCCGGAAGGTTTTCTTTGGTTTCGTTTGTCGCAGCTGATGAGCCTTGTATTTTTTGCCAAGCTTCTGATTGACGATTTACAAAGTCAGCACCCGTGCCGATAACTTTAATGGTGGCATTGGCAGCCTTGGTAGCAACGTGCGCCAAGCCCATCGCGTTTCCACCCGCCTCAAAGTACTCAATAGCAGTGCGTCCCATAGCAAGTGTGCCTGAGTAGCCCACACCAGCTTTGATAAGGATGCCGGCAGCAGGAATGATGGCCACAAGCTGACGAGCAACGCCGCGACAAGCAAAGCCGCCACTTACTAAGGCAATGAGCTCCTTGATACGTTCGTTGTTCATGGGCTGACCATAAACCGCAGCAATCTGTAGCAGCATCTTTGCCTGGTTTAAGGTCATGATGGGCATATCTGCACCGGGGATAAAGAGAAATGCTCCAATACCTGCATTCTGCATGGAAGTCGCATTCACGATATCAAGCGAGAGTGCTTTGCGCATAAAAGGAAATGCAAGGGCGAAAGCAAGGCGCTTGCGACGGCAAATCTCGCCAATCCAGGCACTCATACGCCAGTTCAGCGAGGCTTTTGCGTCTTCGTCTAAGGCACAGGGCTCCTCCACAGGTTCGTAGGATTTTGCCGATGGAACGCCGGGCAAAACTTCCTTTATTTGTGCCATGAGACTGTGATACTGCAAAGGCGCTACGGCAGCAGGAGCAACGATGTCGCCATAAGGAATGGGGCATTCTTCGCTCTCAGCAATTTCTGAGACGAGTTGGGGCAACGTGGTGACTACCATCGTCGGTACGCCGACGCCGCGAATCTCTGCGGCACTCGCGCCAACCTGCTGTGACAAACCAGCCACAATGATGGCAATATCACTGTCGGGGTTAGGGTCTATGCCCTTCTCATCTAAGTATGAAATTGTCATACGCACGCGCGCTGAGGCCGAAGCAAAAGCGCTACGAACGTGAGCGATGATGTCATTTGGTGCTGTGTCGTCGATGTACACGCTCACAGCAATGGGGGTTTCCAAAGCTTCGTTGATTTTGGTGGCTTCGTCTATAACCGCCTTGATGTTAACGGGTATTTGCATATTCTGCCTTCCTTCCAATCAACTTGCTGTGTGCCCATACTGAGCCAATTAAGCCTAACAAAGTAAAGTTTACAATCATAAAGGACGATCCGTAACTCATAAATGGCAACGGAATGCCCGTAATGGGCATAAGGCCACAAGTCATGCCGATATTTTCAAGAATCTGGAAGAGCCACATACCCACAATACACATGACTATAAGCGTCCCGAACAAGTCGTTGGAAGACCGTGCAATCTGAAAGCCAATAGCAATAAGCGCAGCATAGAGACCGAGTAAAACCATCGCACCAAAGAAGCCGAATTCCTCAGCTAAGACGCAGAAGATAAAGTCAGTCGGCGCTTCAGGGAGAATACCCAGAGCATGCTGTGAACCCTGCATAAACCCTTTTCCGAACAAGCCACCTGAACCAATAGCAACTTTCGCCTGTTGAAGGTTGTAACCCTCATCGCTTAAATCAGTGCTGTCTTGATTAAGAAATACAAGGAGTCTGTCGCGTTGGTACTGCTTGAGAAGTTGGTATTGACCAGTGGCGTTGCGCAGCATTTCGTCTGCAACAAAAACCAATACCAAAAGCCCAACAAGGACACCGAGAGTGATAAGCAAATATTTGGGACGAGCTCCACCCATGATAAGCGCCACCGCTTCGATAGCAAGGTAGACCATACCGGTGCCTAAGTCAGGCTGTGTCATGATACAAATGAACGGGACCAACATGATGGCGAATGCTTTGATGTATTCCTGCGAATCGTCAAGACGTCCGCCGTAGCGTGCCATAACACTCGCATCAAGAAGAATGACGGTAATTTTGGCAAACTCACCTGGTTGAATTTGAACACCAATGTTAATCCACGAGGTTGCGCCCATAGTCGTAACGCCGATTATGGGCAGGTGAGGTGAAAGTATGAGCACCACGTTGACAATGAGGAAAAACGTCGTGTAGTCGGCCAGATGGCGGTAGTCAAAACGCCAAACCAAAATCATTATAACGATACCGATTACTACGCCAGCAAGCTGGCGTGTATAGCTATAGTCAGCGTCATTGCTGATTGCAGACCAAACCACAATGAGGCCATAGATAACCAGAGCTGCCACTACCCCGAGAAACGGCATATTAAGCATGGGGAACTTAGACGGCTGCGCTCCGCGCGACAGTCGCTTATCAGCTTGGCGTATCGTTTGTATTTCAGGATAATCTGCCACTGTTTAATCTGTCCTCGCTGAAGATGAGCTGCTCGATACAGAAACCGACTTACCACTAGAACCGCCGACGCTTTTCACGGTCTTCAGCTCTCCTTGGTCTGCCTTAAGCGTTGCTGCCATAATTTTTAATCCCAAAGGAGCAGCTACGGCACTACCGCCGCCGCCTTCCTCAACTACACACGCTACCACGTACTTCGGGTCGTCATAGGGCGCATAACAAGCAAACCAAGCACAATCCTCATGTCCTGCAACTTCGCCGGTACCGGTCTTGCAGGCAAGGTTTGATGTGTCCATACCGTTATTCACAATGAGCGAAGCGATAGTGTCGTTATCGGTTGCAACACCGTTGAGAGCGTCGCGTACAATCTTTAAGTTTTCTTCCGAAACATCCGGAGTCGTAATTTCTTGAGCTTCAAAGGTAACCGAAGTCTCACCTTGTGCGTTTCTGACCTCTTTGAGCAGGTGGGGTTTCATTATTTTCCCCGTTGCAATTCCTGCATAACCAAGCGCAACCTGCAGCGGCGTGACCAGAACATCGCCCTGACCAATGACGGTGTTTGTCATATCACCGCCGCGCCACACACCTTCTGAGGGGACATCTCGCCAATGCTCGCTTTTCCATTCTGGTGTTGGAACACGGCCAGCCTCTTCGCCGCCGATATCAATCCCGCTTGTTTGACCAAAGTTGTACTTTTTTACTTCATCCTGCATGGCCGTATCACTCAAGTTGCCGCCTTGCGTTGTGCCTGCATAGAAGAAATCTTTCGCAATTTCGTAGAAGACCACGTCGCAGGAGTTCACAATACCGCCGCGGAAATCGAGCGTGCCGTGACCGGAATGATTCCAGCAATGCTGCACATCGCCCGAACCAAATCCGTCCCACGAACCTGTACAAGTCCAAGTCTTTTTTGTATCTGCAAACCCGTACTGCAGACCCGCCATGCCGGTAAACGCCTTAAACGTTGAAGCAGCAGGATAGGTACCGGCGATGCAGCGGTTGACCATCGGATAGTGTGAGCTGTCCGAATTGTACAAGTCCCACGTGTCCTGAGAGATGCCGCCTAAGAAGTGCTCAGGCGAAAATGTAGGGAAACTCGACATGGCCACAATGCCGCCGTCGCGTGCGTCAAGGACAACAGCTGCCGCAGCAACACCCTTACCAGTGCCAATGACACCACCGCTTGGTGCTACCAAGTCCGCGAGTGCTTTATCGCACACATACTGGACGGGTGCCTTGATAGTGAGATACAAATCGTTTCCGCGCGTGGCCTGCGTTTCGCTCACGACCTCAATAACGTTACCCTGCGTATCGGCAATAACGGTACGTTCTCCATGTTCACCTGCGAGAACGTCGTCATAGCTGGCTTCGATACCCGCTTTTCCGATGTCATCGCCAAGCTGTAAGTTTCTGCCTTCGGGAATGTCTTTGAGTTCATCCTGCGAAATAGCACCGGTATAGCCGAGCGCATGCGCAGCCAGAGCGCCATATGGGTATTCACGCACCGAGCGTGTCTGCACGATAACCCCGGTAAAGGAATCGGAATGTTCTGCAATATAGGCTACGTCACGTAAATTAACGTCACTCGCCACCACACGCTGGCTCTGCGCTCCTGAGCTTGAGTCAAGGATTCGTGTTCTCACGACGTTGTACGGAATCCCCAAGACGGTTGAAAGGCGCTGCACCACATCATGGTCAGACGCCACGTCGGCATCTGCTAAAACTGTAAGCGATGAGCGGTTTTTCACAAGCGCCGTTCCGTCAGCATCGCAGATATAACCACGAGGTGCTGGTGTTGGAACAGTGGTGTACTTATTTTCACGAGCCGCGCTCTCATACGAGCTCGACATTAGAAGTTGCATGCTCCAAAGTTTGGTAGCAAGAGCTCCAAATACTGCAAGGGTTGCAACGCCCAAAGCTAAGAAGCGGGAACGAAGTCGTTCAGAAACTACTCCGGTCGAAGCAGGGCCCTCGTTTACCTTCGGTGCCGGAGGTGTAAAGAAGTTCTTTCCTTTTTCAAGCGAAGACTTAACCCCCACCGTATTCACCGAGCGAATATGTTTATTCGAGGTGACATGAGTACCGTGTTTACGCCGCCGAAGCACAAAAAAGGCAGCGATAGCTAAAAGAATCGCAACAAGCGTGACTATGGTGACAATGACTGCTATGAGCATGGCCAAGCAACCCTACCTCATAGTCGTCGGACCTGGTTGCAAAGGGTCGGAGTCAGCAAGAAGACGACGAGCGAGCGGATACAAAATAATGCCAATAACGCAGTCATAGAGCGCACACGGAAGCGCACGCATAAATACCGCCTCTACGATGCCAACATTCAGTCCGAATATAACCAGAAGAATGCCGTAGATAACTTCGATACATAAAGCGGACACTGCCAAAAAAACAAACGGCATGAATAGCGTCCCGTTGTCCATGGCCCTAAAGAAGTATGCCGCGAGGATACAAACGAGTGTAAGAGCAAAAGCCATCGCACCCACTGGTCCGCCAACAACAAAGTCATAGATAAGACCCATCACAAACGGAAGTATGGGACCGAAACTGCGACTCCGCGACAGTGCAGTCAGAATAACAAAGACGACCACGAAGTTGGGCATTGCAAAATAGATGGTCATTCCCGGTGCCAAGATAATTTGCAATAGCACCATAACTATGGCCGACACAACAACAGTGGCATGTTCGCGCATGGTATCCACGTCTACTGTCCCCCGTTGCTGTCGCTACCCGAGGTTCCCGTTACAACGAAAACCTCTTCCAATGAATTTGCACTACCGTTTGATGCAATAACAATACGACTCGTTGAATCGTTGGTGTTCTGGTCAACGCTCGTTACGGTTCCGACCATAAGACCAGCCGTATAGCTACCACCAAGACCTGATGTAACAACGACATCGCCAGCCTTGGGGATATTGTCTTCAGAAACATCTTCGAGGTAGAGCAGGCCTTCAAGAGATCCTCGAACAATGCCCGAACCGCGGTTGGACTGAATAGTTACTGCCACACCTGAGCGCGGGTCGGTAAGTAGCCTCACCTCAGAGGTATTCTCAGTCGTGCTTATGACCTGGCCAATGACGCCCGAACCGCCCATAACCGTCATGCCATTTTGCACGCCTTTTGAACTTCCGACATCAATGGTAATCGTCTGGCTCCAGGCCTGAGCACTCTTGCCGATAACACGCCCACCGATACCATCAACATTTGAATCCTGTTTGATATCCAAAAGCTTTTGAAGACGTTCTGCTTCTTGACGATATTCTTCGGCTCTTGATGCGCTTTCACGAAGAGCCTGGTTTTGGTCCCTTAAAGCGTTCAGCGTATCAGCATCCGCCGTCAAGTCTTCGGTATTTTCGCGCACGCTCGTAGCACCCGCATCCACCGAAGCGCCTAAGGTCTTCAAAGGAGTAGATGCACCTGCGGTTACAGATTGTATTGAATGCAGAGGACCCGCATCACCTTCGCGCGCATAGGCGGTGGCCAATACAAGAGAGACCACCAGCACGCCGATTACGAGGATTCTGCGGGACCACACTGTCGAAGCATGTTTGAAATTCAGTGGCATCCCGTGCTAAGCCAATCTCATCAGAAGCGCATAAGTGTTTGTCTCAGCGCCGTTGGTGTTTCCAGTACCTTTAAACATCCGGCTACTACATTGGTAAGTGCCGTCTCGCTTACCCAGACCGGAATTTCAAGTTTCTCCGTCAGATATCGGTCAAGTCCTGACAACAAACCGCCACCGCCCGTAAGCAGAATGCCGTTTTGGATGATGTCGCTTGCCAGGTCCGGGTTGGTCTTTTTGAAGGTTTCCTTAATGTGGAGAACCATTTCTTCACAAGGACCAACCAATGCCGCACGCACATCTTCGGACTGGATGGTTACCTCTTTTGGTTGCTCGGTTACAACATCCTGACCCGAAATAATCATGTCGCGCTCACGTCCGTCCTCAAAAGGAAGAATGGAGCCAATCTTAATCTTAATAATTTCAGCGGTGCGCTCGCCGATACGAATACCTAAAAGATCACGCAAGTACATCGCAATTGCTTCATCCATCTTATTACCTGCCAAACGCAGGGATGATGAAGTAACGATGCCCCCTAAAGAAATCACCGCGACTTCGGTCGTGCCGCCGCCGATGTCTACAACCATCGAACCCGTTGGTTCAGTTACCGGCAGGTCAGCACCCATTGCAGCAGCCATCGGCTCTTCAATAAGATAGGCCTGTCGTGCGCCTGCTTGAATAGTTGCCTCGAACACAGCACGCTTTTCAACAGACGTAGCACCACACGGGATACAGATAACGATGCGCGGCTTGGCCTGCCACGGATATTTACGCGGAACCGCCTTATTTATAAAGGCAGAAATCATTGCTTCGGTTACATCGTAGTCAGCAATGACGCCGTCACGAAGCGGATGTTCTGCTGAAAAAGCCGTGGGCGTGTGGTTGATCATGTTCTTTGCTTCATGACCAACAGCCAAAACGCGATGAGTACTTTTCTCTATAGCAACAACCGAGGGTTCGTTCAGAATAATTCCCTCGCCCGATATTGCAATCAATGTATTTGCAGTCCCAAGGTCAATGGCCATGTCCGTGGACATTTGGCCAGTCAGCCCTGAAAAAAAGTCCATAAAAGCCATTCAGGCATTCCCCTTGAAAGTTTGTTTCCTTACGTAAGTGAAAATTCTAACACAGGCCACATTGTATTGAAGAAAATCCACAGGGGGTTCACCCTCTTTATTAGAGGTCATAATTAGGTGCTGAGCTGCAGTAAAAAGAAAAAGGCCGCAGGCTTCTTGCACCTGCGGCCCACGTAAATCAGCGTTTAGTTGAAGAAAATGCCAATTTCGCGCTCAGCAGATGCTGGTGAGTCAGACCCGTGGATGACGTTTTCGTCCATAACCAAACCGAAGTCACCGCGAATTGTTCCCGGAGCAGCATCGGCAGGATTGGTTGCACCCATCAATGACCTGCATTTAGCAACGGCACCTTCGCCGGAAATAACCATCTTCACTACCGGGCCACTGGTTACGTAGGCAACAAGACCATCGTAGAAAGGCTTGCCCTTGTGCTCAGCATAATTAGCCTCAGCTTGCTCTTTGGTTACCATTCCAAGCTCCATGCGCTCAATCTTGAGTCCTGCGCGCTCGAAGCGATTAATGATTTCGCCGATATGGCCGTTGCGCACGCCATCAGGCTTAATCATGGTGTACGTTTTTTCCTGTGCCATTGCGTTCCTTTCCGTTCGTACTTTCTTAGGGCATAAAAAAGCGGCTTGATTTTTGCCAAGCCGCTTAGTTACTTAACTTTGGCTTGGGAAGTATAGCTCAATGCCGGTCGCTTTCCAGCCAATCAAATCGCGACCCATGGTAATCCTATACTGAATGTCACCACCCTGCTGAGTTTGAGCCGTTACATAGACGGTAGACTCATTCATTGAGCGATCAACTCCATTGATAGTAATGCTGTCATCGGTTACAACACCCGAGACCATCCTAGTAGCATCCTCTTCGCTTACTGAGCTTGCAAAGCAGTTAGAAGCCGCAGACTGTGGGTCAGCGAAAATTTGCTGGGCAACACTTTCTTGCGTCGGATATCCGAAGCCCTGCGTATAGAAGAAGGCGCCAAGACCAACGAGGATAAGGAGAAGCACAATAATGGTGACAACAATTTTGCGTCCACGGTGACGCTGTTTTTTGTCTTGCTTGAGCATATTTTCAGACCACTGAGCAATTTCCTCATCTTGGTTCTGGAAGAACTGGTTGTCTGATTCATCGGTTCCCTGCTGTGCAACATCATAATATCCGGCATCAGATGGATAAGTACCAACCTGATCTGCATAGATATCGGTGTCTTCCGTTGTTACATCAAGACCAGAAATGTCAACATTACCGCCTTGGCTCTCATCAAGCGGCTTTGCCATGGGGGCACTTGCGCCAGGAGAAACCGACGGAATAATCTGTGTTATCTCTGAAGTTCCTTGCGCGACGGCAGTAATGGCGGTTTGGTAATCGATTGTTGCAGAATCTGAAAGGAAATATGTCTTATCAGCAATGGCGCGCTCAAACGCATCAACGGCCTTTTGCATCTGACCAATAGCGACATAGGCTTGACCGAGGTTCGCGTAGAGCCTGTTTGCGGTATCAGGATGCATGTCAAACTGCGTCGCACTCTCATAGGACGCCACAGCATCTGCCGGCCTGCCAAGGGCCATAAAACAAACACCTAAATTGAGGAGCGCTTTTGTGGGGTCAGGGTTAGCCTCATCGAGAGCTGCTTCACGAAACGCAACACCTGCTTCTGCAGACTTACCGAGCTTCAGTAAAGCATTGCCCATCCCGGTATATGCCTTGTACGGCGTCTTGTAATGCGCATCAGAAACGGCAATTTCAAAACGCTCGACAGCGTCTTCAAAATCATGCAGGCTGGCATAGGCCATACCTAAGTTATAATTCACTGCCCCGCAGGCATCGTAGTCGGTATCTGCGGCCGCCTGAGTGTAGGCATGAATTGCCTCGGCGGGATTCTTTAACTTGATAAGGCAGTTGCCGATTTGGTGATAGAGACGACCAGTCTCACCAGGTTCCAGCGGATGTGACTCATCTTGGAGACACTCAGTGAATGACTCAAGCGCATCTTCGTAATTTTTTGCCGCATATTCACCGCGCGCTTTTAGAAAAATCTCGTTGTTCATCTGTTTCCCTTGTTTCGAATCGCAGGTATTTCGTGTTGAAATACCTAAGCCAGATTCTCAATCTCAATATGATTGATAACATCTCCCACACGAAGTGCATCAATCACGTCAAAACCCTCAATTGTCTGTCCGAAAACAGTGTAGCCGGAGTCGAGCATCGGTTGTGCTCCCAAGCAGAAATAAAACTGTGAACCGGCAGAATCGGGGTCTTGAGACCGTGCCATAGCTAAGGCGCCGTCCAAATGGTTATTGTTCGGATTGGTGGAAAACTCCTCTTTAATGGAATATCCTGGACCACCGGTACCGAGACCTGCAAAAGGATTTCCTGCATTCTCGACAACTTCTTGAGGACTTAAGTCACGCGTGTTCGGGCAACCACCCTGGATAACGAATCCAGGAACATAACGATGGAATTTAAGACCGTCGTAAAAACCCTTCTGCGCAAGTTCCACGAAGTTTCCTACATGAATAGGTGCGTCTTTCCCAGCCAACTGCACACGAATTTGGCCTTGAGACGTATCGAAAACAGCAATTTCTGAGCCCGTTGGCTGGTACTCAGGAACATACAACGCCATAGACAGCTCCTTAATAATCGCAACATGTAAGTACAAAGGCCTATCTTAAATTCTTACATGCGGAATTGATTGTATCAGTAATGACAAAGCCCTTGCGAAAAACCTTAGAACATACAATAAAGAAATTGGGTCCAGGATGGGCAAATTTTCGATAAAAAGCCTGATTAAAGCACCTCTTAGACAAGTAGTGAAATTCTTTGCCGCAAAAGAAATTTCCTGGTGCCCTCGGTCGGATTCGAACCGACGACCTTTTGCTCCGGAGGCAAACGCTCTAATCCCCTGAGCTACGAGGGCACTGATAAAGACGTGCGCACGTATTATACGCTATCATGACCGAAATGCCTTCGATTGGAACTATAAGATGGAAACAGTGCAGATAGAACGTATGGGTTATGGACCCTGGGCAGTAGCTCACCTTTCCAATGGAAAAACTGTTTTTGTCGACAGAGCAGCCCCTGGTGACGAGGCCCAAATCGAAGTTTTCGATGAGAAACCGCGTTTTGCCTTTGCACATATCTGCTGCTTGAACAAGGCCTCTGATCTGCGCAGCTCTCTATCTGACGACGATGCCACCGCACTCTTTGCAGAAGGAGGAATGTGGGGTCATCTCTCCTACCCATTTCAACTCAAAGCTAAGCGCGATAACGTTATAACTGCCCTTGTGCGTCTCGGTAAGATGACCGAAAAACGCGCCGAGAACTTAGTGGAAGAGTGCATTCCGAGTAAGCATGAATTCTCGTATCGAAACAAAGTAGAGTTTGCTGCAAATCATGGTTCTAACGGGAAATTCGACCTAGGATTTACCCTTCCGCAATCTCATACGATTATCTTTCCAAAACGCTGTATGCTTGCTCATCCCGAAGTTGCCCAGGCAGCCAAGTCACTGCGAGGCGCTATTCGATATCTGGAGGGTACCAGCAAGCTTGACATATTTCGCGTTGGGCTCCGGCACAGTACACGATGCAAGAGCCTTGAACTTGCACTCTGGACAAAGCCTGGAGCTTTTCCTCATAAAGCTGCTGCCACTACCCTTTCTGCTGCACTTCCCGCAACAAGCATCGTGCGCGTTATTTCCGCGCCAGGAAAAGCACGAAAAGTCAAAAAACTTGAAACCATATTTGGCAAAGGTTACTGGGAAGAAGAGCTTTTGGGTATGCACTACAAGGTTAGTGCGCCCTCGTTTTTCCAAGTAAACACTGAGCAAGCCGAAGAACTCATTCGCCTAGTATCTTCCTATATTGATGTTTCTCATCTGTCTTCTGCACATATTGCCGATCTTTATGCCGGAGGAGGAACTTTCACGCTTCCCCTCGCCCAATTGGGCGCACAGGTCTCTGCAATTGAGTCTGCCTCT
Organism: Eggerthellaceae bacterium; assembly: GCA_050945155.1. Lineage (GTDB taxonomy): Bacteria > Actinomycetota > Coriobacteriia > Coriobacteriales > Eggerthellaceae > JBMNSK01. The sequence goes on along the minus strand of JBMNSK010000016.1, from coordinate 6,914 downwards.
TCATCGGTACAAGACCTGCGAAGAAACGCTGCAAATGCGAATGCGGATATTGATGTGATTGGCGGAGACGCAGCCCGTGAACTCACGCGCCTGGGAAACCTTGATGCGCTTGTAGTGGATCCGCCACGAGCGGGACTAGCACCAAACTTACCCCGCGATATTTCCCAGGCAGGCCCCGAACGCGTTGTATACGTAAGTTGCGACCCCACAAGCTTGGCTCGCGACTTGAATCGTTTTGAAACCTGTGGATACAAGATAGAGAAGGTTCAGCCCGTGGATCTGTTTCCCCAAACCTACCACGTCGAGACTGTAGTATTGATATCGCGGGCTTGAGGACTATACGGAGAAAGCCTCGGTTTCAAGCTGTTTTGAACACTCTTCTGCTGGCGAAAATCGAAAACGCTGCGAGGTAACTTATCCAAGATGATTGCGAGATGAATCGTGAACAATTTGTAGCAAAGTCGAGACTCGTATTTGGATGTCAGGGGTTGAGACATGGAGTTGGATATCGGGGTGCTGAGTGTAGGGGATGGATGTCAGGGAAAATCGGGATATGACAGCAGATCATATTTATTACAAGCGTCTCTAAGCCGAGGCGCTTTTTTACACCGTTTTGTCACAGGGATGGACAATTTTTTGAATTTGCAAAAGTATAGACAAAGTCATAAATGTGACATTTAATTTTTTTCCGCCATTTGCTTATCCTGTAAATATAGACAACAGTCTAAGTATATACGTAAGCAAAGGAGCGGACGCATGAAAATAGCAGTCATTACCGGAGCCTCTTCGGGTCTGGGCGCAGAGTTTACCAGAGCCGTAGCAGAGCAGGGCGGTGTGGATGAAATTTGGATCATTGCCAGAAGGCAGGAACGCCTGGAAGCTCTGGCCAGAGAGTGCGCACCGGCTCGCGTGCGGCCACTTCCGATGGATCTTACAGACAGAACGTCATTCGATAAACTGACAAGTCTGCTTGAAGAAGAACAGGCCAGTATACAGATACTGATCAATGATGCCGGCTATTGCAGGTGCGGCAATTTTAAGGATATGCCGCAAAAAGATATCGAAACGATAATTGATCTCGATATTACAGCCATGACACTTGTGAACAGGGTCTGTATACCGTTTATGGAAGAAGGCAGCTATGCTGTGCTGGTAGGTTCTGTGTCCTCGTTTGTTCCGGTCGCCAATCAGGCGGTGTATAGTGCGGCAAAAGCCTATGTTCGCTTTCTCGGACAGGCACTCCATGCAGAACTGAAGAAAAATGGAATCAACTTTCTGGTGCTTTCTCCCGGCAATATGAATACGGAAATGAATGTCAAAGGCGGTGAGGGAGAAAAAGCAGGGAAGCTTCCCTATCTTGATTTAAAAAGGATTACCCGAACTTCGCTCAGACGTGCATCCGAAGGGAAAGGTTTTTACACGCCGGGATGGTTTTACAAAGGATACCGTGTCGTTAGCAAGATTATTCCTCATGCCATTTTGATTAAAGCGACGGACGGCATTTTCTGACAGGATTAGCTATGAAGTACGATTTAAATAAAAAAATGACGAGGTTTGCCCAGCGTACTCTGGAAGATTTCTCACGTGTGCTGTTTGAAGCACTGACGAAAAAGAGCATTGAAAATATCACGGTGGGAGAGCTTTGCGAGAAGGCGAATTATCCGAGAGCGACCTTTTATAATTATTTCGATGATATTTACGATCTGCTGAATTACTGCTGGAAGCGTATGGCAGGAGATATTGACATCGACGATTATCCGTCCATTCCGGCAGAGGAGAGGACCTATGTTCTGTTTGAACGATGCTACAAATATCTGTCAGGCTATCGGAGTATTATCCAAAAGATAATGAATCACAATCCGACGGACGGGCGGTTCGTAGAATCGTTAAGACGATATATCAGAGAGCAGATCTACAGCATCATCGTAAACAGCCCGTGTTCAGAGAAATATAAGGTTCCCTATGAGCTGATGGCTGAGCATTATGCTAATACGATTCAGATGCTGCTTGAGTGGTGCTTCATCCGAGATAAGCAGCTGTCAGAGGAAGGTGCTTTAAATGCCCTGCACTACCTAGTGGAGGGATTGTAATGATTTTCTATTTTTCCGCGACAGGAAACAGTAAATATGTTGCTGAGTGCATCAGGACAGAAGAAGAAACGTTGATCTCCATAGCAGATGCGACGGATAAAAAAGAATATAGCTACCATGCTTCAGACGAGCGCGTGGGAGTAGTTTCCCCGACCTATGACTGGACACTGCCGTCCATCGTATCGGAGTTTCTTGAAAAACTGACACTGAATTTCGATGAGAAACCGTACCTATATTATGTCGCGACATACGGAACGACAAGCGGTGCATCAGCTTCGATGGCAGACCGCATTCTTATGGAAAAGGGGCTTTCTTTTGACGCCTGTTTCGATATAAAAATGCCTGATACATGGACACCGATTTTTGATCTTTCTGATTCTAAATTGGTTCATAAGCGCCTTGAAAAAAGTGATGAAGAAATCGTCGAGCTTCAAAAACAAATCCGAGACAAGGTCAGAGGAAAGCATATGGGGCTGACTACGCCCTACATTACTGGAAAGATTGGACTCGCTTTATATAACGGATATACGAGAGATACAGCGAATCTCAGTGTAACATCTGTCTGTATTGGATGTGGCCTGTGCGCAAAGAAATGCCCTGCCCACGCCATTGAAATGAAAAATGGAAGACCGGTATGGGTGAAAAAGCAGTGCATCATGTGCCTTGGCTGTCTGCACCGTTGTCCGAAATTTGCTATTCAATACGGAAGCGGGCAGACAAAAAGACATGGCCAGTACCGTAATCCACATACGAAAATATAAATTCCGGTTTTTTGGCCTGATTGCTTTTGAAATGTTTCCGCATTTGATGTATGGCGTTTGTCATATTTTCGCCTGTCTTGTGCCACGTGGAGACTGTCGTACTGATGTCACGGGTTTAAGGACTATACGGAAAAAGCCTTGATTTCAAGTCATTCTACGGACCCACTTCCACCCCAAAGAACAAAATTGTCATCCGAATACGGAAATATATCCAAATCGAAAAAGTGACACTTAATCCTGAAAGTACAGGTTCGAGCGTCCGGGATAAACCTCAGGAGCTACAACTACGAATAACAGAGGGATTTTGAGTACTTGGAATAGATGCCCGGAGGAATTTGGCACTCTTCTGCAGGGGAGATTAGGCAATGGGCATAAGAACAGGCAAATTTGTGTCGTGAACTAAGCAATAGGTCACAATTCGCATTACTTTCCATCACTTATATTTTCTAATTTCTATGACCAAAGACTTCATGAAAATGTACTTCTGAGTTTCTGCCGGAAACCAACCTATTCATGAAAAATGAAGAAGAATTACCGTGGTAGCCTGCGAAAGGAGAAAAGCAGTGGTAGCAAATACCATAGGGCATAAAACTTTATCGTGTGCCCTTGCCCTGCTCCTCATGGCAACCGCAGTTCTGATGGCGCACGGCTTCACACAGCAGGCGTATGCGGCCGGAGACATCGCAATCACCGCAGCGAATTTTCCTGATGATAATTTTCGTAATCAAATATCCGTTTCCTACGATACAAATCATGATGGCGTGTTGACGACAGAAGAGATTCAGTCTGTAACCGCGATAAATGTAACGAATAAACATATCAGCAGCCTCAAAGGGATAGAGCATTTCACTGCCCTAGAAAATCTGCAATGCTCGTAAAACAATTTGACGAGTCTGGATGTGAGCAACAACGCCGCGCTTAAAGATCTTTCTTGCAGCGACAATCAACTGACGAGTCTGAATCTAAGCGGATGCACGAACCTGATTGTTATGAGTTGCTCCTCAAATCAGCTTACGGTTCTGGATTTGAGCCACAATGGTGCTCTTGCATTCTTGGACTGCAGCAGCAACCTTCTGACTACGCTGGACGTGAAAGATAACCCAGGCCTTGACCAACTTTTGTGCACCGAGAACTAGCTCAAGAGTATAGACTTACGTGCTAATACTGCTCTTACTCAGATTGACTTAAGTAACAACCAGCTCACAAGCTTGAATCTGAGCGCGAGTCCTCTCTACGTGTGCCTGATGGAGGCAGTTGTTCTCTTAGCCCGCCAATAAATCAGGAGATAAAGCAGGTCATAGAATAAAGAAGGGCTATGATGAACCTAGGTCTCTATAGGGTATTTCTGTTTGCTAAGCGCCACGAAGACAAGCGTTAGGAGCGCCATCATGAGATACGAGTGTAAAATTACCGTTCTCGAAACAAAGGTATTTCCCGAATTGCAGGAAAAGTATCTCGCGAACCCGCAGTCTGGTCCCTGTCCCTGCTTCAAACCTGGCGACGAATTTATCCTCAAGCGTACACCGGAGCGTGATGATTTTTACCACCTTATGAACGGAAAGTTCTGTGGTGAGGCATGGGATGCCATCAGCCGCTATGTTTACACAGCACTGCAAGGTGGCTCTATCATGCATGCCTGGACAAACGATGACCGCATGATGATTGCGTGCTGCAATGACGGAACGCGCCCGGTCATTTTCAAAATTGAACGAATTGATATTCCGGAGACCAAAGAAGAAGAGGCATGGCTTGCGCGCCAAGACTTTAGCAACGGCAGCGAGGATGCCTATACCGGATAGTCAGGTGAAATTTGGCTAGATTTGTCGGTCCCAAAACTTCACCGCATCATCAATCCATCCTTCGGCCACAGTCCCACTCCCGAGGCCGAACCCGTGCGTAAGATTCCTGTACACATGAAACTCCGTAGGGATGCCTAATGCTTCAAGTTCCTCAAGACGGCTTTCCATCCCCCGTCACGACGCTATGGAGTCATTCGTTCCGAGACAAGCGTAGGTCGGAGCATCATCTTCAGCACAGATGTTATAGCCCGTATACTGCATGATCACTGCCGATGCCTGAGGAAGACAGCCTGCCTCAAGTGGTGCGTTCGCTTCACGCAAGGACTTCACTTCGCGCCAACCGATAGATTTTCGTCCGGTAATGCGTTCAAGATTGGTTCTGTTCCCGAGCACTGCTGCCATACGAGCACCGGCAGATCCGCCCCAAAGCGAATACCCAAGTGGGTCCACAGCCAGCTCGTCTGCATGGTCTTCGATAAAGCAAAGAGCACGACCAAGGTCTTCCCAAGGAGATTCAGGGTGATAGATTAAGACGAATGCATTATGACCGCGACGGCTGAGTTCTAACGCGTGCGGGAAACTGTCATGAAGCGCCGCTACATAGTAAAAGCCTCCACCGGCGTTCATGATGCCAAATCGGGCACCTGGTTCTCCGCGAAGAAAAAAGATTCCGGTATCTTTCAGTTTTGGATTTCTCTTTTGCTCCTCTTGCGTATAGAGCGGGTAAAAAATCTCTTCACCAGCTAAAACACGGTCGTAGAGATTATTAAGTACTTCCACGGTTTTTCCCGCTTGAATATTTGAGTACCACAGGTATACCCGACTTGATGAAATTTCCTGCAAAGTGGCGGTTTTCTTGATGTTCAGATCCACCGGAAAAAGCAGTCTGCCAAACCCCTCAAACGCTGGCTCATCTACTACCTGTGCAACGGTAGACCTTCCGCAAAAACGGTGATGTTCTTTCATTTCTTCACCCCATATTGAGGTAGGTCAAAAACTTAGAAACGAGAATTAGGCTCATGTAATCTTTACAGAATTACGTCAAATCATCAATCGACACCCCTCTTTCGATATACTTCCCTGAGTAAATAAGCCTCTGATGAAATTGAAAGAAGGCGAGCGCCGCTTACAAATGCTGCCGTTTTATACAGCAGCAATAGAATGGGGGGATTCATGGTCGAAGTAATCTCAGCAAAGGAACACATGAATGATTTTCTTCTCTTGCTTGAGGAATATACCAACAGCATCAAATCAGGTAACGATGAAGTATCCCGAGTACTTGAGCACCAAAACCTTGATGAAGAACTCATCCGTCCAGAGATGAAATATGACCCCCCGCGCGGAAGAATGTTTCTCGCCTACGCAGACGGCAATCTTGCCGGATGTGTTGCCCTTGCAGGAAGCGAAACAGATTACTGCGAGGTAAAAGGCTCTATGTACGTCCCGAATTCCGCGGCCAGCATATAGCCCAAACACTGTTAGAGCAAACTATCTCTGCAGCAAAAGAAATTGGGTACAAGGCGGTACGGCTCGATACGTTTCCTTTTATGAAAGGCGCCATCAGTCTCTACGAAAAACTTGGCTTCTCCTACATAGACCGCTATAACGAAAATCCCGCTGATTCGGCTATTTACATGCAGCTTAACCTTAACTAAGTTGGAAAGTGAGGATAGGGTCTTTCGCAGAGGTAGGAGAATAGCTCATGATTCTGTATTTCACGGCAACGGGAAATTGTCAGTATGTAGCCGAAGAGATTGCAGCAGCACTTAATGACAAAGCCTATGACCTCGTACATACGAAGGGGCCATTGACTATTAAGGCTCCGGAATCCCTTGGCATTGTCTGTCCCACGTATTTCTGGAATCTGCCAAAAATCATTGAGGACCTATTTGCCACACTAGAAATAAAAACTGAAGGCGACCCCTATATCTTTTCAGTGAGCACCTATGGCCTTACTGCGGGTGGCAGCTACCGTGCCCTAAAAAAGCTCTTCAAGAACAAGGGGCTTTCACTTCATGCGTCCTACGGGGTAAGAACGGTAGATAACTACTCCCCTATCTTCGACCTTAACGACGCCGAAAAAATTGAAGAAGGACTAACGCGGGAAGCTTCGCAAACAAAGCAGGTTATCGACAAAATTAAGAACCGTGACGAAGGTAATTTCATCGAAAACCAAATGCCTGTTTTTATTAGCGTTTTTGGCAAAATTGCTGCTAAAGGTGGAAGCAAGACAGAATCTTTTCATGCAGAAGACTCCTGCATCG
>JBMNSK010000015.1:0-31068 GCA_050945155.1 Eggerthellaceae bacterium | reverse complement strand
TTCAAATTCAAGAAGCGCAAGAACTATAAGCGCCTGCGTGGTCACAGGCAGAATCTGACGCGTGTGCGTATTGTTTCTGTCGGTTCTGAGAAGTACAACCCGAAGCCTGCAAAGAAGGCTGCAAAGGCTGAACCTGCTGCAGAAGCAGAGTCTGCCGCAAAGACTGAGCCTGCCGCAAAAGCAGAAGCTCAGAGCACAGCTGCTAAGGCTTCTACTAAGAAGGCTGCTCCTAAGGCAAGCACCAAGAAGGCAAGCACTTCTAAGGCTGGTTCTCAGGCTAAGGCTTCGACGAAGAAGACGTCTACGGCAAAGGCTTCTGAAAAGAAGGCACCTGCCAAGAAAGCTCCTGCAAAAAAGGCTCCTGCTAAGAAAGCAGAAGATAAGAAAGAAACTGAGTCTGCGTCTAAAGACGCTGAATAAGCTAGGGAGGGAATTGATATGGCACACAAGAAAGGTCTTGGTTCAACCAGGAATGGCCGTGACTCCCACGCACAGCGACTTGGTGTGAAAATGTTTGCTGGCCAGCATGTAATGCCAGGCAATATCATCGTGCGTCAGCGCGGCACCCATTTTCATCCAGGCGAGAACGTAGGTCGCGGCAAGGACGACACGCTTTTCGCACTGTGTGAGGGAACACTCGTGTTCCATGACGGTGCACGTCGTAGCATTAGTGTGACCCCGAAGTCGTAAAGACCAAGGTTCGCGACAAATATCTGATTGTTTGCGTGCCCCCTCTTGGTAGGGGGCACGTTGCTTATATAATCAGGGAGCATATGTTTGTAGATAAAGTACATATCTTTGTTCGAGGTGGAGATGGCGGCGCTGGCTGCATGTCATTTCGTCGTGAAGCCCATGTTCCTAAGGGTGGACCGGATGGCGGCGACGGTGGTCATGGCGGCAATATCATCGTGCGGGCTGATGGAAGCGTCTCTTCGCTCATCGACTACCGATTCAAGCATCACTTCAAAGCCGAGCGCGGCACCCATGGTAAGGGTTCTCGCATGCATGGTGCGCGCGGTGAAGACTGCATTTTGCGCGTTCCGGTCGGAACGATAGTGCGCGAGTACTCTGAAGAGACAAAGGAATCGGGCGAAACCATTGCTGACCTTACTCATGACGGCGAAGAAGTCATCGTGATGAGAGGCGGACACGGTGGACGTGGCAATATCCATTTTGTGACTTCAACGCGTCGAGCCCCCGCCTTTGCAGAACTTGGTGAGCCAGGCCAAGAGGGATGGATTGAGCTTGAAATGAAGCTCATGGCTGATGCTGCTTTAGTTGGGATGCCGTCTGCAGGCAAGAGTTCCTTTATCGCCCGCATCAGCGCTGCTCGTCCGAAAGTCGCTGACTATCCATTTACAACCTTGGTGCCAAACCTTGGTGTTGCGCGCTCCGGTGACCTAAGTTTTGTCGCTGCCGATATTCCTGGCCTTATTGAAGGCGCCCACGAGGGACGCGGGCTCGGGCACGAATTTTTGCGCCATATCGAAAGAACCGCACTTATCGTGCATATCGTTGATCTAACCGGTGGTTGGGAAGGTCGCGATCCGGTCAAAGACTATGAGATTATCAATAATGAGCTTGCCCTCTATGCAAAAAGCCTTGCTGAAAGGCCACGTATTGTCGTTGTAAACAAGATTGATGTACCAGGAACTGAAGAGGCTTTCGAGCGGCTAGCAAACCGCGTCAGAAAAGATTCCTTGGCTGCTGCGGAAAATGAGTTTGCGGAAAGCCCCATTGATCCAAAACTCTACCGTATTAGTGCTCTAACTGGTGAGGGTATAGACAGCTTGAAGGCAGCTATCGCAACAAAGGTACATGAGCTGCGAGAAGCTGCACGTGAAAAAGAAGCAAACGAAGTTCAGTATGACCATATCTGGGAGCATAAGCGCGATGCGCGCGACAAACACTTCGAAGTAAAGCGCCTTTCGGAAGGTATTTTCCGTGTTTCAGGCCCACAGGTTGAGCGCATGGTGGTACAAACAGATTGGGAGAACGAAGAGGCCTTGGCCTTTCTCCAACATAGGCTTAAAAGGATTGGCGTTGAGCAGGCTTTAGAAAAAGCCGGTGCAGTGGATGGTGACGAAGTTCGTATAGTTGGACGGGCTTTCCAGTTTGAATCTGCTGCAACTGCCCAGGACATTTACCGAGAATTGGACATCTGATGATACAAGGCATGAGTGAAAAGCATATCTCGGCAAGCGGCGACAAGCGCTTGGTCATAAAGATTGGCTCTTCAACTCTTACTACGTCTGAGAGCACCATCGATCGTAACTATTTGCAGAATTTAGCGAGCCAGGTTGCGCAGATTAAGCTTGAAGGATGGCAGCCTATCATTGTTACTTCGGCTGCAATAGCTTGTGGCCTAGAATCCTTGGGGATAAAGACACGGCCACACGATATGCCGAGCCTGCAGGCTGCTGCTTCTGTCGGACAAGCAAGCCTTTCTACGGCGTATGCCGAGGCATTTTCTGCTCACGGCATGATTACGTCGTCGGTTTTACTTACCCGGAGGGACACAGCTGATAGACGCGCTTACCTGCATGCGCGCGATACCATATTTCGTCTTCTTGAGATGGGTGTAGTGCCTATCGTGAATGAGAACGACACGGTTTCGGTCGAACGCATTCGATTCGGAGATAACGACACTCTTGCTGCCTTGGTAGCTTGCCTTATTGAGGCAGATTTGATGATTATCCTTTCTGACATCGATGGTCTGTATGATGGGAACCCAAAAAACGATCCATCAGCGAAGCTAATTAGTCGAGTTGATGTCATTACTCAAGATATTATCGATGTTGCGGATGAGGCGGGAACCTCATCGGGAACTGGTGGCATGATAACCAAGATCCAAGCCGCCCGAGCTCTAGCTGTTGCAGGTATCCCTATGGTCATTTGCCAAGGTCGCAAGGATCGCGTCATCGTTCGCGCTGCACATGGTGAAGATGTCGGAACTATCTTTACCGCACGCAAGAAACTGCACGAAGTAACGCCGAGAAAGCTTTGGATAGCGCTCGGAGACTCTTCGCGGGGAAAACTCACGCTTGATGCCGGCGCGAAAGTGGCGCTTATCAAGCGGGGAAGTTCTCTTCTATCGGTTGGTGTCACGGCGGTGGAAGGCAACTTTGACGAGGGTGATGTTGTGGATATTCTCGACCAAACAGGTCACCTCTTTGCGCGCGGTCGGGTGTCTGCATGCAGTGATGAAGTAGAACTTGCCATTGGCAAGACACGGGCAGAGCTATCGCGCAACCGTATTCTTGCTGAATTGGCGGTAAAACCCTTGATTCACCGTGACGAACTCATTGTCTTCGAGTAAGAAGTCGGGAGGGGAGAGTTTATGTCAGACCAAGACGCCCGAAAAGAAGCACGAAAAGTTGCCGAAAAGGCAAAAGAGGCAAGTGTTTCTCTCGGTTCGAAAACAACCCTTGAGCGCAATACAGCGCTTGCAGCTATGGCACAAGCTTTGCGCGAAAAGGCTGAAGAAATCGTTGCCGCTAACGAAAAAGACATGGAAGAAGCGCGCAAGAAGAATACGGCAGAAAGCCTCCTTGATCGCCTCATGCTTGACAAAGACCGCGTGTTTGATATGGCGGCAGCACTCGATGACCTTACGTTACTTGAAGACCCGGTTGGGAAAGTTCTTGACAAAAGAAAGCTCGACAGCGGCCTCGAACTTACGCGTGTAACCGTCCCGCTTGGTGTAGTAGCCGTTGTTTATGAGGCACGACCAAATGTAACCTCGGACGCATGCGGTATCTGCCTGAAAGCGGGAAATGCTGTTGTTCTGCGCGGAGGAAGTCTTGCGCTTCACTCTAACGTTACTATTGGTCGTATTTTGCAAGAGGCAGCTGTGGGTGCCGGTTTTCCTGAAGGCTGCATCGGTATCATTTCTTCGCCTGATCGAAGTGCTACCGATGAGCTCATGAACCTCCATGGCGTCGTAGATGTGCTTGTTCCACGCGGAGGCGCTGGACTAATTCGCCACTGTGTAGAGAACGCGCGGGTACCAGTCATAGAAACTGGAACAGGCAATTGTCATGTCTATGTTCACGCTTCTGCCGATGAGAGCGAGGCTCTAAGCATAGTCATGAATGCGAAAACCAGGCGCTACGGTGTTTGTAATGCAGCTGAGTCTTTGCTTGTAGATCAAAAGATTGCTCCAAGTTTCTTGCCATGCATCGGAGCAGCCCTTCGCGAAAAGGGTGTGGTGCTTCATGCTGATGCGCAAGCAAAAGAGATATTAGACCAGGCTGGCATCGATTGCGTTGCTGCAACGCCTGAAGATTGGGGCCGTGAATACTTGGGCCCAGAAATTTCAATTCACCTCGTGTCGGGTGTTGAAGAGGCAATTGAGCACATCAATGCCTACGGTACGCATCACTCAGAGTCAATTGTTGCAAACGACGAAAGTGCTATTGAGGCATTTCTTGCGGGAGTAGATGCTGCTGCGGTCTATGCAAATGCATCAACTGCTTTCACCGACGGCGGACAGTTCGGTTTAGGAGCAGAAATCGGCATTTCGACCCAAAAGCTACATGTACGAGGACCTTTTGCTTTGGAGGGACTTACATCGTATAAATACATCCTGCGCGGAAAAGGACAGGTGCGCGCCTAAGTGAACGAAATTTCAAAACGCTTTGATACCTTAGGAGCTGATGGAAGTCCACGGCGTCTCGGCATCATGGGAGGCACCTTTGATCCCATTCATATCGGTCACTTGGCAAGCGCCGACCAAGCTTGTCGTGCCTTTGACCTTGATGGGGTTTTGTTTATTCCGACCTACAATCCCGTCTTTAAACTTGATCAAGAGGTAAGTGATGCCGCGCTACGCCTTGAAATGGTGCGCCTGGCCACATGTTCGAATGAAGCCTTTGATGTGAGCGATATTGAAATTAAGCGCGGTGGCAAGACGTTTACTGCAGATACTTTACGTGAGCTGCGTAAACATTTTCCTGATAATGTGGACTTTTATTTTATGGTGGGCGCTGATGCCGCGGCGACACTCGGCAAGTGGCGCGACTGTGCCGTCATTGCATCGCTAGCCGAGATTATTGTGCTACGACGCCCGGGATACGAGGTGCCCACGCATATTCAAGAGGAACTTGAATCGAAGTACCAATTCAGACTTCACTTCCTTGATGTCACCTCATTATCGGTTTCCTCAAGCGATTTACGTGCTCGTGTCTCTTTGGGAGAAACGGTGCGGTATCTCGTGTCAAAACCGGTGTGGGACTTCATTGAAATTCATGAACTGTACCGAGGTCCGTCTCCGCTTTCTGCTGCACAATCAGAAGTGTCAGTTGATGATTCCGATGTCTTTTCGAAGGCTTTTATCAAGGCGCGCAAGGAAGAGATTAAACAAACAAAGAAGCCGAAACTTGCAAAGCACATGTTTCGAGTTGCAAAGACGGCAAGAGAAATTGCCCAGGTCTATGGCGTAGATCAGGACAAGGCTTATTTGGCTGGCCTTTTGCATGACTGGGACAAAACCCATGATATGGATGAAATGCGACGCCATATTCGCGATTGGGGAGTTGCGGTTGACCCGTATGTGTATGACCATATGCCCAAACTGATGCACGGGCCGACAGCTGCCGCACGTCTTAGTGCTCGGTTTCCTCAGATTCCGGAAGATGTTTTAGAGGCGATTGCAAGGCACACCTCTGCTGCAATTGATATGTCTTCGTTAGATATGGTTGTCTATGTAGCAGACAGTATTGAACCGGGGCGCGATTATCCAGGAGCCGATGATTTGCGCTCTCTGGTCGGTGCAGTGCCGCTCGACCGCCTCTTCTTTGAAGTGTTTAAGCATACGCTTACCTACCTTCTTGAACGCAATATGGCAATCTATCCCGGTACCTTTGATGTTTGGAATTATTATTCATCTGTGATGCAGGATTATGAGTCGCGGTAACTACAATCCAGAAAGGAAGCTTAATGACCCAAGTCGATAACGCAGCGGACAAGCAGAACCTAGAAGAGCTCGGTTCGAAAGAGTGCGCCATCATTGCCGCTCGAGCTGCAAATGAAAAGAAGGCAACTGACATCATGGTTCAGGAAGTCGGAGAGCTTATTGGTGTTTGTGACTATTTTGTTATCGCAACAGCTGCCAACAACCGCCAAGTTGATGCGATTATCGACGAAATCGAAGAGAAGCTTCGTATCGAAGGGCATGTGAAGCCCCTTCACCGTGAAACGAGTAAAGATGGAGCTTGGTCACTTCTCGACTATGGCATTATCGTGGTCCATGTTTTCCAGCCAGAAGCACGTGATTACTACCGTCTTGAGGCTCTCTGGAACGATGCGCCGGTGCTTGACTTAGCAAAAGAAGCGGGGATTACCGATATAGAATACTCGGATCGCATCGCGAAACTTTTGGGGAAAAACGACGAAGACAAACCACAAAATTCTTGATAGTGCAAGAGAATTACTATCGTTGAATTCACCATATTTTTGCTTTATTTTGTATCTTTATACAAAATAATTATTATTTTTCGGAATGAAACTTGCACACAACCATTCATTTATTTAGTATGGTGACACTCCGAAATTCGACCAAACCTCAGATGTAAATGAGGGAAGTTGAATCGTGACATCGTACATTTCGAAATCTGCGTGCCGGGGACGCCGCCCCGCACAGTTCTTATCCTGCAGGATTTATTCACGGCCAGAACTGATGGCCAAATTACTCAGAGAGCGCGAGGTTGCACGCTTTTTGGTTGCGCCTTCCGGATTCGGGAAAAGTTCTCTTGCCTTTGAATACGCCGAGACTATGTTCAGTTTTCACCATGTTTTTTGGTTTGACTGCTTAAGCCCGTGCTTTTTAAGGGATTTGGATGCGGGCAATATAAACGCCGAAATTATGGAAGCCGATGACGAACCGGGACTTGCCGTGTTTGACGGTCTTCCACCGCTCAGTGCCGAAAGGTCAACAAACCTTTCTCGCGTTTTTGATGAGCTCATGCGGCAAAACTGTGAGGTCTTAGTGGTTTGCCCTCCCGCAGCTGACTCTTTTGCTTCGCTGCAACATGACCGCATAAAGCTATCTCCCCATGACTTTCTTCTTACCGACTATGAGGCCGCTTTGAGTCATGACGGGCAGGTGCGGGCACTTTCTCTTACCGATATCAGGCTCATTGATCGAATTCCTGCGCTGCGATGGGGAACCACGCAGGACTGCGAGCTCCATTTTCTTGAGAAAATTTTAAGTGAAGAGCTTCCCGGCGATGTACTCCTCGCCATTACAAGCATCTTGCTGATGGGCAATGGCAGTATTGATCTTTTGTCTTCGAAGTTTTTATGCTGCGATTCGCTCCTTTCGCACTTGGCGAGAAATTATCCCTATCTTGGATTGAATGCTCACCAAGACCAGTTCAATGCTCCCTGTTTTGCGGTGCGGGATATCCTTTCCGCTATTCGTCCGAAATTCGAAATCCTCTCAGAGGTGATTAAGGACAAACGTGATGTAGATCTATCTGAGTACTGGGCTTCTACCTTATTGGAAGCAGGCCTATCAGCGCGAGCATGCGAGGTAATCGAGGCACTCTCTTCTTCGGAAGCTGCTCTTTTGTGGGAGCGCAAACATGCATGGGACCTTTTTGGGCAGGTGTGTATCTTTGAAGCGCACCGCCTCTATGCGCACGCTTGCAAAAGAAGGAAACATCCCGGCGGTTTATCGGAGGCGCATGAAGCATGGCGACTTTTAGCCCTTGGTGATGGAAATCGCGCAAGGGAGCTGGCAACCTACCTTGGCTTTAATCCTGGGGAAGAAGATGAAGCGCGTCTATCTGCTCTTGTCTTGCTCATGCGCTTTTCGGATGAGGTACAGGTCCAAAAGGCTCTGCATACCACGGTTCTTATCTTGCAAAGAATTCTGCCATTTTCAGAGAAGTCATTCGATTGGCTAAACAGCCTGTCATCGCAAAACCTGTCGGCTTGGCGGTTTTTAGCGCTTGTCAGTCTTTGTGAGAAGAAGTCTCCCGGTAAGCTCGTGCAACTCTGGAAGCTTTTACAGCGAGCGGGCGGGTCTGACGATATCTGCCTAGTCGCTGGAGCTTGGATTTGCGAATTTTTTGCCCAAGCGAAACGTAATGAGACAACGCTTGCGCGCATGCAGGGTCTCGGATCCTGTCTAGCAGATATCGAGGCTTTGGTTCATGACCAGATTGAACATATCTTGGCCACTCCCAATCTTTTCTGTGCTCTTGCGGTCGAAGGTCTCGAGAAAGTACGCAAGGCAGGACTTCTCAGTTCCGAGAGAACTTTGAAATCCTCACAAGTTTTGTTTGCTCGCGATACGAAGCTAAGCATGCAAGGCCAGCAACAAACGTATCATGAAGAGCTGTCTCGCGAAGAGGCTGTTCGTATGAATGAAATCTCTGCACCCTTTGAAAAAACAAATTTCAGCTCAGCGGCGTATGGAAACAAAGCGCGCAAAGAATTCATTCCTTTCATTCGCATCAATATCTTTGGTGGCATCAGCGTCTACCGGGGTGCTGAATTGTTGCCACCGCAGATTTTTAAGCGTCAGAAGTCCAAAACGCTGCTTGCACTTTTAGTTATTAGTCGTGGAAGAGAACGGTCCCGCGATGAGCTTGCCCAGTCGCTTTGGCCTAATTCGGAGCTTGATACTGCTCGAAAGAACTTTTATTCCGTTTGGAGTCAACTGCGGCGTGCGTTGATGCTTCCTGATGGGTCCTGTCCCTATCTGTGTCGACATCAGAAAACCTGCCGTTTGAATGCAGCCTATGTTGAGAGTGACTATGCTCGATTTGATGAGGTATGTAACCGACTCCTCTTCGGTGGTGGCAGTGCTTGGACAGACCTCTATAGCGAAATTGATACCTGCTTTGCCGACGACCTTATGCCTGCGGAGCTGGAAAACGACGATATCGTGCGAGCGCGCGACAATGCTCGCATCCGCCTGGTTGATGCCATGGTTGCAGCTTCAGAGCGCCATATTCGCGAGGGGAGTGTGCAGCAGTCTCTTCTTTATGCCAATGCTGCTATTAGGCGCGACCCTCTGCGTGAAGATGCCTATGCAACGCTCATGAAAGCGCGCATCGCTGCCGGTCAACGAACGGCAGCACTCGAAACTTTTCTCACGTGCAGAAAAACACTTGCTGACGAACTTGGCATCGATCCTTCCGAGGAACTTATCTGCCTGTATGAGGAAACGCTACAAAGTACACAGACGCTCGTACTTTGACATTTGTTTGAGTTTGCAGAGTCAGTTCGAATTCGAAAGGGGTGTTGCTTCATTTCACTACGTGGTTTACGACTCAAAGTTCAGGCTTGCTCTCTTTGAGTCATACAGTTGATAAGGAAGAGGCTTCGGAGAGAAGGAGAATCTATTGGACGGTATTCATGGTATTGCAAGTGGATATTAAACCGAGGTTTTCTCGAAATTTCGGAGCGCAGCGCCGTAGTTTTACGGCGCTGCTTCTTTAGGTTACGGATTGGTTTTCAAGGCGTGACGATTATAGGGATTGAGCCCTAGGGAAACGTTTATTCATCTGCGGTGTGTTAGAGTACAGAAGCAAGCGAAGTACAAGAGAAAGTTGATGGTTTATGCCTGGCTTTTTGTCAAAGATTCTTACTGCCGGCGAAGGTCGACAGGTTAAAAAATATGGGGAAGTCGTATCAAAAATTAATGAGTTAGAACCGACTATGCAGGCAAAGTCCGACGAGGACTTGCGGGCTATGACCGGTGAATTCCGCCGTCGCCTTAAACAGGGGGCAAGTCTTGACGATGTGTTGCCGGAGGCTTTTGCGGCGGTTCGTGAGGCAAGTGTTCGCACGCTTGGACTGCGTCACTTCGATGTCCAGCTTATTGGCGGTATGGTGCTTAATGATGGTCAGATTGCCGAGATGAAAACCGGTGAAGGTAAAACCTTGGTCTCTACGCTTGCAGGCTATCTTAATGCTTTAACCGGCGACAGTGTTCATATAGTGACCGTCAATGACTACCTGGCAAAGCGCGACTCCCAGTGGATGGGACAGATATATCGCTTCATGGGAATGGACGTAGGTCTTATTCAAAATGGCATGAGGCCAGCTCAGAAAAAACCTGCCTATGATGCCGATGTTACCTACGGTACAAACTCCGAATTTGGTTTCGACTATCTGCGCGACAACATGGTCACAAAGGCAGAAGCACGTGTCCAGCGTGGTCATCATTTCGCTATCGTCGACGAGGTTGACTCCATTCTTATCGATGAAGCGCGAACCCCGTTGATTATTTCTGGTGCCGGAAGTCAGGCTGCCGACACCTACCAAAAGTTTGCTCGTGCTATGGTTGGTTTGCACCGCGATATCGACTTTGATATGGATGAGGCAAAGCGAACCATTAACGCAACGGAAAGCGGCTTAACGAAGATTGAGAACTTACTCGGCATCGACAATATCTATGCCGACCCATCTGGTCAACTTGCAAATCACCTGCAACAAGCTCTTAAAGCTCAGTTTTTATTCCACCGCGATGTCGACTATGTCGTTGTCAATGGCGAAGTGAAGATTGTTGATGAGTTCACCGGACGTATCATGGAAGGCCGTCGTTATTCTGAGGGTCTCCACCAGGCCCTTGAGGCAAAAGAGCACGTTCGGGTCCGCGAGGAAAATCAAACACTGGCAACCATTACACTGCAAAACTACTTCCGCCTCTATGACAAGCTGTCTGGTATGACTGGTACGGCTATGACCGAAGACTCTGAGTTCCGCCAGATTTACAACTTACCCGTTGTGACAATTCCGACGAATAAACCGATGATTCGTGAAGATAAGAACGACCTTATCTATCGCACTATCGATGCAAAGTTTAATGCGGTGGCTGATGACGTGAGCGAGCGCCACAGTGCTGGTCAGCCGTGTCTTATTGGTACGGTCTCCATTGAAAGTTCTGAAAAGCTCTCGCGTCTTCTGGACAAGCGCGGTATCAAACATGAAACTCTCAACGCGAAGAATCATGAACGCGAGGCTCATATCATTGCACAAGCTGGTCGTGTGGGTGCCGTGACTATTGCAACAAACATGGCTGGTCGTGGTACCGACATCTTGCTCGGTGGTAACCCCGAAATTCTTGCTGAAGATATTTTACGTGACCAGGGTATCGATCCCGACGAAGCGACCGAAGAGCAAATTGACCAAGCTCGTGTAGACGCCGAGGAGATTACTTCACAAGAGCACGAAGAAGTAGTCAAAGTAGGCGGTCTGGCCGTTATTGGTACTGAACGTCATGAGTCTCGTCGTATTGACAACCAGCTTCGTGGTCGTTCCGGACGTCAGGGTGACCCGGGTGTTACTCAGTTCTATCTTTCGCTTGAAGATGACCTCATGCGTCTCTTTGGCGGAAGCCGTATGGATTCCATCGGGCGCATGATGGAAAAGAACGAAATGCCTGAAGATATGCCTATTCAGGCCAATATGGTTACCAAGGCTATTGAAAGTGCCCAGCGCCAGGTTGAGACCATGCATTTTGCCGCACGTAAAAACGTCCTCGAATACGACGACGTTATGAACCTACAACGCCAAGCTATCTATGAAGAACGAAATTCTATCCTCGATGGCAAGGACATGTCCGAGCGCATTCCAGAAATCATCGAGGATTTGGTCGAGGACATGATTGACGAGAATTGTCCTGAGAAAACGACGAGTGAAGATTGGGACTACAAGTCAATTGATAGATGGACTTCAAGCATGACTGGAGCAAGTTATCATGCTGAAGACTACGATGTAGACGAGGACCCTGATACGCTTTCTGACGTCATCATTGACTATCTAGAAGATGTCTACGACGAAAAGACCAAGATGCTTGGCACGAAAGTAATGAGCACGCTTGAGGCTCAGGTTATGCTTCGCATCATGGACACAAGGTGGATGATGCACCTGCAGGATATGGACTACCTCCGTGCTGGCATTGGCCTGCGCGCTTATGGTCAACGCGATCCTCTCACTGAATACCGTGAGGAAGCTTATAACGCCTTTAAGAGCTTAACTCGCGGCATGTACGAGGACTATATTCGCACGCTCTTACGTCTTCAGATTGCGGTTCAAGAAGAAGAACCCGATTTGGGCGAAGAGCGCAATCCGCTTGCTGGTAAGGTCAGCTACTCATCGCCGGAACAGGCACTTGAAGGACAGCAGCAGTCACGTCTTGCTGCAGAAGGAGCACGTGCGCAAGCACAAGCGCAGGGGGGAGCCGAGGCAGCAGCAGGGCAGGACTCGGTGCCGAAGCCAAGCCAAGGAAAAGTTCAAACATACGTGAAGGACAAGGACGACCCCTATGCCAACGTTGGCAGAAATGACCCTTGCCCTTGCGGCTCCGGTAAAAAATTCAAGAAGTGTCATGGCCGTTATCTTTGATTTTCTCACTCTTGATTCTTGATGAAGCAACTCGCTTTGAGTTTGCGCGACAATGACGTAACTGGAGTTAATGAGTGGGACGGGTATGGAAGAACTAGACGAGAAAGATATTGATTCGCTTGCGCGTCGCGTATCTGATGCGTATGCGTTTTTGCATATCGAGGAAAAACGGAAACGGGTATCTGAGCTTGAAGTCCAGATGGCCCAACCGGGATTTTGGGACGACTCTTCTCTAGCTCAAGAGATATCCAAAGAGGCAAGTGCGCTTAAGGATGTTATCCAAGAGTACGAAGATGCTCAGTCTTTGCTTGAAGACATGCAGACCGCCTTTGAGCTTGTCCAAGATGATGAGGCTTTTAAGGCAGAAGTCCTCGCAGATGCAAAAAAGCTCGAAACCCTCTTAGATTCGCTTGAAGTAAGTTCATGGTTTTCCGGTCGCTTTGATGCGGGTGACGCCATCTTGTCTGTAAACCCTGGTTCCGGGGGACTTGAAGCGCAGGACTGGACTGAAATGCTTTTCCGTATGTATGTCCGGTATGCCGAGAAAAAGTCTTGGCGGGTAAAAATCCTTGACGCTGTTCCGGGTGAAGTCATCGGCCTCGATAAGGCAACGATTCAAATTGAAGGACGAAATGCCTATGGCATGCTTCGAAGTGAGTCAGGCGTTCATCGTCTTGTTCGCATTTCACCAACTGATGACAAAAAGCGCCGCCATACAACCTTTGCAAGCGTCGAGGTATTGCCTGTGGTGCCCGACGATATAGAAATCAACCTCAACCCTGCTGATGTGCGCGTAGATGTCTATCGCTCCAGTGGTCCGGGCGGACAAAGCGTCAATACGACCGACTCAGCAGTGCGTTTAACCCATATTCCAACGGGTATTGTTGTCACCTGTCAAAATGAGAAGAGCCAGTTGCAGAATAAAGAGGCTGCCTTTAGGGTGCTACGCGCAAAGCTCTATGAAATTGAAGAGCGCAAGCGAGACCAAGAAATTAATGAGTTGCGCGGTGACCGGATGGACAACTCTTTTGGGAGCCAGATTCGCAACTACGTGCTCTATCCGTATCAACTCGTGAAAGACCTGAGATCTAATATTGAAACTGGAAATGTCGAAGCAGTTCTCGACGGAGATCTAGATGAATTTGTCATTGGCTACCACAAATGGAAGGCATCACAATAATTATCTAAATAGTGGAAGACCGAGACGAATTTCATTGTAGAATGAACTGCGGTACGCCGCGAAACAAGAGGAGAGGGCCTCGATGGAAACAGCACGATTGACGAGTCTAGCAACGCAGGTCAGGGTTGATATTATCAAGATGATAGCCCGGGCTGGAAGCGGACATCCCGGTGGCTCTCTTTCCTGTACAGATATTCTTTGTGCTCTTTATTTCGGCGGGGTCTTACACTACGATCCAAAAAATCCCAAGCTTGAAGGTCGTGACCGCTTTATTTTGGCGAAAGGTCACGCGGCACCGGCGCTCTATGCGACGCTCGCTCATGCGGGTTATTTTCCCACCGATGAACTCATGAGCTTGCGTGCTCCGCATTCGCGTCTTCAGGGACATCCCGACTCAAACCTTTTGCCTGGTGTCGAAGTTTCAACGGGTTCACTTGGGCAGGGCCTTTCCATTGCCTGCGGTATGGCTGCAGGCATTAAGCTCAACAAGACAGACGAGACGGTCTTTGTACTCTTGGGCGATGGCGAATGCGAAGAAGGCCAGGTTTGGGAGGCCGCGATGTTCGCTGCACACCATAAGCTTGATAACTTGGTAGCTATTGTTGATCGCAATAATCTCCAAATTGATGGTCCCACGTCTGAGGTATGCAATCCTGCAAGCTTAGTTTCAAAGTTTGAGGCTTTTGGTTGGGATGTGCATGAGATTGATGGGCACGATATAGATGCCTTGATAGCTGCATTTAAGCAAGTAAAGCAGGACCGTGGTGGTAAACCACATGTATTTATTGCTCATACCATTAAGGGTAAGGGCGTTTCGTATATGGAAAATGAAGTCTCGTGGCATGGTAAAGCCCCTTCTGCTGACCAGGCTCAAGAGGCAATAGCAGAACTGATGGCGCAGTAGTTGCTGAAGGAGAGAAAGACAAGAGATGGTAGAACTTGCGCGTGCTGAAGAGGCTTTAGAGAAAAAGGCAACTCGTGCTGCTTATGGCGAAACACTCGCCGAGTTGGCTCAAGAGGGTTTTCCTATTGTTGCGGTAGATGCTGACTTATCTG
The DNA here is from genome assembly GCA_050945155.1 of Eggerthellaceae bacterium. Classification (GTDB taxonomy): domain Bacteria; phylum Actinomycetota; class Coriobacteriia; order Coriobacteriales; family Eggerthellaceae; genus JBMNSK01. The sequence goes on along the minus strand of JBMNSK010000015.1, from coordinate 16,469 downwards.
GCTCAACAACAACGAAAAAGTTTGCGGATGCATCTCCTGAAAATGCGGGGAGACTCTTTAACGCCGGTATTGCCGAGCAGAACATGATAGATGTGGCCGCCGGCCTTTCCCTTACGGGCAAAATAGCCTTTACTGGTTCCTTTGCGGTATTTGGCACCGGGCGCGCTTATGACCAAATTAGAAACACCGTTTGCTATAGCAATCTCAACGTGAAAATAGCACCTACACATGCAGGTCTGTCTGTTGGCCCTGATGGCGGAAGTCACCAGATGCTTGAAGACCTTGCGCTTATGAATGTGCTCCCGAATATGCGAGTTTTGGTCCCTGCCGACTACACGGCTGCTAAGTCAGCCATCCGCATCGCAGCGCAGACTGAAGGTCCGGTCTATGTCCGTATGGGTCGTGCGAAAGTTCCAGCTGTATATGCGCCAGGATCAGAGCTTGAACTTGGTCGTGCATATGTTTTGCGCGAGGGAAGTGATGTGAGCATTCTCGCCTGTGGCGTTGAGGTCGAGCAGGCTTTGCGTGCAGCAGATGTGCTTGCGTCAGAAGGCATCGATGCTGAGGTTATTGACGTCTTTTCAGTCAAGCCGCTCGACGAGGAAACCGTGCTTGGATCGCTTGCAAAAACAGGCTGTGGAGTTACCGTTGAAGAACACAGTATATACGGTGGTTTAGGGTCGGTTATTGCTGCGGTGTCTGCACAGAAAAACCCAGTTCCGCTCCGCTTTGTTGGTATGCAATCTACCTTTGGAAAATCAGGACAGTTCGAAGAACTTATGACGCAGTTCGGTATGGACTCTGCCGCTGTTGTCGAAGCTGTGAAGAACGTATTGTCAAGAAACTAAGTCTGCTAAAATTTCACCTGTCTCAGTATTTGACTATTTGAACGGAGCATTCTGTGACAAACGAAATCAACCAGGGGGGCGGACAGCGTCAACCGAGGCGCCGCGCTGCGCATGCGCGGCAGTCGACGTCGAAGCTCTCAACAATACTTCCAGTGGTTGAAGTTGAAGAAAACCAGCATAGATATGGCAAGCCGGTTATAACCTTCGATCATGTAACAAAAATCTATGAAGCCCAGCCAAACAAGCCGGCACTAAATGATATCTCCCTGCAGATTTATGCGGGCGAGTTCGTCTTTTTGGTAGGGCATTCCGGTTCAGGTAAGTCCACCTTTATCAGAAGCATCATTCGTGAACTTAAGCCTACTTCCGGAAAGATTTACATTGCGAATGAAGATTTAACAACCATGAGGAACTGGCGCGTTCCATATCTGCGCAGAAACGTTGGGTGTGTTTTCCAAGACTTTAAGCTGCTACCGAACAAGACCGTATTTGAAAACGTTGCGTTCGCACTTGAGGTAATCGGGAAAAACCGCAGTTATGTGCGCACTCAGGTTCCCGAGGTTTTACGCTTGGTTGGTTTAGGCGACAAGTTGAATAAACGCCCTGACCAGCTTTCCGGTGGCGAACAGCAGCGTGTTTCTATTGCCCGCGCTATCGTGAATAGGCCTCCCGTGCTTGTTTGCGATGAGCCAACAGGAAACCTCGACCCGCAAACTTCGCGCGGGATTATGGATCTTTTACTTCGGATTAATAAGACCGGTACGACCGTACTCGTTGCGACTCATGACCGCGAGATGGTAGACACCATGCGTAAGCGCGTTATTGCACTTGATAACGGGCATCTCACGCGTGACCAGGACAGGGGGGTGTACGGTATCAATGTCTAGCTTTTTCTATTTTATTCGCGAGGCACTTACTGGTTTTGCACGTAACCTGTCTACAACCTTAGGTTCTATCGTTACCATCTTCCTCTCGCTGTTCATCATTGGCATCTTTTTGATTGGCGGCGTTATGGTCGGAAACATCGTGAATTCGGTGGAAAGCGAAGTAAATATCACCGCCTATCTTTCCGACGACGCTCAGCAGTCAGAAATTGATGCGGTCGAAGAATATATTCGTGGTCTTGATGGTGTGGCAAATGTTACGTTTACAACCAAAGACCAAGCACTTGAAGACTTCCGTAACTCCATGTCTTCAAGCTCTGAGATTGTTGACCAGCTTGATGGCAAGAATCCTCTTCCTGTATCAATCAATGTTGAGTTGTCTGACCCTCAGCAGGTTACTTCGGTAGCAGAGACCATCCAGAACTATGATGGATTCAAGAATATCTGCGACAATCCTGATGACCCGGGCGATTCTTTGAAGTATGGACAAAAGACCGTTGAGAGACTGTTCGCACTGACCACCTATATCCGCTACATTGGTCTTGCGCTTATCATCCTGCTTATCTTTATCGCGATGGTATTTATCAACAACACCATTCGTTTGGCAATTCTTGCTCGTCGCCGCGAAATCGCTATTATGCGATTAGTAGGCGCTTCGAATGGATTTATCCGTGGACCGTTCTTGATGGAAGGTGCGCTAAACGCTCTTATCGGATCTTTGCTCGCGGTAGGTGCTCTGGAAATTATTCACCAGGTGGCTCTCACGCGTATTCAAGGAGCATTGGCGTTTCTTCCTATCAACCTTGAACCGTCGGTATTCTTAAGCGTGTATGCTGCTCTTATTGTGGCGGGTCTTATTATCGGTCTTATTGGTTCAGCATTCGCGATGCGCCGTTATCTGAAGGTCTAGCACTTCAGAATACCTTCAAGGTAAAGGTTTGGTATGTCGCGTTATTTGGACAGCAACAAGATTGCGGCGTCTGCACGGAAAGTGCGGGCCCGCAATCTGCGTTTAATCAAGGGCTTTAGTATTGCTATTGCCCTTATTCTTGCATTCATCTTAGGATTTGCACTTCGCAGTAATGTGAGTCTTATCCAGGATCTCGGGTTCAATGTACAAACGGACTCAGAAGCACTTTCTGCGAATGGCGCAGGGTCAGACACTGATTCTTATACTTCGCTTGCAGCCCGTGTTGCAGAGGTCGAGGCGCTTCTTGAGGGTGAGAGCATGGCCTCCTTTGACCTCGACGCCACATCCCAAGAGGTACTTTCCGCTTATATATCGCAGGGTGATGACTCCTACTTACGCTATTACACCCCAGCGGAGTATTCCCAGTTACAGCAAAACGCTTCTCATGACTACACCGGAATTGGTGTGCTTTTTGCCGAGTACAATGGTCAGGCGTATGCGGTAGATATCTTCGATAATTCCGCAGCTCAAGTTGCGGGCGTCAAACAGAATGACTTTGTTGTAGCTATTGATGGAAACAGCAATAAGACCTGGTCGGTAAGTGATGTAACAGAAGCCATTAACAAGGAAGATGGCGACAGTGTTGTTATAACGTGGCGCCGACCCGACTCTTTAGAAGCGGATGGCGGAAAAGAATATACGACAACGCTTACCTGCTCGGTTTACAACGAAAAGAATGTAAGCTCCGAAGTCGACAATGGTGTTGGCTATATCAAAATTAAGCAGTTTACCCAAGATTCAGATAATGCCGTACAAGACGCTATAAAGTCTTGCGAAGACGGTGGTGCTCAGTCCTATGTATTGGACTTGCGCGATAATCCCGGTGGATATTTGACCCAAGCCGTGAGCGTTGCTGATCTTTTTATGGAGGGTGGCACTGTTGTCCAGGTAGAAACAAAAACCGGGACAACCGCCCAGTCTGCGAATGGTGATGTTGCCACAAACAAACCGCTTGTCGTATTGGTGAACAAGAATACGGCCGGAGCTTCAGAAGTTTTGGCAGCGGCCCTGAAGGAAAGCCAGCGCGCGACCATTGTTGGCACAACGACCATGGGCAAGGGGAGTGTTCAGGTCATTCGCGACTTAAGCTTTGGTGGAGCAATTAGGTATACCGCTGCGTATTACCTAACCCCCGGTGGTCATGAAATTAACGGCGAAGGTGTGACGCCTGACATGGTGGTTTCTTCAACCTCCGGCTCTGACAATCAGAAAAATCTTGCTTTAAGAACTGCCCAGTCGCTTGCTTAGGTGACTGCGATGGCGAAATCGTCAAAGCACAGAAAGCGCCAATACCGCAGCAATCCGCGTGGTCTCATACAAATTTCGTCTCGCGGTTTTGGATTCGTGCAGACCGCCGAAGGTGAATTCTTTATCCCTGCTTCAAAAACCAATGCGGCCTTTGACGGCGATTTAGTTGAAATTGCCACACTGCCGCAGGGAAAAAGAGGAAACCGGCGCCATAGTCATGGGCCGAGTCGCGAAGGCGCTCATGCAGGAAATCCGGTTGCTCGGGTGGTACGTATCATCGAGCATGCTCACGATACGATAATTGGCCGTTATGAAATTTCCGAACCATTCGGCATCGTAGTTCCAGAAGATTCGCGCATCCACCATGATATTTTCACCCTGCTAAAAGACAATCCTGATATACCCGATGGATCTATGGTTCGGGTGCGTATTAGAACCTACCCGGACCGTCATACGGCTGCAACGGGTGTTGTAGAAGAAGTGCTGGGGGATGAGGAAGATGAGTTTCTTCCTATCCAAGTCATTATTGACCGCTATGATTTGGAAACACAGTTTTCCGAGGCAGCACTCAAAGAGGCTCGTGGTGCCAAGCTTGGCATAACCGAGGCTTTGTCTTGCGGGTATAGGGATTTGCGCAACCGCCTTATTTTTACCATCGACCCAGTAGATGCGCGTGATTTTGATGACGCTCTGTCAGTGGAGCGGGTTAAGCGAAACAACCGGGATGTGTTACGCCTCGGTATTCATATTGCTGATGTCAGCGCCTATGTTCCGTGGTCGTCTGCTCTCGATTTAAATGCGCGACGACGTGCAACGAGTGTCTATCTCGTTGATAGGGTGGTGCCGATGCTACCCGAGGAACTCTCAGCTGGGTTGTGCTCGCTCAAGCCAAACGAAGACCGTCTTGCTTTTACCGTTGATATTTTTATAGACGATGAGGCTCGTCTGCTTGACTATGAGATATATGAGTCGGTTATCAAATCATCTGCTCGGCTAACCTATGACTATGTCGAAGCGGTGCTTAGAGCAGATAAAAAAGACGAAATGCCGCATGCAGATGAGTTTCCAAATGTAGAAATTAATAGGGAAGTTAAAGAGCAGGACCTACGGGAACAATTCTTTTCTTTGCAGCACATTGCGCATAAAAGAATCAAGACAAGGAATATCGCCGGCGGCCTTGACTTTGAGTCTCGCGAAGCAAAAGTGCAGTTAGACAAGGCGGGCCATCCTCTCGGTATTGCGATACGTTTGAGGACTGAAGCAACATCTCTTGTCGAAGAAGCAATGATTTTTGCCAACGAAACCGTTGCACAGCACCTAAAAAATGCCAACTGGCCCGCTATATACCGTGTTCATGATGCGCCGCGCCCCGACAGTCTCGAGGCTCTGATGCCAATCCTTGAAGAGTTTTCGTGGTTTCGTCATATCAACAAGCAGGCATTTATGGTCGGAGAGCCGCATGCAATTCAGGCGGTTTTAGCCTTAAGCCGAGAAAAGCCCGAAGGTGAGCTTGTTTCAACACTGGTACTTCGGTCGATGAAGCGCGCAACATATGAGCCATACTGTGATCTGCATTTTGGTTTAGCAAGCCCTGCATACCTTCATTTCACTTCTCCTATTAGGAGGTATCCAGATTTGATGGTGCATCGCATGCTTAAAGCTCAGCTGGTTAAGCGACCAGAAAAATTCTCCCAAGAAGTAAAAGAGCTCGGGCCTATTGCACAACACTCTTCTGAAATGGAGCGGATAGCCGAAAAGGCGGCTTTTGAATCTCAAGAAGTCAAAATTATCGAATATATGGCTTCTTTCATTGGTAAAACTTTTCCCGCTGTTATTTCGGGTGTTGCAACCTATGGTATCTATGTTCGCTTGGAGAATACAGCAGAAGGACTGGTATCAACACAGGATTTGGGGCATGAGTACTTCGCTCTAGATGCTTTGCGTTACTGTCTCGTTGGGCAAGACTCCGGGAAAGTCTATCGCCTCGGTGGACGTGTGGAGGTCATCCTGAAAAGTGCTGACTATAGACGCAGAGAGCTTAACTTTTCTCTCAAATCTATTGATTCATAGCAAAGGTCGTATCAGAGAAGTTTTTAAAGAAAAGAGCTGCCACGCGTGGTGTGGCAGCCCTTCGCATAAGCCGTCTGCGAATTCGTAAGAATTCGAAAGGAGGTTACTACTTCTTCTGCTTTGCAATCTGTCCGTATTGATAAAGCGCATGCATTGCGTTGACGGCTTGTTCTGCAGTTGGGTAGGCAGGAATTCCATGGTCGCGAAGCTTCATGATAGATTCCTGGCACTCCTCGCCGCCCTGGCATTCCATGATGAATGGCTTGCCAAGATGTTTGAACTCTTCGTGCAGCTCGATAACGATGTCGGTAACTGCAGGTACATCAGTAACAGCAGATGGGCAGATAGAACCTAAGATACCGTCTACGTTAGGATCACGCATAGCCTGACGGAATGCGCCCTTGTACTGAATTGGAGAAGCAGTACCAGAAATATCGACTGGGTTTAATGGAGAGCCGAACATCGGCATGTAAGCCCTAATGCGGGTAGCCAAGCTCGGGGAGATATCCTTAAGCTCATGAAGCGGCATACCGATACGCTCGAAGTGGTCGCAGCTTAACAGACCAGAGCCGCCGCCGTTAGTAATCATAACGACGTTGTCGCCCTTAAGTGGTGGCTGCATACCGAGGGCAAGTGAGATATCCAAGAACTCTTGCCAAGTCGTTGCACGAATAGCGCCAGCCTTCTTAAAGATGTCATCATAGAACGAGTCAGCAATGCCTTCGTTTTCTGATGCGGTGTGTGCAAATGCTGCCTTAACACCAATCTTTGAAGCGCCAACCTTAATCGTAACGATAGGCTTATGAACGTCCTTGCAAGCCTCAACAAATGCCTCAGGACTATCGAGACCTTCAATATAGACCGATACGCACTTGGTATCCTCGTCTTTACCTGCAAAGGCAATAAACTCTGAGAAGTCAACGTCAGCCTTGTTGCCCAGACCAACAAAGAAGCTCATGCCGAAGTGATCTTTCTGAGAAGTGCCTAATGCAGCAAGTAAGTTTGCGCCAGACTGAGAAATCATGGCTACCGGGCCTTCAATAGGCAGGTAAGGAATAAAGCCGCAGTTGAAGTGCCTGTACGGGCTTCCCATACCAACCAGGTTCGGGCCAATCAGCGGGAGCTTGTTGTCGCGGCAATACTGCGTCAATTCATTCTGCAGGTCGCCACGGCCAATCTCTTTGAATGCAGAGGTTGAAATAACAACAACCTTTACCTTCTTAGCCACGCAGTCTTCCAAAACAGACTTTACGAGGTTTGCAGGAACTGCAACAAACGCTAGGTCCACGTCATAAGGAATATCACGTGCGTTGTGATATGCCGGCAGGCCATGAACTTCGGTAGCACGTGGGTTAACAGGATAAATCTTGCCCTTATAACCCCAGTTCCTTAGACCCTCAATAACCTTATAACCAACTTTACCGTCATAACGGCTTGCGCCGATTACGGCAATGGAGCTTGGGTTGAGGGCGTACTCTAGATTGTCGACAACATACTTTCTTACGTGTTCAACCTTCATCTTACTTCACCCCCGGAACGTCCGTGCTGCAGGAGAACGGGCAGGTGTAGCCTGGAACGGTTCTATCCTGGAGGAAGTCGTCTGTCATGACGCACTCTTCCCAATAACCGTTTTCATCATCCATCCTTGCAACCCAACGACGATAGTCGCGGACAATGTCAGCTTGGTATACGTCTTCTACTTCGCCGTAGCTTTCAATCTTCTTACGCAGTGCATCGCCGTCGACCAAGTCTGTGTAAATGCCCAGATGAATGTCGTAGAACGAGTCGGTAATCTCGTTTACTGTCATGAATTCTGGAATTTCTGCAAACTCGTCGGCAATCTGTGCCTTGCGATAGCTCGGGGTGTTCTGGAAGAGACGTACGAGGAAGAAGGTCTTCTTCAGACCAAGCTTCATTGGATTCAGATAAATCATAGGAAGAATGAGGCGACGATTGTCGATGACCTCAACATGATCCTTCTTCATCTGAGCCGCATCAAGGCCGGAGAGCTTAGCGATAACGTCAAAGTCGAGCATATCGCCAGCTGAAGGCGTGTTGTTAATTGCGTCGATAATAGCGAAGTCGTCTTTGTCAATCTTGTCCTGGACCTCGAAAAGACGCTTCTTTTCTTTCTCGCCCCAGATAAACTTACGATAGTCTTTCTTTGCGTCAAACTGGTTGACGTTGCCTTCGCGGATAACCCTGCGAACAGGCAGCAGATGTACAAATTTAATTTCTGGGCGGTCACGCCAAGGACCGATAACACTGCTGAGCAGGTTATCAAGAACACGCATGTGGTTGCCGCAGAAGAAGTCAAAGTCTCCGCCGTCTGCGCACTCAAAACCGGTGCAGATGTCATCCTTGTTCTGGAACCAGTCGGAAAGCTCCTTCTTGAATTCTGGGCTTACGTCATCTTGAAGTTTGACAATCCACCAATAAAGACCCCAACCATAGATAGCTACGTTTGGATTCATAACCAGCATAATAAGGCGCTCGTCATACATTCTCTTCAAGCGCTTTTTAATCTCTTCTGGTTTTAGTCCGGTCTTCTTGGAGATGTACTTGAGGTTGAAGACCTCCGGATAATTCTGGTAGAAAGACTTGCAAGTGTTGTGTGCACTGAGTTCCGGTGCGTCAAGACCTACAGTGCCAGGCTCGCTAAAGCCTATACCGCGCGGGGCGAATGGATACTCTTGCATCCATTCTTGCTGCTGATCTGTGCCGAGTAAATAATGCTTTTCACTCATGCCACAAACCTCCTTTCTTGATGAGACCCACACCAACTACCAACTTACGCTCATTAAAACACCCCGAAATATTTCGGCCAAATCGTATAACAGGGGGAGAATATTTAGTAAAAATACAATTATTAACCCTGAAAGGGAGTTTTATTCATCTTCCACCCCCGTTTTTTGAAATATATTCAATTGCTGACCGTCAACGGAGAAAATAAACCGTTACCAATTTGTAATCTCTAGTAAAAAGATATTGTATTAATATTTATAATTTTTTACTATTGATTCTTTTTGCGTGACAATTAAAAGCGTCTAACCAGGTCAATGGGGGAATATTGCATTTTTGTTCACAATAAGTAACTCAAATTCGATGGTTTTTTACGGGGTAGCGTTAATCAACGGGACGGTATCAAAATTAAAAAAACCGAATAGTCAGTCGAAAAACTCTTGATTTTAGAAAACGCTGTGACCATAATGGCGCTTGGAGGGAAAGGTCAGGGGGTTTTACTCGAACCATCTGCCCTGAGAATTGGCAATAATCGAGGTATGAAACATGCATAAGTTTGGAAGGGCAGTCGTCAGACTGCGTGTTCCCATTCTCATAATCGGAGTAATTCTTCTTATTCCATCCATTCTCGGTTACGCAGCAACACGCGTAAATTACGACTTACTTGACTATCTGCCGGATTCTATGGATACGGTAAAAGGTCAGGAAATTCTTAAAGATGAGTTCGGCAAGGGCGCCTTCACCATGATTGTGACAGAGGGCATGAGTGATGCCGATGTTGCAGCCCTTACTGAAGACATTAAAAACGTTGACCATGTGGTTGATGCCATTTCTTATGCCGACGTTACCAAAGGATCTATTCCGGTAGAGGCTGTTCCTGAAGACGTAAGGAAAAACTTAGTAAACGGCGATGACTCGCTTATTGCCGTATTTTTTGATTCAGGGACATCTTCAGACGAGACCATGAATGCGGTTTCGGAGATTCGAGGTCTTGCCGATAAGCAGGTCTTCGTTTCAGGTATGTCTGCCATGGTGACCGACCTGAAAAACATTGCAGAGGCAGACGAACCTGTCTATGTAGCCTTCGCGGTTTTACTTGCCCTCATTGTTTTGTTCCTCTTCACCAATTCATGGATTGCACCGATTCTGTTCTTGGTCAGTATCGGCATGGCAATTATGTACAACATGGGGTCAAACTTCTTCCTCGGAGAAACCTCATATATCACCAAGGCACTTGCCGCAGTTCTCCAACTTGCGGTAACGCTTGATTACTCAATCTTTTTGTGGAACTCCTATTCAGAAAACCGCGCGAAATATCCTGGTGACAATAACGAAGCAATGGGAGTTGCTATTGGCGATACACTCATTGCCATTTCTTCAAGTGGCGCGACAGCAATCGCGGGCTTTTTGGCGCTTTGCTTTATGACTTATACCTTAGGCATGGACTTAGGCATCGTTATGGCGAAGGGCTGCTTACTTGGTCTTATTGCATCAGTAACGCTGCTGCCTTCGCTCTTGCTTGTCTTTGACAATATTGTTCAAAAGACTCACCACCGCACTCTGATGCCGCATGGCGAAAAACTTGCAAACTTTGTTACGAAGCGCCATGCAGCCCTCGTTGCCGTGTTTATTATTGTTGCTATCCCTGCTGTGATTGGCTTTGTAAATAAACCGGTGTACTACGATTTCACGAACATGGCCACCGGCGACAATTCGAAGCTGTCTGAAGATGAGATTCCTTACCACACAGCAAATGTAAAGCTAGAGGAGGACTTTGGCGTTTCTACGACAGAAATGATTCTTTGCAAGTCCGACCTTGGTCATGCTGACGCAAAGGAAATGCTTAACCGTATTAGTGATGTCGATGGTGTTGTATACGCTATTGGGTATGACTCCATTGCAGGCGGTACGGTTCCTTCAGAAGCGTTCCCGTCAAAACTCAGCTCGAGCTTTAAGAATGGGGACTACCAGCTCATTCTTATTAACTCGAAATACCAGCCATCAACTGATGAGGTCAATAACCAGATTGACCAAATTAACAGCATACTGAAGGAGTATGACGAAAACGGCATGCTCATTGGTGAGGCTCCCGCAACCAAGGATCTGATTAAAACCACCGACCATGACTTCATGGTGGTTGACGCCATCGCCATCATTGCGATTCTGCTCATCCTCTTTATCGTATTCAGAAGCTTCTCAATACCGTTTATTTTGGTTCTGGTTATTGAGTTCGCCATCATGATTAACCTCGGCCTTCCGTATTACCTCAATACACCGATGGCCTTCCTATCGCCGATATGTATCTCTACGATTCAGCTCGGCTCGACGGTGAACTACGCCATCTTGATGACAACGCGCTACAAACGAGAACGTACGAAAGGCGTTGCAAAGCTCGAATCAATTCGCGACGCTGTGAATTACTCGATGCCGGCTATTATTACGAGCGCTCTCACGTTCTTTATTGCAACATTCGGCGTAGCTGAAATTGCAGGACTCGAGATTGTAAGTCAGCTCTGCGGCCTCATTTCTCGTGGCGCAATCGTGAGCATGTTCAGCGTACTGTTTATACTTCCTGCTCTGCTCATGGTATTTGACAAAATCATTATTAAGTCCAGTCGTGGATTCGAAAAAGCAAGGGAAAACGAAAAGAATGCGAAGGCAGCGGTCAAGGAGGTACACGCATGAAACAGCGCAAGATAATCACCTCGGTCGGGTATGTTCTTGCCTCGGCTGCATTGTGCAGCATGTCATTTATGCCCATGTATGCAGCAGCTGAAAACGGCGACGGAGACTCAGGTGCTGCCGTCGAAAGTTCTCAGCAATCTGACGGGATTAACTCTGTTTCTACGGAAGCAAACGGAAATACAGCGACGCAGAAAAGCGAAACTGTCTATGTCTTTACCCAGGCCGACGGAACGGTAAAAAATATTGAGGTCAGTGATGCTCTCAAGAACAGCAAGCAGCTTGACAAGATAGCTGATAGCTCTGAGCTTTCTAATATTGAAAACGTCGAGGGTCATGAAGACTTTTCCGGCTCCGGAGACTCAATGCAGTGGAACGCCGGTGGAAATGACATCTACTACAAAGGCACCATTGACAAGGCACTGCCGGTGAGCATGAAGATTACCTATACCCTTGATGGGAAGGAAATCTCAGCTAGTGATTTGGCAGGCAAAAGCGGTAAGGTCTCTATCCATTATGAGTTCACGAACAACTCGAGCGTGACCGGCGGCTATGTACCTTTTGTTTGTGCCGGCGGCTTGATGCTAGATAATGACCATTTTAAGAACGTCAGTGTTACGAATGGCAAGGTTCTTGATGACGGTGACAGAACAACAGTTGCTGGTCTCGCTATTCCAGGACTGCAGAGCTACTTGGGTGTAGGCGGCGATGTTGTTGATATTCCAAGTGGTTTTACCATTACTGCAGAAACAGACAACTTTGATGTTGATTCGAGCTTGACCCTGGTTGATTCAAGCATTTTTGCTGACATGGACACTTCAGATTTGAGCATGAGTGGTCTTGAAGACTCTCTTGGTGAGTTGGATAGCGCTATGGATGAACTGATTAGTGGTTCCGGGTCTTTGCATGAGGGGTTGGAAGAGCTTGCGAATGGCGCTGATACCTTACATATTAGCCTTATGGCAATGAAGGACGGCACGTCTACCACCACTGGCTTACAAGATGCAGTAGATGCTATTGGTGCAGACGATTCAACGAGCCAAACCACCCTTATCGGTGGCATCAATACCATTCAGTCACAGCTACCTCAAATTGATAGCACCACCAATGAAGGTGTGAACAATTCGGTACAGCTGATGCAAAATGGTTTAGGCCAGGCGAAAAACGGCGTTGAAACTGCTGGCAATACGCTTGATACCTATGTCGTAAGCAACCTGAATTCAGCGACGGATACGAGTAATGGTTCTCTTGCTGCCCTGCAGCATGACTTAGGTGTGCTTGCATCCGACACCTCGGGCCTTTCGACCGAGCAGCAGCAGGCGCTTGCAGATGCTAGCACTCAGCTTTCCACTTTGGGCACGCAGGTAAGAACTGCGAAAGGATACGCTCAGGGCGTTTCTGACAGCCTCCATAAAACGGATAATCCTTCCATTCAATATGGCATCCAAAGTGTGAGCGATGGCCTGAATAACTTTAATGACTTGGCCAATCAGATGCAGGCTTTAAGCACCGGTCTTTCGCAGATTAAAGGCGGCCTTCAAACAGTTCGTTCCGGTGGCGTGATGGCTGATGGAAGGATAAGCGTTGGCCTTGAGGGTGCTATTGCGGCTCTTGGTGATGACAGCAATGCCAATACTTTGATTGGTGGTTCTGCTGCTTTGGCGTCAGGCGCACAGACCGCAGCAGACGGTTCTGAAACGCTCACTAATGGATTGAATACCTTCGATGAAGAAGGCATCCAGAAACTCATCGAGGCTTTAGGTGGACTAAGCGCTTTAGGCGATAAAGTCACCTCACTTTCCTCGGCTGCTCAGAGTTACAACAACTTTAGTGGTATTGCTCCGGGTACTGAGGGCAAGGTTAAGTTCATCTATGAGGCTGATGCTATTTCTGCAGAAACCAACGATTCTGATGAGAACTCTTCAAACGAAGATTAAGTAGATACTGGTATTAAGGTGGCGGTCTCCGGCTGAGGCCGCTACCTGCTTTTTATGGAGGTCTTTGTTATGGGACGGGCACTTCAAAAAGCAAAATCTGCTTCAACACGTCAAGCTATTCTTGACGCAGCAGCACATGTGATTTCTGAAAAAGGTTATTCGGATGCCACGGTTGACGAAATTGTCAAAGCGGCAGGTGTATCAAAAGGAGTTGCCTACTACCATTTTAAGAGCAAGGCCGATATTGCTACGGCTATTCTATTAAGCGGACTGACCCAGCTCAACGATAGCTTTACGGAGATTATTGAGAATAGTAAGTCAGCCTCTGAAGCGTTGCCGAAGATGTTTCGTTCCTTTGTGAATCAAGTAGTAGACCACCGCGAGTTCACGCGTTTTTATGTTCATGAAATATGGCGTGGTGGTCGTGTATGGTCGGAGGAATTACATAAGGAAGATCAGCGCACGGTTACTTTGATTTCAGGTCAGTTTTTGCGAGCTCAAGACGAAGGATTCGTGTCCCATCATTCTGATTCGGAATTTTATGCAGTGGCTATCGTTGGCCTCATACTGACGACGTCAATTTACTATTTCGGGGACATTAAGCCCCACCAGGCTCTCGAGAAAGATCAGTACATGGAAAAAATCTTCGATTTTGTGAACCATGGAACCACGCGCGGAAACGATCGCCAGGCCCTTTTGAATGCGTATTCTTCGCAATCGGCTTTTAATTAGAGGAAGATACTCAGCGCTAGGCAAAAGGCAAGTCCGAGGATAAGCGTGATAACTGAGATGGCGCTCAAGGGCATAATCTCAAGTTGGCTTCGGTTAGGGCTTGCCCCATAGCATCGTGCATCCATACCCTGCGCGAGAACGTCTGCGCGGCGAAAGAGGTCAACAAACAGAGGAATTAATACTGTCTGCCAGGCACTCAGTTTTTCTGCAAGCTTTTCTGAATCGAATTTCCCACCGCGGGTCCACTGGGCGTTGCGAATGCGCACCAATTCCTCTGCAGTGATAGGAATGAATCGAAGGGCAATTGAGAACACGGTGGCAATATCGTCGCTTGGTACGTGAAAAACGCGCAGTGGTTTGAGAAATGAATTACAGGCATCGGTGATAGCGGTAGATGTTGACGTGAGGCAAACAAGGAAACTAGCCACAACAAGCAAAATAATACGGAGCGCATAAAAGCATCCACGCAAGAACCCCTGCGGTACAAAGCCGAAGCTTCCAATGAGCGCTATTGGTGCGAAATTAGCTCCTTGGGCATCAGATATGTTTCCGAGTCCTGTTGCTACTGTTGAGTATGCATTCACATCAAAGGAAAATGCGTTAAACAAAATCGTAAAAGCAACAATGATGTATATCGGAATTAAAAGTTTTGAGATATAGGAAAGGGGCAGGTGTGATGCAAAGCCAATGCAAAGGCATACAAGCAGACATATGCCAATGCCCGGCCAAGTGCTTACACAAAAAAGCGTAATCGTGTAGGCCAAGAGAAGCACCAGCTTTATACGGGTGTCTAGCTTATGGACATAGGTCTGCCCAGGAATATACGTAGTTACCTTGAATTGCATGCCTGCAGTATGACACAAGAAGGCGTTGTACGTGGCCTGCATGGTATGATGCACCAGTCAGTTTGCATACGGTTAGAATGACCTATATGGGCATGATGCGGTGACATCAGCATTAACTTATGAAGGGGGTTGGCGATGACAAGATATCGTGCGTATTATCGCTCGCCCCGAGCTTCGGATGCACGCGCAAAAGGACTCTTCGAATTTGATAGCGATGCGCGTGCCGGATCACGGGAAAATATGCATGATGCGCGGCTAGAAATGCTGCATCTCTACGGGAAAGATGCTATTTCGTGGGCCATTACCAAGGTAGAAAAGAAGTCTTCTCGCGGTTCGTCAGTTGATGGTCAACTTGAGCTTGACTTTCGTCCCATAGAAAAGAAGAAGCGAAATAGATGAAAAGAATATTGGTAGGTTACAGAGTTTCCAGGTATGAAACGAGAAGAAAAACAGATTGCCAGAAATAAGCGTGCTTTTTTTGAGTATGAGATTTTAGACCGGTATGAAGCAGGTATTGAGCTTACCGGTACTGAAGTGTGTTCTCTGCGAGAAAATAACTGCCAACTTACTGATGCTTTTGCGCTGATACGGGGCGGGGAAGTATGGTTGCACAACTTGCATATTGCACCTTACACCCACGGAAATATTGCAAACGTCGACCCGGATAGAAAACGCAAGCTTCTCTTGCATCGTAAAGAAATTCGAGAGATTGAAAAACAGGTGGAAGAAAAAGGCATGGCACTGGTTCCACTCAGAATGTATTTCAATACGTCATCCCTCGTTAAAGTAGAAATTGCGGTTGCCCGTGGTAAGAAGCTTCACGACAAGCGGCAGGCTATGGCCGAGCGCGATGCAAAGCGCGAAATTGACCGTGCAATCAAGATGCAAAGACGCCGGTAAGCGATAGAGGAGTACAACAAGATGCCAGAAAACGATGAAACCGAAGTTTTTGACCTTGAATATAATCCCCAGGACATAGTTGCCTACCTTCTTGACGAAGACGACAAAGAGGTAGGTTTTGTCTTAGTTGATAAAGAGGGCGTTGAGCACGAGTACTACTACGCCGATGACGAACCAGCAACAGCTGCTTCGCAGAAAAACCAAGGCTTAGAAGATAGCGGTGTTCAGGCCGCACGCGAGTTAGGGGAGGCCGCAGAAGATATGCGGGCAATTGCGCAGGAAGGTGCTCAGGTTGCCGAAGAATTACGCGATGCTGTCCAAGATATCAAGGCCGCCTTCGACTTCAAATCTATTATTCGTGACGAAAAACGCCGTTAAATCATGTACGTATAAACGAACTGAATACGGGACAAACAGCCCATTCCTGTATAGAAAATAAAAGCGCCATCTGACGAGGTAAAACCCAACAGATGGCGCTTGTATGTTTTGGTGGAGGCGCGGAGAATCGAACTCCGGTCCATACTAGATCCTTGGCAAGACCCTACAAGCTTAGTCACTGATTAGAATTTAAGTTGCACCCACGTTCAGTGACAGACAAGGCGCTTCCGAGT
>JBMNSK010000014.1:0-31916 GCA_050945155.1 Eggerthellaceae bacterium | reverse complement strand
ACAACCGCCTCTTCGCCTTCTTCTTTCAGCTTTTCAACCTGCGTAGTATAGGCATCCTCAATACGTGGAAGTGTAAGTCGATTGAGCCTACGTGTGGTCTCGGGGTTTACAAATGCTTTCCGAGCTAAAGCCGCGCGGTTAATTTCTCCGTTTGGATTGAGAATATCAACACCGAATGCTGCCACTAAATCAGTTTTAACCGTGTCCCAAGTCAAAACATCATGACCAACTTGGTCAAGGTCGATATAGGCAACTCCTTCATCTACAAGAGCCTTGCGTACTGTAGATTTGCCAGCACCCATGCCTCCGATGATAAAGATTTTCTCCATAGCCCTAACCTCACAGATTGTCGCGGTCGAGTTTTCAAGATTTTCGCTTACTAATAATACACTGTCGAGGAACAAAGTACGGCATTGACACCTGACTTTTTCCATTCCGTTTCTAAAGGGTTCACAGGTCTAAAACCCAAGGTGTTTTGTGCCTTTTGTGAAGATGAACGTTTATACTATTTGCAACCACAGTTTGAAAGGACCACTGAGCATGCAGGCGAGCAGCGCATCTCATTCATACTCTCGGCGCAGACCGCCCAGCTCCTCAAGAAGCTCCTCATCAAACGGACACAGGTCTCAAAGAGGATCTGGATACCGACCTCAAAGCCAAGCATCACAAACCAGATCCAAAAAAATTCAAAACCACACCCCGCCTTCATCTGCATCGCAGAAAACACCCACGAAGAAAAAATCACGTTATATCCCAGCCCTTGATGGACTGCGTGCCTATGCTGTTCTTGCAGTCATTGCCTACCATATGAACATGCCTTGGGCCATTGGCGGGCTCTTAGGCGTAACCATCTTCTTTGTTTTGTCCGGTTACCTTATTACGAGCCTTCTGGTTATTGAGTTCCAGGATTCTGGTCGTATAAATCTTCCCCAGTTCTGGCTCCGCCGTATCCGAAGACTCTTCCCCGCTATCGTGACCTGCGTTTTTGGTGTTGCTCTTCTGTGCACCCTCTTCAACCACGCCCTGCTGACAAAGATGCGGCCTGACCTTATTCCTTCGCTGCTTTTTTACAATAACTGGTGGCAGATATTCAGTAACGTTTCTTACTTTGACCAGGTTGGTGCGCCCTCCCCGCTCACCCATTTTTGGTCCCTCTCCATTGAGGAACAGTTCTACCTCATCTGGCCACCTGTGCTCTACCTCTGCCTGCGTCATGGGGTCAAACGAAAGGGTCTTGCGAAAGGCGTCACCGTTGCCATTATTATTTCCTTTTTACTCATGGCATTTCTCTATGATCCTGCAGCAGACCCAAGCCGCGTGTACTACGGAACCGATACGCGTGCCTTTAGTCTCCTCATTGGTGCTCTCCTTGCATTTCTCTGGCCCTCAAACCAACTCGGTGATGATAGCGGTCATCTCCTACGAACTCGTGAACGATTCATCCTTGATGGCATTGGGGTCATCGCCCTTATCGGGCTTACGCTCATGATTATCTATGCCAATGGATTTACCGCATTTCTCTACCATGGAGGCATTCTTCTCTGCTCACTTCTGACAGCAGTGTGCATCGCCGTTATGGTCCACCCCCGCAGCATCCTTGGCCGTATCGCGGGTATCAAACCTCTTGTTTGGATTGGCCTGCGCTCCTATGGCATGTATCTGTGGCACTTCCCGATTCTTTTATTGACCACCGACCCGAATGCGACTGAACTGCCCTGGTGGATGCGCCTTCTCCAACTTGCACTTATCTTTGCGGTGTCTGAACTTTCTTATCGTTTCATTGAAAATCCCATCCGTCACGGCGCTATCGGTACCTTTGTTAAGAGTGTGCGTTTAGGAGAGATTAGCCTTAGATCCTGGATTCGCCGGAGACGCATTCCCATTATTGCGGTGGTGGCCGCTTTCGTCGTTGCTCTAGGCGGACTTATCTTTGTTCCCGACACCCAAGCAATTGGCGGCGCTAATTTCATTAAACAAGCCGAACAAGAACAGGGAGATGCGACTCAGGCTAATACCCAAGAGGGGGTATCTGCCACAAGCGAGGAAGGCTACGACATCATCGTCATCGGCGATTCCGTCTTAGTACGAACTGAGCCCTACTTTAAAGAAGAATTCCCACACGGCGCCATTGATGCTGCAGTGAACAGACAATTTAGTGCAGGAATCGAAGTCTATGACTACTACCGCGATAGAAACTTAGTCGGCGATGTCGTAGTATTTGCGCTCGGTACAAACGGTCTTGTCACGAACAACCAAATAGACAAGCTCATGGAAGATGTTGGGCCTGATAAGCAAGTATGGTTTATCACGACACGTATGCCTGACTCTTGGATGGGTGCAACAAATGCCGCACTTAAGGGCGCAGCAGATCGGTATGAAAATGTTCATATCATCGACTGGTTTGCAAAAAGCGACGGACATCCCGACTACTTCGATGGTGACGGTACGCACCTCACTGAAGAGGCTGCGCAAATCTACACCGATATGATTCATACCGCGGTACAAGACTATCTTCCAAGCCATGCCGACGAAACAGAGTAACTAAAACGGTTGTCTTCAATAAGTCGTGTAAATAAAAAAGCCCAGCGCTACAAGCACCGGGCTTTAAAGTCTTACAGAAAGAGTTCTACTCTTCTTCGGTGGCCTCTTCAGCAGCTTCCTCTGCCTGAACAGGTTCTTCTGCCTGGACTTCTTCTGCCTCTACCGCAGGAGCTTCTACTGCCTCTTCGCTTGCTTCTGCAGAAGCGTTTTCTTCCTCAGCAGCATGAGCTTCAGCAGCGGCCTTCTGCTCTTCAGTCTCTTCGACTTCGATATCGAATCCGAGTTCTGCAGCAGCAGCCTTCATGGACAAGGAAATGCGACGGCGCTCAGGATTGATATCCATTACCTTTACCTTGACATCGTCGCCAACCTTAACCACCTGGGACGGAGTTTCGATATGCTTTGGAGCCATCTCAGAAATATGAACCAGACCCTCGATGCTGTCGCCCAACTCAACAAAGGCGCCAAACGGAACTACCTTAGTAACTTTGCCATCAAGAATGGTGCCTACTGGATAGGCATCAACGAGCTTCGTCCACGGATCTTCGGTCGTCTGCTTCAAACCAAGTGAAATACGTTCGCGCTGAAGGTCGACATCGAGAACCTCAACCTCAACCTCGTCGCCAACCTTAACAACCTCAGAAGGATGGTTGACATGGTTCCAAGAAAGTTCAGAAATATGAACCAGACCGTCAATGCCGCCCAAGTCAACGAATGCACCGAAGTCAACGATGGAAGAAACGGTGCCCTTCAGGCGCATACCCTTCGAGAGCTTCGCGAGAATCTCTGCACGCTCATTCTTGCGGCCTTCTTCAAGGAGAACGCGGCGAGAAAGAACAACGTTGTTGCGGTTGCGGTCCATCTCAATAACACGAGCCTCAAGCTCGGTGTGGAGATACATGTCCAAATCCTTGACCCTACGCAGGTCAACCAATGACGCTGGCAAAAAGCCACGCAGACCGATGTCCAGAATCAGGCCGCCCTTAACAACCTCGATAACCTCGCCGGTAACAGGCTCGCCTGCCTTGAACTTCTCTTCTACGCTAATCCAAGCACGCTCGTATTCAGCACGCTTCTTAGACAGAACTAAACGCCCGTCCTTGTCCTCTTTCTGAAGAACCAGCGCTTCAAGCTTATCCCCCAGACTCACAATTTCAGAAGGATCGGCATCTTTACGAATGGAAAGTTCGCGCGCAGGAATAACACCCTCGCTCTTGAATCCGATGTCTAAGAGCACCTCATCGTGCTCAATCTTTACAACCACGCCATCTACCAAGTCGCCTTCATTGAAGTCGGTAAGCGTGCCATCAATCATCTGGTTCATCTGATCGTCGGATACGTCAGAGAAATCGATAACGGACGGATTTTTGATGTCGGTCAAAACGGACCCCTTTCAATATCGTCGGGGACCCTTCGTCATGATTGCTTGCTTCACATATCATGTTCGCATTTGCTTTGGCCATGCGACCTTGCAACAAACATGTCTCGGGGGCCTACACTTACAAGCTTGCAAGACCGTCTTGCAAGCCGGTTTAGTATACCATGCACACCCGCGCTAAATGCGCGCGTTATTCTAGTTTTAACGCTTCTGTCCACGCAATGAACAAAGCTTCTTTCATTCTTGAGCTGAACGGATTAAAAAGAAGGCCTAGAGACCTTCCAATTTGGCAAAATTTCTAGTTCTTCTCTTCAGCTTTCTTCTTACATTCAGCGCAAACGCCAGAAAACACAATGTCGTGGTTTTCGACGGTGAAACCGTGGTTGTTTGTGATAAGTGACTGGATGTCATTAAAATATGGCATTTCGATATCAAAAACTTTCCCGCACACCCTGCACTGCGCATGGTAGTGGTCATCACAACGGAAATCGTAGCGTGCTGCTCCCCCAGGAACATCTACTTGAAGAATTTTCCCCTCGTGTGCTAGTACACGCAGATTCCTATATACCGTTGCTCGCGAAATTTCCGGATAGCTGCTATTCACGTATTTGAAAATTTCTTCCGAGCTTGGATGGTTATGAAGATGCTGTACGGCTTCTAAAACCATAGAGCGCTGAAAAGTATTTCGCAGTGGTGTAGGAGAGTCAATTTTCTGTTTTGTAACTGAGCTCATTTCTGGTATCCTCCGCTGGTGTTTAATTTCATTTATCTGATTTTGTATTTATTAGTATTGTATATCATTAACGAACCTGTGGGAAGGTTACGTAGTAGTAACCTGATGAAAACTTAGAAAATGCAGATTCGCTACAAGATTAGATGCATGAGTGAAATTTAATCATGGCTATCTACTGACCATTTTTAAGAGCGACCGACAAGAGGAGATCTCATGGGTGTTTCTTTTGTTCCTGTTCAAACCCCCCACGACCAAAAAGTCCTTGCAGATTTAGCTCAAGAAATTTGGACTGAATACTGGCCTGCCATCATTGGTAAAGCTCAGACCGACTACATGGTAAACAAATTCCAAAGCAAAGAAGCCATCGAAGAGGCCATGGCTGACCAGGCCTTCGAATACTGGTTTCTTGTCGCAGATGATAAAAGCGATGTACAGGAAAACACCTATACGACCATCGAAAACTTGCCTCAATCGGCACGCATTGTTGGTTATACGGGGGGCTATGTCGTTCCGGAAACAAAGAAGTTCTTTATATCAAAAATTTATCTGCGCTCTTCTGAACGCGGTAAGCACTTTGCCTCTGACACCATTAGGTTTTATGTGGACCTCTGTAAGAAGCGTAATCTTTCAGCGATGTATCTCACGGTCAACAAGCGCAATGAGCTTGCTCAACGTGCCTATATTGGAAATGGGTTTCGCATCACAGAAGCGATGGTCAACGATATTGGCTCTGGCTTCGTAATGGATGACTACATCATGCAGAAAGACCTTGCTTAGCGCCTCAGTCTAGCGCTAAGCAAGCGCAGCCTGCACTTCGCGTGCAATACTTAGCGCATCAAGGCCGAGCTTTTCGAAAAGTTCGGTAATTTTGCCGTGCTCGACAAAGGTATCGGGAATACCTTTCATGATGAGGGGCACATCGATGTTCATATGCTCAAGTTGCGCACCGATTTCCTCACCAATACCACCTTCGATTACCCCTTCTTCAAGGGTGACAACGAGTTTCGTATTACCTGCCTCACGAATTGCATCCAAATCAAGTGGTTTGACCCAACGCATATCTACCACGCGGGTACTAATGCCAGAACCCTCAAGAATATCGGCGGCCTTAAGGCTTTCATGCACCATTCTTCCAAAGGCAAGAAGGGTCACGTCTGTGCCTTGGCGAAGAACTGAGCTCTTCCCTACTTCAAGCACCTGCGCATGCTTCGGAACAGGAACACCTTCACCTTCTCCGCGTGGGTATCGAATAGCAAAAGGTCCACCAAGTTTCAATGCCGTATGCAGGGCATGTACCAGCTCTTCTTCATTCGAAGGAGCCAAAACACGCAAGTTCGGAATCATCCTGGTATAAGCAATATCGAAGACACCATGGTGAGTTGGTCCATCGGCACCAACAAGACCTGCGCGGTCAATGGCAAAGACTACATCGAGGTTCATCAGTGCATTATCGACAATAACCTGGTCAAGGGCGCGTTGCAGGAAGGTCGAATAGATAGCGACAACTGGTTTCATGCCGGCAAAGGCAAGACCGGCTGCGGTGCCGACCGCATGACCCTCAGCAATACCAGCATCGATAAAGCGTTTGGGATACGCTTGGGCAAGGTTTGAAAGACCTGTACCAGACTCCATAGCAGCCGTGATACCAACAATGCGCTCGTCTTCTTGCGCTTCCTTCAAAAGGGCTTCGCCAAAAACATGGGTATAAGAAGGAGCACTTGGTGCTGGTTTCGTGCTTGCACCCGTGGCAATGTCGAAGGGTCCAACTCCATGAAAACGCTCAGGATCTTGGACTGCCGGTTCATAGCCAGCACCTTTCTTCGTCACAACATGCATTAAAACCGGGCAGTCAGTATCGAGTACCGTCCGCAAAACTCGTCTGAGATCTGCGATGTTATGCCCATCAATAGGTGGCGTACAAAGAAAACCCAGGTGCTCAAAAATCATTGCGTTGGGCAGGACAAATTCCTTCAGAGACTTTTTCATGCTCCGTCCAAAATTCACCACTGCCTTACCGGCAGGGCCAGATTCCTCCAGGCGCTCCTGCGTGTAGTCACGCGCGTTGCGATACTGGGATGACGCACGAACATTTCCAAAGTGACTAATCAGGGCTCCTGCCGTACGAGAAATAGACATCTCATTGTCATTTAAAATGATGACCATAGGCGACTGGTCTTGCCCGATGCTATTGAGTGCTTCAAATGCCATACCGCCTGAGATAGAGGCATCTCCAATTAAAGTCACAATCTTTTCGTGTGTTCCCCGCAGGTCACGAGCTCGAGCCATACCATAGGCTATAGAAAGCGAATCGGATGCGTGACCGGAGGGATGAACGTCATAGGGGCTTTCGTCAGGACGAGGAAAACCAGAAATGCCGCCAAGCTGGCGTAAAGTCTTAAATTCCTCCAACCGTCCCGTTACGATTTTATGGGCATATGCCTGGTGTCCGATGTCAAAAATGAACTTGTCCGTTGGTGAGTCAATCAATGAATGTACTGCAAGTATTATTTCAACCGCCCCGAGCGATGAGGCAACATGACCACCGGTAATGGATGTGTCCTGAATAATTTCATCGCGAATTTCCTGAGCAAGAATTCCCAGTTCTTCATCGGTTAAGACCTTTAAGTCCGCAGGTGACTTAATAATATCGAGAATACGATTTCCCATACCAACTACCTCTTAGAGAAAAGCTCTGCAGTTGTTGTCACTCGGCTGTATCGGACGCTGCTTCAAGGTGAGCGTCATCCGACTGGGCTACCTCGTCTGTCTGGGAGGCGGGTTCTGGTATAGATTCAACCGACGCAAGATTACTCTTTTCACCCGCAAGTTTTTCCGCTTCAGAATCTATGTCCAAACCCTGAGTTTCTTCAGCTGTAATATCTGTTTCCAGAAGACTGCTTACGCGCAAAACCAACTGCGCTGCCTCTTCATACAAATCGAGTGCTTCATCAAGCGGGATCGCTGGATCGTTTACTTTTTCAGCAATCTCATCAATGCGAGGCTTAATCTCCTGGTAGCTTTTATATTCTTCAGTCTTATTCATCCGTGTTGTCCTCTTCGGACTCCTCTTCAAGCTTGCGTGCTATTTTTCCCAACACGCCGTTAACAAACCTTGAAGACTCATCCTCCCCGCCGAATTCTTTCGCCAGGTCAACTGCCTCATTAATGGAGACCGATATCGGCACCTCGTCGATATACAAAATCTCATATACGGCAAGTCTCAGAATTGCCCGGTCCACAACAGGCATACGATCGAGCAGCCAATTTTCAGACGCTGAAATAAGAAGGTCGTCAATCTCTGCCTGGTGCTCAGTTACACCCCGAAGAACTTCTTCGGCATATTCGTTCGGCTCTACCTGGTCGGCAGGATAAACGCCACGCTCAACAATGGTCGTGGCGTTTTCTTTTGTAATATCACTTGAGTACAAGAGCGCCACTGCAGCACGCCTTGCCTCGGTTCTCTTATGTCGTTTCGCCGCCATAGCGTCTCAGTTGCTATTAACCAAACTGGATGTCATCGATATAGACGTCGATGCAATTGACCGGCTTTCCGAGCTGGCTTAGCACAGCTTCGGCAACGGCCTTGCGTACGTTCTCGGCAATCTCGGGAAGAGCATAACCAAAACGTACGGTCAGGCGAATAGAAATATTAAGGCCACCGTTTTCGTCGAGTACGACGTCGATGCTGTCAGAGGCAGGTTTTGCCGGCAATTTCAAAAAGCCGGAAGAAGCTTGGCCTACGGCAACTACGCCCTCGACGTCCTTGGCGGCCATCGCAACGATGGTCTCTGCAACGCCTGGCCCTAGTGACATCCCATCAAGATTGAGTTCGCTCATAGCAAATCTCCCATCTGAGTTTCAATAAAATCAGTTGTCGCCTCTCCTCTGCAGAATACCGCATTATCCAGTACGCGACGATGGAAAGGAATCGTTGTTTTAATTCCTTCAATAATAAATTCATCTAAGGCGCGGCGACCACGTGCGAGAACTTCTTCGCGATCCTGTCCATAGACAATAAGTTTCGCTACCAAAGAGTCATAGAGCGGAGAAATCTTGGTACCGGAATGAATATAGCTTTCAACTCGTACACCAGGACCCGTCGGAACTTCGAAACGAGTAATTGTTCCCGGACAAGGACGGAAGCCATGGTCAGGGTCTTCGGCATTAATACGGAACTCCATCGCGTGACCTGAAGGAGCAAAGGGAGCACGGCGGGCACAAGACATTGGCTCGTTTGCCGCAATACGAATCTGCTCTTTCACGATATCCGTGCCAGTGATTTGTTCAGTCACCGGATGCTCAACCTGAACACGGGTATTCATTTCCATGAAATAGAAATTACCATCCTGGTCGAGAAGGAACTCAATGGTTCCTGCATTACGGTAGTCCGTTGCACGCACTGCCTTAATAGCAGCAACGCCCATCATACGACGCAGGTTTTCATCTAAAGCAGGAGAAGGAGCTTCTTCGATGAGCTTTTGGTGCCTACGTTGAACAGAACAGTCACGCTCACACAGAGCAATTTCATTTCCAAAGTTATCAGCAAGAACCTGAATCTCCACATGGCGCGGGCGCAAAACGAGTTTCTCTAAATAGACCTCGTCGTTACCAAAAGCAGCACGTGCCTCGGCTCGCGCCGCCATATATTCCGACTCAAGTTTGGCAGGGTCATGCACTTCGCGCATGCCTTTGCCGCCGCCACCCGCAGTAGCCTTAATAAGGACTGGGTAGCCAACTCGATCTGCAAAGCGCTTCGCTTCTTCGGCGGTCTCAATACAACCGTCGGAACCAGGAACGGTCGGAACGCCGCACAGTTTCATGGTCTCGCGCGCTGAACTCTTATCGCCCATACGCTCAATGCACTGAGCAGAAGGGCCGATAAAGACAATGTTTTCATCGGAGCACGCACGGGCAAAATCGGCGTTTTCAGCCAAGAAGCCATAGCCTGGATGAATTGCTTGAGCGCCCGTGCTCTTAGCGGCCTCGATGATATTAGGAATGACCAGATAGCTTTTGTTCGCTGGAGCCGGGCCGATACATACAGCCTCATCAGCGTAGTGCACGGGGTAGGTATTCGCATCTTCAGTCGAATACACTGCGACCGTCTTTACGCCCAGCTCGTGCGCTGCACGCATAACGCGCAGCGCAACTTCTCCGCGATTCGCTACTAATATTTTCTCGAACATTATGCCGTCTCCGGTGCTGGTGCCGGTGCGCCATGAGGCTCAACATAGAAGAGGACCGTGCCGTACTCAACCGGCGTTGCATCCTCAAGACAAACCTCACGAACCGTACCGACTTCTTCAGCTGTAATTTCATTCATCAGCTTCATTGCCTCTACGATGCAAAGCGTCTGACCTGCAGCGACCTCATCGCCCTCCTTAACAAAAGGCGGCTCGCCAGGAGCAGGTGAGGTGTAGAAGGTACCAACCATGGGAGCAATTACTGGCTTCCAAGTTGCAGGCCTTGAGCCGGTGTCCTCAGCAGCAGGTGCCGCAGGTGCAGCAGCTGGAGCTTCAGCGGCTGGGGCTGCAGGAGCTGCCGGAACAGATGCAGGTGCAGCTGCAACAGCACTCGGCATACGTACCGCAATACGTGCGCCCTCTTCTTCAACGACGATTTCGCCAACGCCGCTTTCCTCAGCAACCTTTACCAGTTCGCGAATCTGATTAATATCCACGTAATCCTCCTTCTTGGTTTGGCTTACTTCTTCCTCCAAGAGGAATTTCACCTTTTCAGATGTACGATGTTTGCTTAAATACGTACGTGCCTCATTCGGGAACATGGCATACATGAGCACATCTTCCTCGCTTTGAGCCAAATCTCCGATTTCCTCGGCAAGATCATCATAGGTCGTTGTTACCAGAGATCCCGGTGATACATCAGGTGGAACCACATAGGCGTCACCAACGACCTTCTTTTTAATTTCAGGGTCAATACGCCCAGGCGCCTTACCATAGTAGCCGCAGAGGTAGTCCTTCATCTCCTTAGACACAACGCCCCACCGCTTGCCGGTAAGCACGTTAAGCACCGACTGCGTTCCCACAATCTGAGACATAGGCGTAACCAGTGGCGGATAGCCAACCTCGGCACGTACTTTTGGAATTTCTTCCATAACCTCAGGCAGACGGTCTAATGCCTTCTGGATTTCGAGCTGCGAAACCAAGTTTGACATCATGCCGCCCGGCACCTGGTGTGAGTACACACGCATATGCATAAGCGAAGAAACGCCCCGCTTATAATGGCCGCGCTGACGAACCTCTTCCCAGTAATCCGAAATCTCGAAGAGGTCATCCAGGTTTAAGCCGGTGTCATAGCGACTCTCTTGCAAGGCCGCAACAATCATTTCTACCGCTGGATGAGAGTTACCAAATGCAAGCGGCGTTGATGCCGTATCGGCAATAGCAGCACCGCATTCAGCAGCCTTGATAATATTGGTTGGCGCCATACCACCAACATAGTGGCAGTGGATATGTACCGGCAGGCCAATTTCGGCATTGAGTGCTTTTACCATACGCTCGGTGCGATAGGGAGTAAGCATACCAGCCATGTCCTTGATAGCAATGGAGTCAGCACCCAAATCTTTGAGCTGCTGAGCATACTCAAGGTAGTTATCCAAGGTATGAACAGGCGAAACCGTATAAGAAATGGCTGGCTCAAACCAAGCACCGCACTCTTTAATGGCTTCGGCATTGTCAACCATGTTTCGAACATCATTCAAAGCATCAAATACGCGAAAGACATCAACACCATTGCGATGAGCGGCGTGAATGAAGCGATGGCAGATATCCTTTGAGTAATGCTTGTATCCAATTAAGTTCTGGCCACGCGAAAGCATCGCCAAAGGCGTATTAGGCGTATTGGCATTAATGGAACGAAGGCGCTCCCAAGGGTTTTCATCAAGAAAACGCAGACACGTATCGAATGTTGCACCACCCCAGGCCTCGATTGCCCAATAACCAATCTTGTCAATCTTTGGCAAAATTGGCAGCATATCGCCGATGGTCATACGGGTAGCCCATAAGCTTTGCTGGCCGTCACGAATCGTGACATCCATTAGTTTTAATCCTGACAAGGTGTGCACCTCCTTAAACATCATTCTTTTTTGTCGAAATAAAGATTATAGGAGATGAAAGAGGATTTACACCTCTTTGGTCCTGAATTTACGGGGGAAAGACAAAAAACCTGTGCGAAACGTGCTCCTTGTCACCGTTTTGTAATACTAGCCGCCAAAGAGTCGCTCCAGCACCGGTACGCATGACCAAAATAAATCCCGCCTTCGTCTCCCAGTGATGAGATTCAAAAACGGGGTTTAAAAAAACAAAGGCAGCTTAAAACTGTTTAGACCCTCTTTACGAAGCGACCGTCACGCGTGTCGATTTGTAGTACCTCACCGACTTCGATGTAGAGAGGAACCTGAACTACTGCGCCGGTTTCAAGCGTTGCTGGCTTTGTGCCACCGGAAACCGTGTCGCCCTTGAAACCAGGTTCGGTCTCGGTTACTTCGAGTTCGACAAACATCTGGGGCTCGAGGCTGATAAGCTCATCTCCTGCATAGAGAAGAGAAACTTCATCGTTTTCCTTAAGCCACTGAGCATTGTCTCCCACCACATCGGCAGGAATAGAAAGCTGCTCATAGGTGTCATTGTCCATGAAGTAGAAGTCAGCACCATCGTTGTAGAGGTACTGCATCTTGCGGGTTTCCAAACGAACCGTATCGAACTTGGTTCCAGCGTTAAACGTATAGTCAACGACGCGACCACTGCGGATATCACGAAGCTTCGTACGTACGAAAGCACCACCCTTACCTGGTTTTACATGCTGGAATTCAACGATGGTACAAAGCTTGCCGTTATACTCAATGCACATACCGTTTTTGAAATCGGCAGTTGAAATAGCCATTGGATCCTCCTCTTAAACTCAAAAAAAGCTTTTATATTATAACCATCTCGTGCGAGATACGAGAAAAGACTTCGTAGCCATTCTCAGTGATAAGGCCGCAGTCCTCAAGACGCATACCATAGCGTCCCGTAATATAAATCCCCGGCTCAACGGTGACAACATTTCCTACCTCAAGGGGTGCTGAATTAATCGGGGATAAACGCGGCTCCTCATGCACGTCGATACCAACACCATGGCCTAGCGCGTGACCCATCTTGCCTGCAAATCCCCCCTCGGCAAGCACTTTCTCAGCAAGCTCGTGAGCTTCTTTGCCGGTCATACCTGGTTTTAGCTGGTCCTCAACTGCTTCGTTCGCACGCCGTAGTACCTGATAGGCATGGCGCAATTCTTCATCTGGTTCGCCAACAAAAACAGTTCGTGTCATATCGGCACAATACCCATAGGCACGCGCCCCAAAATCCATGACGACACACTGCCCCTCTTCAAGCACGGTATCGCCGGGGATGCTATGCGGGCTTGCTCCGTTCGCGCCAGTAGCAACAATGGACGAAAAAGCCAAACCGGAAGCGCCGTGACGAATCATATAGTCTTCGAGCTCAATTTGTACTTGGCGCTCCGTCATGCCAGGTTTCATGTATGAAATGATGTGCCTGAAAGCTGCATCCGTAATGGCCTGCGCTGCCTTAAGGCGGCTTACCTCGCCTTTGTCCTTGACTGCGCGAAGTCCCAAAACAAGGTTGCGGGTTTCCTTGATGGCAAGAAACGAAGACCCACGTTGTCTAAGCGTCTGCTCAAGGCTTCGATATTCTCGAAGGGGCATATCATCCTCAATAGCAAGCACGCAGGCAGTATGCTTTGCCGTATGGACCTGATCCGCTAAAAAGGCCGAATGTGCTTCCGGCTCCATGGAAACCTTAATTTCTGGATTTTTCTTCTCCCCTTCAGCAACGGCGGCATCAAAATAACGCGAGTCGGTATGTAGGTATGTTTGCTTGGAATCTATGATCAAGGCATGAGCACGCTCGCTATCAAAGACCTGGTCAAAGTTAGAAAGCCAGGTGATATTCGAGGTGTCGCGAACGAAGAAATAATTCGCTCCGAGAGCTTTCATAGCCGTGCGCGCCTTCTTGATGCGCAGATCAGAAGCACCAGGAAAGTCTTGGGGGTTCAACCTGTCTGTTTCTTTTTCTGCTTTGCCAATGATGACTTGGGCGGCGGGATAGCGCTTTTCATACCCTTCCCCAAGTTGGTGAAAATCCTTCGTAGAAACCAAGATATCAAGGGCTTTTTTATAACCGTCGAGGCCAAGTCCGCGCACCTGGGCAACGCATACAGGAGCTATGACCGATTTGGCGCGAAAGGGTTCCCGGTTTGAAATATCGGAAAGGTGAACTTCTATGACTGGTTTATCGATAGATGCAATAGCATCGCGCAGCGCATAGGAATAATGCGTATGGGCACCCGGATTGTAGATGATTGCGTCAAAGGACTTCTTTGCTTTGTGAATCTTCTTGATGAGCCCACCTTCGCCATTAGACTGGTAGCAAGTTATATCTACCTTCTTCGCCTTGCCATAATCCGTAATAGCCTTCTCGATGTCTTCAAGGGTCTGTGTCCCGTACACTTCAGGTTCACGTGTCCCCAACATATCGAGGTTAGGACCGTTTAAAACCAGAACCTTTTTTATGCTCATCCTTTATCCTTCCGCCGCTCTCTCAAATTGCTATCGAAGCTGTATTTGCGACTTTTGCAGGTTTACCTGCAGCTATAGCTAGTATCTGTCCGTCTTGGACCAGGCCATCAGGTGCTCAAGTACAAGATTATCTTCAACCGTTTTAAGCTCCCACTGCCCCGGTTTAGTTGCTAAGACGAAACGAATCTTTCCGCCGCGCGTCTTTTTGTCTCGCTTCATGGCGTCAAACAGTTCCTGAGCAGAGCCGCGCCACGGAAGTGGCGTGTGCCCAAGCTCTGAAAGCAGGGTATCCTGGGCGACCACGAATGCAGGTTCTGCACCCGCAAGGTCTTGTGCAAGACGTGCGGCAAAGCGCATGCCCTCGGCAACGGCAGCTCCATGACTAAAAGTTCCAAAGCCAGCAACTTGTTCTATGGCATGACCCAAAGTATGACCATAGTTGAGGCATTCGCGTACATTTGCAAGCTCGCGAACATCCTGAGCAACTATCCTCGCTTTAAAAGAAACAGACCGAAGGATTGCTTCACGCGACACGCTCTTACTCCGAGATGCAATCTCGCTCGCATGGTCTGAAAGCCACGAAAAAAATTCCGGCGAATCAATGACGCTCGCTTTTGCGACCTCGCCTAGACCGCAGACCCATTCGCAATCCGGAAGTGTAGTTAACGTTTCCATATCGGCAAGTACCAAGGCGGGTTGCAAAAAGGTGCCTACCAGGTTTTTCCCTGCGGCAAGATTGACGGCGGTTTTACCGCCTACGGAGCTATCGACCATTGCGAGCAAGGAGGTGGGAACCTGCACAAAGCTCAGACCGCGCATATAGGTTGAGGCAATAAAGCCAGCTAGATCTCCAACGACACCGCCACCGAGAGCACAGACAATGCAGTCGCGTCCGAAGTTATGAGCTGCCATATATTCCCAAATCTCTTCTGCAACAGAAAGAGATTTTGAGCCTTCACCGGCGGGCACGGTATAGCTATCACAAACAAAACCGCTTAAGCGAAGCGATGCAAGTCCACGTTCAAGGTAATGTGCGCCCACATGCTCATCGGTCAGGACAAAGACCGCTGCGGCCTTCCCTAGATCTGGGTGGGAGCGAATGCGCTCACCGAGGGTATCAAGTAAACCATCGCCACAAACAAATTCGTATGGCCTTTGATTTTCAATTTCAATCTCTATGGTCTCGGACATAATACGCCCTTCTCAATAAGGCAGTGCTTCAATTCGTGCACTACCGCATGCGGTGATTTTTGAGCCGTGTCGATAGAGCACGTAGCCACTTCTTCATAGAGAGGCAAGCGTTCGCGTATAACCTCTTCAGCATGGCGCTCATCCTGAAAGAGTGGGCGTGTCGAGATATCGCTTATGCGCGAGGCTGCCTCTTCAACGCTTACCTTGAGGTATACCACGAATGAATCTTGAAGAATACGCCTGTTCTCTGCACGTTTCACCACTCCTCCACCACATGAGATGAGAAGCGGATTACCAGAGGCAAAATCCTTGAGCACCTGTGTTTCAAGGTTGCGAAAACCTTCTTCGCCCTCGCGGGAAAATATTTCGCGAATGGGTTGCCCTTGGTTTCGCTCGATATAGGTATCCATGTCAAGAGAGGCAATTCCGCATTCCCGCGCCAGGCGACGTGCGGTCGTAGTCTTGCCAGCTCCCATAAAACCAACAAGGAACACAGGGCATTGCAAGGTATAAAACCTACGCTGTGATATTGCCTTTCCCATAGGTTAATCGCTATCGTGACATAGTTCTTATACGCTGCTTATACGCCTTAATCGACGCCTTGATGTCGGTCATGTTGTCACCGCCAAATTTCTCAAGGTAGGCATTTGCCAAAACAAAAGCCAGTTCAGCTTCCGCAACGACCGCCGCAGCGGGGACAGCACAGACATCAGACCGCTCACGCCAGGCCTTCTCTGGTTCAAGCGTGTCGATATTGATGGTATCGAGCGGCTTCATAAGCGTTGAAATGGGTTTCATACCCGCGGTCACAATCAGAGGCATTCCTGTTGTCATGCCCCCTTCCAAGCCGCCAGCATTATTCGAACCACGCATGAAGCCATCCTTTTTTGTATGGGTAATAGCATCATGCACTTTTGAACCACGTCGGCGTGTTGCTTCAAATCCCAAGCCAAATTCAAGACCTTTAATGGCAGGAATAGAAAATATTGCACCGCCAATCTGTGAAGTAAGGCGGCGGTTATGATCTGCATAGGAACCCAAGCCAGGCAAAAGACCGGTTGCGACAACACGGAATGTTCCCCCAAGCGTATCGCCCGCCTTGCGAGCCTTTGAGATTTCCTTTTTCATCTCCTCACTTGTTTTTTCATCCGGACAGCGTAAATCCGAAAGCTCGATATCAAGCGGCTTATAGTCTGGCGCCGCTAAGATGGGGTCATCCTCTTTCAGTGCCACCGAGCCAATGGAGACAACATAAGAAAAAAGGTTCACGCCCAAATCCGCTAGAAATTCACGGGCAATACCCGCCGCTGCTACTCGTGCCGCTGTCTCGCGCGCACTCGCCCGCTCCAGAATATCGCGGCAGTCATCCGTGTTGTTTTTCAAAACGCCAACAAGGTCTGCATGACCCGGACGTGGGGTAATTTCTCGTTTTAAATCAGCAGGTGGCTTGCCAAACGCCGCCATCCGTTCTTCCCAGTTCTCCCAATCTTTGTTCTCAACAAGAAGCGTTACTGGAGAACCGATTGTTTTTCCGAAACGAATGCCGGAAAGAACGCGTACTGTATCTTTTTCTATGGTTTGACGACCACCGCGTCCGTAACCGGACTGCCTACGCTCAAGGTCGATATTGATTTGTTTTTCCGAAATCTTAAGGCCCGCAGGAACTCCCTCCACAATAGCAGTGAGGGCCGGTCCGTGACTTTCGCCGCCTGTAACGTAACGCATATATCTGCCTCTCTCGCCGTTTATAGCTTCAGGTTAAACCCTGCGGCTTTCGCTAGAAAATCAAATAGGTCATCCTCGGAAAGAAGCATACGATACTGCGTGGTATGCATAAGTACTTGAATGGTAGCCACTGCCTGACCAACCAACATACCAGAGCCATCTAAAACCTTGGCACCCTGACTTTTCGCGCCGGCAACAAAAGCCGTTTCGCCGTGCCCGTAAACCACGTCAAAAGCCACCTGATTCGAATTGATGAGTGAGGTGTCAAAAGGTGCCGGATCGCGTCGCTTCATTCCTAAAGGAGTCGCGTTGACAACAAGGTCAACCTGAGAAAGAACATCCTTGAGCTCGTCGTAGTCACGCCCAAGAAACGAAACGCGACTTGAAACCTCGTTCAGCTTCAGGCCCTCTCCTGTAAGGTAAGCCTCATCATCTTCGGTATGTTCATAGTAGTCAAGATTTGCCTTATAGTCTTCAAGCACCTGTTGCGCATTGCTGAAACTGCGGCTTACGAGACTTACCTCACGGGCTCCCTCAAGGGCAGAAGCGTGCATGATGGCACGCGCCGTAGGACCTGTGCCGCAGATAGCAATTCTTGCTCCGTTAAAGCCAAAGCCGAGGCGCTTGAGATAACGAACGAAACCGCGACCATCGGTGTCGTAAACCACCTTTTCGCCGCGAGCGAAAGTAAGGATATTGGCACCCCGCGCCAAAACAGCCGAAGAAGAACGACGGTCAGCTGCCTTATACGCAAGTGATTTATAAGGTGTCGTGATATTTAAAGCCAAATATTCGCCTCGCTCAAGAAAACGTTCTGCATTCTTTTCTGAGGAAATATCGGCAAGGCTATAGGTCCAAGGAAGACCCCACTGTGCATAGACCGCGTTATACATATCGGGAGACTTCGAGTGCTTAATATGATGTCCCAGTAAGTAAAGATGTTCGCTCACAACGACTCCTCTAAGACTTTATGTCCCTCTTCGCTTGTCTCGAGTGCTTGTATTGAAGCAGGTGCTTCCTCGGGGGTCGTATCCCCCATCACGAGGCGTTCGAAATGCCGAAACATAAGCGTGTGCGGCAAATCCTGCTCAACAAGCGGCGCAAGCATATAAACTGGCAAACCAACGGTATGTGCGCCCACAACATCAGTAACAAGCTGATCGCCTATGACAATACAATCTTTATGCGTTGCCCTCAACTTGCCCATTGCAAGAAGGAAAGCTGGCGGCAGCGGCTTTATCGCTTTCGCCACAATGGGAAGATTTAGACGATTTGCTAAATCATATACCTCAGAATGCCAGTTGTTTGAGAGTAAACAGAACTGAATTCCTGCATTGCGTGCTTTTGAAAGCCAGAGGGCAATATCGCGCGGAATAAGGTGGTTGTCACGCCGCAAGAGCGTGTTGTCCACGTCTAAAAGCACATTGCGATAGCCAAGGCGAAGTAAGTCATTATCGATATCAATCGCAGAAAGTCGCGTGAAATATCTGTCGGGTTTCAAATACGCCATTACCAGTTACTCCTATCGCTAGAATTTTACTGGTAAGTTTTCTGATGTTCTTCATAGGTTTCACTGAAAGAATACTGCGTAGAGCCGTCGTCATTTTGCTTGAAGTAGAAATAGAGATAGTTCGTTTGCTCTGGAGAGCAGACGGCCTGCAACGCAGCAAGCGACGGTGAACAAATAGGAGTCGGAGGAAGCCCGTCATTGGTATAGGTGTTATAGGCACCATCCTTGGCAATATCATCGGCGGTCGGATTGTGCCCTACTTCATATGCCGTAGTTGCATCAGACTGCAGACGCAGGTTTTGCGCGATACGGTTATAGAAAACCGAAGCTACCGTCCCCATATGCTCAAGGTCAGATTCCTTCTCGACAATTGAAGCAAGCTTTAAGGCATCATACTTTGAAAGACCTGCATTGTTAGGATAGGAGTAGTCAAGATTTGCCGTCTTATCGCGATATTGGTCAAGCATCTCACGCACCAGTGAGTCTGCCGTTTCATCCCCATTGACAACGTAGGTTTTCGGGAACAAAAAACCCTCAAGCGAATTCGTGCCTGCTTCACTTAAGAAATCATAGTCAGAAGCATACTTACTTGCGTCGCTTGCAGCTTCTTTGAAAGACGAAGCGGTCACTGCCCCACCGGTTCCTGTTTCAACCGCCTGAGAAATTGCATCGAGCGTGGCACCTTCCGGCACAACCACACCAAGCACGGTGTCACCGTTACGAATTTTGTTAACCACATCATCAATGGAAAGCCCGCCGGTAAACTCATAGGTTCCGGGTTTTAAGTCAGTTGCACAATTGGCAAGGGTCACTGCATTTGTAAAATCGGAGACATTACCAATGACTCCCGCATCGTAGAGCTGTTTATCAATATCTTTGACGGTAGAACCTTCTGTAATTTCAACTTGAACGG
The DNA here is from genome assembly GCA_050945155.1 of Eggerthellaceae bacterium. Taxonomy (GTDB): domain Bacteria; phylum Actinomycetota; class Coriobacteriia; order Coriobacteriales; family Eggerthellaceae; genus JBMNSK01. Next base: position 12,330 of record JBMNSK010000014.1, on the reverse strand, counting down.
TCTCGCCTTCCGCCAAGGTAGGCTGGGCCGAGCATGACCGCACGAGACTAAAAATTCCCCAGATAACAAAGAGAGAAGCAACAACGATGATAAGAATAAGCGCCCAGCGAGGAAGCTTGCGCTTTGGTTCGATATAACTCGTGTCATAGGTTTTAAAAAGCTCATAGCCGCGCGCATGAGCAGCACGTGCGGCATGATTTGGACGCCGAGAGTACGTAACTCTTTTTCTAAAACGAGGCACTATTCGGACCTTTCATTGTCGGCAGCACGCTTATCCAACCACGCCTGCAGAAAGAGACTCGCTGCTACCATGTCTATCTTGCCACGCATCTTCTTCTCGCCGAAACCCTTTTCACGCAAACTACGTTTCGCTTCTTTAGAGCTGAGACGCTCATCAGCAAAGCAAAGTTCAATACCGTATTTCTCAGAAATTTCTTCGGCAAGCTTACGGATACGCTTGGCCTGAGGGCCTTCCTCCCCGGAAAGCGTATAGGGCAAACCGCAAACCAAAAGGTCAGGCTCCCAGTCCTCTAAAACACGCTTGAAGGAAGGAGCGCCGGACACGACTTCCTCACAGGAAAGAACACAAACAGGCGAAGCAATACGCTCACTTGGGTCACTTACCGCGATCCCAATGCGTACTTCACCGATGTCTAAAGCTAGAATTCGCACTGTTATAGAAACATATCTTCGTTACTGCGCCCTTAGGAAAGCAGGATTTCACGCGCTTTCTTGAGAGCAGCTTCGATGCCCTCGATGTCCTTACCACCAGCCTGAGCCATGGTCGGTTTTCCACCGCCACCGCCTTTGATACATGGTGAAATTTCCTTGATGATACGAGATGCATCAAAGCCCGCCTCAACAGCCTCAGGAGTTCCTGCAGCCATAAGCAGCGGCTTTCCGTCTTTCTCTGCTGCAAGCACGACAGCGCCGGGTTTTGTCATGCGTGAGCGCAAAATATCCCAGCTATTGCGCATAACGCCCGCGTCCCCGACCTTCTCATGGCCAATAATGACCGGATAGCCCGCCGGAGTCTCTTCAGTAAGTTCAAGTAAGTTACCAATGCCATCAGCAGAAATAACTTCCTTGCCCTTCTTCGTCTGCGTCTGTATATCTTTCAGAGCTTTGATATTAGAAAGCACCCGCTCGCTGACATCAAAAAGCGGCACGCGCAGTTCTGAAGCAGATTCCTGCAACTCGTCTTCGATGCGATTCATATAGGCAAGAGCGTCGAAACTCGTTAGAGCCTCAATACGGCGAACGTTTGCACCAACGCTTGACTCGCTCATAATTTTCAGAAAGCCAATTTCAGAAGTATGGCTCACATGGGTGCCACCACAAAGCTCACGTGAAAAATCGCCTATTTCCAAAACACGAACGATTTCGCCGTACTTTTCACCAAAGAGCGCCATAACGCCCTCTTCACGGGCTTGCGTCAAACTTGTTTCGTGAGCAACGACAGGATAGTTCTCCATAATCTTTTCGTTGCAAAGATACTCTACCTCGCGAATTTGCTCATCAGTCATTGCTTCGAAATGGGTGAAGTCGAAACGAAGGCGGTTTTCGGCTACCAAGCTACCTGCCTGCTTAACATGGGTCCCCAAAACCGTGCGGAGAGCCCAGTGCAGAATATGCGTTGCGGTATGGTTGCGGCGAATGCGCTCGCGACGCATGACGTCAATAGCGGCCTGGACAATATCGCCCTTCGAAACGCTTCCGCTTTTCACGACGACAGAATGAGCTATAAGCCCCTTTTCAGGTTCTTGCGTATCGGTTACCTCAAGGACCGCATGATCACAGGATATGGTGCCCGTATCACCAATTTGGCCACCCTTTTCAGCGTAGAACGGAGTGCGGTCCAAAATCAGCTTACCAACTTGGCCATCTTCTAAGGTATCAACACGAACGCCATCGGAAAGAAGCGCAAGAACACAGGCCTCTTCTTCGTTTTTCGTATATCCATCAAAGGTTGTCGGACCAAACTCTTCAAGCAGCTCGCTCATGACGCCACCATAGGTCGACCATGCTTTGTCAACATCTTTGGCGTTCTCGCGCGCGCGACGTTTTTGCTCATCCATGCACTGTTCAAAGCCATCCATGTCTACGCTAATGCCGCGCTCGGCACAGAGTTCTTCCGTGATTTCGACGGGAAAACCGTAGGTGTCATGCAGCGTAAACGCTTCTTTACCAGGAAGAACACTACCATGTAGCGCATCGAGCGCTTCATTGAGATACGTACGTCCCTGGCGCAAAGTGGCACCAAACCGCTCTTCTTCAGAGAGAATAACCCGACAAGCAAGGTCTTTGTTTTCAACAATCTCAGGGTATACATGACCCATAAGACGCACTATCTCATCGACGTAAGATTTCAAGAAAGGCTTTTCAAGACCGAGAAGGTGTCCTTTCATGACGGCACGGCGAAGCAGACGGCGCAAGACATAACCGCGCCCCTCATTGGAAGGCAAGATACCATCAGAAATCATGAAGGTTACGGCGCGAGAGTGGTCGGCCATAATACGCAAAGCACGGTCATCGGCTTCGTTATCGCCATAGTGTTTGCCGGTCAGACTTTCACCGAGGCCAACAAGCGTGCGCAGTACGTCGGTCTCAAAATTGCTCTGGACCCCCTGCAGGATTGCAGCAATACGCTCAAGACCCATGCCGGTGTCGATGTTCTTTTTAGGTAGCGGTTTAAAGCTTCCGTCTTCCTGGCCATCGTATTGAGTAAAAACCAAGTTCCAGTACTCAAGATAGCGGTCACACTCACAACCAGGACCGCAGGTAGGCTTTCCGCAGCCGAACTCGGGACCCTGATCATAGTAGATTTCAGAGCAAGGGCCGCAGGGACCAGTTGGTCCTGCGCGCCAGAAGTTATCCTCTTCGCCTAAACGAGAAATGTGACTCGGGTCGATGCCGAGGCTTTCCCAAACTTCGACCGTCTCATCATCGTCTTTGTACACGGTGTAATACAAACGGTCCGGATCAAGACCTAGGATTTCGGTAGAAAACTCATATGCCCAGGCACACATTTCCTTTTTGAAATAGTCACCAAAGCTGAAATTGCCCAGCATTTCAAAGAAGCTCAGATGGCGCCCCGTGGTGCCGATGATGTCGATGTCGTTGGTACGCACGCACTTCTGCACCGTTGTGGTTCCGATATAAGGCGGTTCCAAGTGCTTTTGCTGGAGAAAGTAGGGCTTGAACTGTACCATACCTGCGCTCGTCAAAAGGAGCGAAGGATCATCGGGAATAAGCGACGAAGACGGCATGCGTTTGCATCCCTTTTCTTCGAAAAATTGCAAATATTTTTCGCGGATTTCCGCACTCGTCATATATTGCATGCTGGTGGTTCTTCCTGCACTTTCGTAATTCCTACTATTGGTTTATCGCAAAGACGTATTTTAGCATTTTAGGCAGGATGACCCTATCGTAAGAAGGCAGCGTGACCATAGGAGCGCGCATAAGGATTGAAAAACCACGGACCGAACAAAAATACAGAGCTATTTCTTGTTTTCCTTGTTGCGAACAGCTTTTCCTAAACTTTCGGCGGCCTCTTTAGCGAGCTCTTCTTTTTCCCTTTGAGCTTTGGCTTCTGCCACGCTTTTCGCAATATCGTATTCCTGCTGCCTATGTTGGTAGCTGCGCATAGTACGAACGGAACGGTTCTTAACATCGTGACGCCAGTCGAGTGGACCTTTATCGGTTACATACTCGTCCTCTTCCGGCTGCAGGGCCCCTTTTACCCGTCTCCTGCTACTGAGCGTTGAGCTTGCGCGCTTAAGTACAAGCGGATGCGGCGAGGTGGCATCTTCCATAGGGCTCGTGTATTCGCGCTTGCCGGTGTCGCCTTTGAAGAAGACACCGTCCTCTGCGATAAGCCTTCTCCCGGTCCTTTTTTCGAAATAGTAGACGAACATGGATTTAAAGATGGCCATCAGAGGAATGGATATGAGGGCACCCACAACGGCACCAGCGATTCCGCTTACCAAGTTACCGATAGCAGCGCCAATGGTCAGGGCAAGAAACATAAGAGCCGGATGAATATCAACCGAAGTAGCCATAATCTTTGGCGAAACAAACATATACACCACTTGCTGAATAATGATGGTGCCAACGATAGCCACAATTGAAATCCAAGGGCCCTGGAAAACACCGATGAGGCCGGCAGCGCCACCACCCAACCAAGGACCGACGATAGGAATAATGTTGAGAATGCCTGTAATGGCGCCAAGGGCTGCGGCACTCGGAATGCCTAGGAAGGCATACAAAATACCGCAAGCTACACCGATAACCAAGCACTGGAGCAGGATTCCTTTGATATAGCCCATCATGACGCGAGAAAACGTGACATCCCACATATGGAGGTCTTCGTTATAACGCTCTCCCATGAGCCGACGAAATTCTTTGCCTAGATTCGGAAGATCGAGCAAAATCCAGAACGCAATAACCAAACCAATGAAAAATGCAAAAAGCCCGGTAATGAGACCTGGACCAATTGAAACAACGTGCGAAGCACTCTCAGCGGCAAAGGATTGAGACCACTGAGACAGAGAGGCAAAGAAGGACTCGAGCCAATTGCGCACCATGTCGTTATCTACGGCCGAAGAATAACTGTTGTAGATTCCTTGGAACCATTCAGAAAAAGCCTGAACGTAGGCAGGAATATTTTCTACCAGGTCACTGAACTGACTTCCGAGGCCAAAGGTCGGAGAAAAAATAAGGAAGCCAATAAGAACGAGAACCGCCAGCAAAATAACGAGGCCGACAGTAGCTGCAAGCCACCGGGGCATGCCGAGATTGGCAAAAAAATCCACTGGTTCGCGCAGCAAAATAATGAAAAGAAGCGCCCATAAAACAATGGCAACGGGTAAAGACAAGATGTTAAGAAGCTGCACCAAAGCCCAAACCAGGATGCAAACGCCAACAAGAGACCAGATGGTTTCAAGACGACGCTTACTCTTCAGCATTTGCTCAGAGCTTGGGGTATTGGACTTGCTTTCTCTTGTCGAGTGTCGCCATATCTGCACGGCGCGCAACTCCTAACGGCGCATACCTTAAGACTTATACGTATAGTATTTGCTTTGCCCTTCCTGAGAGTCAGGATTGTCCGAGCCACTCTCAGAACTTGACGCATCCTCTTTCTTTTCCGCCTCGCCTGCCTGAGTAGTATCAGCGAGAGCTTGGTCGCTACCCTGATTTGCTCCCTCTTCTTCGGCAGCAATGCGGTCTTTTTCCTGAACGGCAACGCGGTGAATCTTTGAGACAAAGCCTTCTTCTATACCCTGTGCTCCTTCAGCGGCTTCATCTTTTTGTTCGCCCAGCCGACGTGACTCGTCGCTTCCCACAACCGGCTGCAACGCGGTGCGAACACGGCGTGTCACCGTATTGACGAGTTCAACTGGAGCGCTTGAAATTTTATCGATAGCATCAGCTGCATTCGATGCGGTACTGGTGACATTGCTTACATCTTCAAGAATTTGGTCAACACGCATGACCTCTAAATTCGCGGCGTCAACCGTGAGTGAAACACGGTCAACCAAAGGGTCAACCTTTTTTACAGCAGGCTCCAGTGACTTAGCCATTTCCTCGACATGGTCAAGCGTCGGGTTAATTTTCTTTTCGATATTGGTAACGGTCGAACGTGCTTTGCGCACCGTCATGACAAGCTCAATGACGAACCAAATAAGAGCAAGCCCAACAAGGGCATAAACAATGGGTAGTGCTAAGTTTAGAATTGACTCTAGTGACATTGAACATCCTCCCATCCGTGCGACATTCAAACTATAGCACGGAATTATGGGTTTTTATGCATGTTCTTCAGGCGAATCGGGGGTCTCGTCTAAACCGCGGTGGTCTGCGCGGTCCCTCATCGTAGCCTCGCTTCGGTAAGCCTCCCATCCACGCTCACTCGGATGCCAAAACGCACCTTTCGAAAGGCCTTCGGGCAGGTAGCGCTGGTCAACCCATCCGCCAGGGTAATTGTGCGGATATTTATAGGGTCCATACGACTCTGACCCAGGACGGTGGCGGTCACGGAGGTGGTCTGGAACATCACGTTTCTTTCCCCTGCGAACCTCTGATAAAGCCACTTCAATACCTTGGACAGCAGCATTGCTTTTCGGAGCTAAGGCCATATAGGTAGCTGCCTGTGCAAGGTTAATTGCACATTCCGGATATCCAATTACCTCGGCGCTTTTAAACGCTGCTGCAGCAACGAGGATGGCTTGCGGGTCGGCATTTCCAATATCTTCCGATGCAAGGATAAAAATACGACGAGCAATGAATTTCGGGTCTTCTCCCCCATCAATCATGCGCGCAAGCCAGTAAAGCGCAGCGTCGGGATCCGATCCACGCATGGACTTTATGAAAGCGGAGATGATGTCATAGTGCATGTCCTTATCTTTGTCATAGGGTAAGGAGCGATGAGGGGTGACACTTCGAACAGCATCTTCGGTGATGGTCTGTGGCCTCTTTGCATTCCCAGGCCCTACCACCTCAGCAGCAAGCTCAAGGGTGGTAAGCGCGTTGCGAGCATCTCCTCCCGCAAGAACCACGATGGCTTCTCGCGCCTTTTTCGCAAGCTTATACCGCCTTGCAAGTCCGCGGTTGTCGGTAAGGGCATTGTAAAGAAGCTCTTCGATGCTTTGATCTGAAAGGCTTTTAAGCTCAATGATGCGACTTCTTGAAATAAGCGCGGAATTCACCTCAAAAAATGGGTTTTCTGTTGTAGCACCCACAAGCACTACCGTGCGGTCTTCAACCGCATGCAAAAGCGCATCCTGCTGTGCGCGGTTAAAACGGTGAATTTCATCAACGAAGAGAATAGTTTGCGACCCGTTTAGAAGCAGGCGCTCCTTGGCGGCGTCTATTTCCCGCCGCAGATCCGAAACCGTTCCACCAATAGCCGACACCTCGACAAAATGTGCCTTTGTCGCATTGGCAATAACGTGCGCTAAGGAAGTTTTACCCGTACCAGCTGGTCCAAAGAGAATGACGGAGCTTAAGTTGTCCTGCTCAATTGCAGACCGCAGCCAGCTTCCCTCTCCTACAGCTTCCTCTTGCCCCACAATTTCATCGAGCGTACGCGGCCGCATGCGCACCGCAAGTGGTGCCACTTCAAACCGAGCTTCTTCTTCCATTTCTGTGAACAAGGTATCCATAGCGTCATTATACAAAGCGGTATGAAGCGATTGACGAAAAAGGGTGGGCAAAGACGCCAAAAAAATGAAAGAGGATAAAGAAGAGGCATGGCAGCTAGAGTGAACGCCTCAAGAAAGTGATCCGAAACGAAGACGGGTACTCAGGTCATAGATTTGATTGAGGAAAGTGGGCATAAAAAAAGTGCCCCGAAGCACCTGCACTATTTTACCGCATTGAGACCCGAGGTTTAAGTCTTATTTTCTTGCGGTTCTACCCTTATACTCAGTGGCAAGTCCTGCTCCAGTTCGCCATACACGTGGACCGACGTATTTGCATTGGGAGCCTTAGATTGCTTGCGAAATGGGGATTCGTGTCCGTTGATACGAAAGCCAGGAAACAAGCTGCGGGCACCCACCTTTTTGAGGTGGGTTCATCCTATTGGCGAGGAGCGGGACGGCTTTCTTTTACGTCAAATTTTTCGAATGCACCCCGGCCTTTCAAATTAGTCCTCAAAATCGCTGTACATCACAATCGGCGGTTGAATGGGCGGGTCAATTGCAGGAAGCATTACCACAAACGTGGTTCCCTCGCCTTCTTCACCCAGTACTTCGATGGTGCCATGGTGGTACTGTACGGCGTGCTTTACGATGGCAAGACCAAGACCAGTTCCTCCGGTTTCTTTTGAACGACTCTGTTCAATGCGGAAGAAACGCTGGAATATTTTGTCGCGCATCTCAGGCGGAATGCCGGGACCCGTATCCGTGGTGCGAATGCAAACGCAGGTATCGCTGCCATATTTCTTTTTGGTTTCTGCATCGTTTTGAACCACCGATATCCAAACCTGGACATTGCCGTCACAGTGGTTATAGCGAATACCATTCTCCATGAGGTTGTAGATCATTTCTTCAATGAGCGTTCCACTACCCCGAATATAAGCAGGAATACCCTGCACATAGACTGCAACATGACGCTCTTCTGCGAAAACTTGAATACGTGCCGAAACACGGCGAGCCACGCTATACACATCAATTTCCGTATTTTCGAACGAGAAAGAAGGCTCATCGAGACGCGAAAGCGTGAGCAAATCATCGATTAACGCCCGCATCGTCAGCGACTCTTCGTAAATTAGCGCAGAGAATTTCTTGACTTCTTCAGGAGGAATATCGCCGTTCTGCATTATTTCGGCATAGCCCGATATAACCTGAAGGGGGGTCTTCATCTCATGGCTGACATTACTTGAAAAGTCACGGCGTACGTTTTCTGCCTGAGCAAGTTTTGCGTTCTGCTCTCTGAGCATAACTTGTTGGTTGTCGACACGTTCAAGGAGCGGTTCCATCTCGACATAAATATCGTTGTCGAGAGGATGACTGAGGTCGAGCGCATTCATAGGGCGCAAAATACGGCGCGTGAGGACGCGCGAGAGAATAGCAACCGCAATGACCACGACCGCCAGAATAAAGAGTACGGGAATAAACATATTCCCCATGAAGACAACCAGTGAGTGACGTGTTTCAGCAAGACGGACGATATTGCCGTTATCGAGGCGGACAGCCGCATAGAGGGTATCGGTTTGTATCGTGTCGGAATAACGACTCGAAGACCCGAGGCCTGTTTCGGTTGCACTCAGCACTTCGGGACGGCTAGCATGATTGTCCATGGTGGATACATCAGACCAATTGTCATAGAGCACCGTTCCGTCGTTATCAATTAAGGTATAGCGCGTATCGCCTTCGACGTTTTTCTCCAGAAAACTCACCGCTTCGTCTTCGGGCACGGCGTTCATATAACTTGCTACCTCCTGAGCCCTCATTTCGAGCTCAGCAGCAGCATCATCTTCGTAATTCAAATAAAAGACGCTAGACAGCGCTATCGCAAGCACCAAGACGACAAGAAGCGAAAAGATGAGTACCGTACTAAAAATGCGCCCGGAAAGGCTTTTGCTCGGCTTAGCCACCTATGCGCTTCTCCCCTTCTTGAGCGTAATAACCGGAATACTGCGATGAAAACTACTAGGAATCAACGTGGCGGGCACAGTAGCCCACACCACGCACCGTAACTATGCAGCGGTCAGCACCGGGACAAGCCTGGGAGAGTTTTTGCCGCAGCGTTTGAACATGAACATCGACCGTTCTTGTCGCGCCAACGTAGGTAATTCCCCACACGTCTTCAAGCAGCTGACTTCTGGTCAAAACATGATCCATGTTCTTTAGGAGGCTCCGTAAAAGGTCGTACTCTTTGAGCGTCAAGTTGACAAGGCTCCCGTTGACATAAACCTCATGCTCAGCCACCCGCAACGTGATAGGCCCGCAGATAAGTTCATCATCGGAATTGTCTTTTGCGCTTTGAGCACGACGCAGCAAGGCGTTCACGCGAGAAACGAGCTCCATCATGCCAAACGGTTTCGCGAGATAGTCATCTGCGCCGGCATCAAGACCGCTTACGGTGTCGAACTCAGTGCCCTTAGCCGTAAGCATCATGACAGGAATCCACTTGGTCGTAGGATTCTTGCGCAACCGCTTCAGGATTTCGAGTCCATCAGTTCCCGGTAGCATGATGTCAAGCAAGATAAGCTCAGGAAGTTCCTCTTTGCATGCGTTGAAAAACTCTTCTGCCGCAGGAAACCCCTTGGCCTCAAACCCTGCTTGGCGCAGGGCATACAAGGTCAAGTCCCGGATATTGCTGTCATCTTCAACGTAGTAAATCATCGTGCATCAAGTGTAATACTATCCGAATCGACCTGCCACATAATCAGCTGTACGTGGATCTACCGGATTCGTGAAAATGTCATCTGTTTTTCCGCTTTCAACCATTTCGCCCAAAAGGAAGAATGCCGTCTTATCGGAAACACGAAGTGCTTGCAGCATATTGTGGGTAACCATGATAACGGTGTACTTCTGTTTTAAGCTGCCAACAAGGTCTTCAATTTTTGCGGTAGAAATAGGGTCCAGAGCGCTGGTGGATTCGTCCATGAGCAAAACCTCAGGGCGAACAGCCAAAGCGCGAGCGATGCAAAGACGCTGCTGCTGTCCACCGGACAAACCGAGAGCATTTCTCTTAAGACGGTCTTTCAACTCGTCCCAGATAGCAGCATCACGCAAGCTTTGCTCGACAATAGCATCGAGGTCTTCTTTGCCTTTGATGCCATGCGTGCGAGGACCGAATGCGATGTTGTCATATACGCTCATAGGAAATGGGTTTGGTTGCTGGAAAACCATGCCAACGCGACGCCGCAGGTCATTGACTGCCACCTCTTTGTAGGCATTCGCGTCATCCAGCACAACTTCGCCTTCAATTCTGCAACCCTCAACCAAATCGTTCATACGATTCAGAGTCTTAAGCAATGTTGACTTACCGCAACCGGAAGGGCCAATCAGGGCGGTCACCTTATTCTTCGGGAAGTCCAGGTTTACGTCCTTTAAGGCATGAAAATCTTTATAGAACAGGTTCAGGTTATGAACCCCCATTTTCACTGGACTCTGCTCCAGAGGAAGCTCAGCTGTCTCTTCGACGCTACGCTCCTGCACCTGAGGGACGTAAACTTTAGCCTTCTGTTGTACGCTCACCGCATTGTGGGGAATGTAGTTGCCAGTTAGAGAAATCTGATTTTCCATCTCATCTCCTCTATTAATCAACCTTGGTGTTATCCATCTTCTTTGCAGCGAAGGTCGCCAAAAGATTCAGCGCGACTACCATAACGAGTAGTACAACCGCTGTGGCGTAGGTCTCGTTCACATGGAGGCCCTCGCTTGCCAATACATACATGTGCACTGCAAGAGTGCGAGCTGAATCAAAGAACGCTAAGAATCCTTCGCCCCCGAAGTTAGGAATCGCAGCGATGGATCCAGCGGTGAAAATCAAGGCGGCAACCTCGCCGACGCAACGGCCGAGAGCAAGAATAATGCCGCCCAATATACCGGGTACCGCTGATGGAAGAACACAGCGGAACACGGTGCGGAGACGCCCTGCACCCAAGCCAAAGCTTCCTTGGCGGTAGGAATCGGGAACCGCCAGGAGCGCCTCTTCCGTCGTGCGCATAATTACCGGAAGGACCATGATGGCAAGGGTGCAGGCACCCGAGAGAAGCGAAAGATTCCAATGCAGCGCCGTAACGAAGAACAGCAAACCGAACAAACCGTAGATAATAGACGGAATACCTTGAAGCGTTTCGGTAGTGGTACGAACGAGCTGCACGAAACGGTTGCCGCGCTTTGCATATTCAACTAAGTAGATAGCCGATCCGACACCAACAGGCACGGAAAAAAGCAGGGCAAGCAAAGCCATGAGTAAGGTATTGATCAAAGCCGGAGTCAGACTTACGTTATCGGAGTTATATTCCCATGCAAAAATCTCAGGCGTGAGATAGGGAACGCCCTTTATCAGAATATAGCCCACGATACCAACAAGAATGATGGCCGTAAGCGCTGCTCCCAGATAGACAAGCCCACGCAGAAGACGTCCACGCGACACCTGTCGCCGCTGACTTTGCTCTGCTGCTGCGGCATAGAGTGCATCAAGACGTGCTGCCTCCATCATTTTGCCTCACCCCTTTGCTTAATCAGGTTGAAGCAAGTGGTAATGATGAGAATAAACACGAACAGTACAACACCGGTTGCGATAAGAGCACCGCGGTGTAAGTCTGCCGCATAACCCATTTCGAGTACGATGTTTGCGGTCATCGTACGTACGCCGTCAAAGAGGCTGTTGGGGATAATAGGCTGGTTGCCTGCAACCATGATAACCGCCATGGTTTCACCGATTGCACGGCCGACACCCAAAATTATGCCCGCCATAATGCCAGACTTTGCAGCAGGAACGATAACGCTGAACACGGCATGCTCATGTCCGGACCCAAGCGCAAGCGCTCCTTCGTAGTACTGCTTTGGCACCGCATCAAGCGAGTTTTGAGCAACCGTGATGATGGTAGGCAAAATCATGATGCCAAGTAAGATAACGGCTGCCAAAAGCGAAAGGCCCTGTCCTACCGCAACATCCCTAATAAAGGGAACAATGACAACCAAGCCGAAGAAACCGTAAACAACCGACGGAATTCCGGCCAAGAGTTCTACGCCTGGTTTGAGGAGACCAGCAATCTTTCCCGACGCAAACCGCGACAGATAGATAGCACATAACAAACCAATGGGAACACCTACCACGATTGCGCCCGCAGTTACATAGATACTGCCCACAATC
>JBMNSK010000013.1:0-33069 GCA_050945155.1 Eggerthellaceae bacterium | reverse complement strand
AGAATGGCGATGATCATAAATGCCCCAGACGAGAATACGGAGTTAAGCTGGGTTGATGTAATGTCCATAAATCCCGTCGTGGTAAACGCCGAAATCTCCGTGAATAAGCCGCGCCGTAACATGGCCGGAAGATCAGAAAAATTCGGGCTTGCTGAAAGTGAGGCCGCAAGCACGCAGGTTAAAACCGCAAGCCAAATAACCATGGTGCGAATTTCTAGGTCTTTAAAGAAAGCAGTAACGCTGCCCTTCCTAATCTCAGCATGAATGCCGAAACTAATTGAACCTAGGATCATAAGAATCATAAAGATGAACTCCATACCGATGGAATGGTAGTACATCGCTGACTGGCTCATCGGCGTAAACCCAGCGGTCATGAAGGCAGATATGGACAGCCAAAATGCTTGAAGAAATGCACGCAGAGGCTCAATGCCAATAAACACACAGATAATCATGAGCAAGATGGTCGATGCCCCAACGAAGGCCAGCGAAAAACGCGTAATAAACTGCGCAGTTTGAACAACATTTGGAACCACGTGCTCGCTTCGTCCTTCAGATGAGTAAAGCGCCGAAGAGCCTCCTCCCCCGCGGCCTAAAAGACCGAGAGAAAGAACGACAACCAGCAAACCTAAGCCACCAACGAGGTGAAGCATAAAACGCCACATATTATCGGCATAGGAAAAGTGATCGAGGTCTACCACAACCGAGGCGCCTGTCGTTGTAACGCCAGACACCGCATCAAAGAGCGCATCGAGGTAGGAAATATAGTGACCCGACTGAAAGAGAGGGATTGCGGCAACAAGAGCTATAACAATCCAAGCAAGACCCGTTACAACTAAAGCTTGCTGACGGTTCAGGCGACCGGGTTGGATACGACAAAACCTAAGTCCCATTCCGGTAATGAGGAATAGACCGATAGCCTCAAGGTAGCGAGCGGCAGCCGTCCATTCCATGCACAACAGACCCGTAACAAAAGGAATGATGGCGACAAAAGCCGCATAGAATACCAGGCTACCGAGGTAATGCCCGATTACTCGTATGTCATAAAGGGTTAGTCGCTGCCACATAGATTAACTAGTTTCAAGAGAGGCCTAAACCTTTGCCTACAGATTCTCCTTCGCGATTACGTTAGAGGCCTACCAAAAAGCGGGTGATAACGATAAGTCCCCCAAGGCCCAGCAAAAGGCAAATTACCGCGAGCAAAACAACAACATAGCTCAAAAGCGGTGTCCGCAAATTTTCTTGTATTTCCTTCAGGTTTATTTGCATGCCGGTATTCTAGTACAAAACGCAGATGAAAAGCAGTCCTGAGCTTCAGCCTTCACATTGACCGAAGTGGTCAAACACTCCTCATAGGTTCTCGCGCAAAAAAAGAAAAGCTGCGCTTACCTACTGGCAAACGCAGCTTCCTTCCGCAGATAATGCGGACCTCGTTAGAAGAGCGAATCTTCCACTCTGCAGCAGTATTTTCCGTTACTGTCAAGATCAATGAGCACATGGCTTTTATCGTGCAAGTTTCCAAGCACAGCCTGCTCGGCAATCTTATCGACAACATTGTGCTGAATGAGTCGCTTAAGCGGCCGTGCGCCAAAGACGGGGTCATAGCCCTCAACGGACAAACTCTCCATAGCTGCCGGCGTAACATCCAAGGTGATGTGGCGGTCGGCAATACGCTTGCGCACATCATCCAACTGCAGCTCAACGATGGGCTCAATATCTTCCATCGTAAGCGCCTTAAATACCACGACATCATCAATACGGTTAATAAACTCGGGTCTAAAGGTTTCGCGTAGCGCCACCTCAATCGCAGAGTTCATAGCCTTTTCATCGCCGTTTTCAGCAAATTCGCGAATATACTGGCTGCCCACATTGCTCGTCATAATAATGATGGTGTTCTTAAAGCTCACCGTTCGGCCTTGGCCATCAGTCAGGCGCCCATCATCGAGAACCTGCAAGAGGATGTTGAATACATCCGGGTGTGCTTTTTCAATCTCATCAAGCAAGACAACGCTATATGGTTTTCTGCGCACCGCTTCGGTTAACTGACCACCTTCGTCATAGCCAACATATCCCGGAGGAGCACCAACCAAACGTGATACCGAGTGCTTCTCCATATACTCAGACATATCGATACGAATCATGGCCTTTTCGGTATCAAAGAGACATTCAGCCAAAGCTTTTGCAAGCTCAGTCTTACCAACACCGGTAGGACCAAGGAACAAAAAGCTACCAATCGGTTGTTCTGGATCTGCAAGTCCGGCGCGGCTCCTGCGAATAGCACCAGCCACAGCAGAAACGGCTTCGTCCTGGCTGACCACACGCTTGTGCAAACGATCCTCCAAGTCAACGAGCTTTTCCATCTCGCCCTGCATCATCTTTTGAACCGGAATACCCGTCCATGAAGACACAACTTCGGCAATCTCATCATCAGAGACTTCCTCTTTTAAGATGGCGCCATCTTCCTGACGAGCGTTGAGTGTATCCTCCGCCTCAGAAAGCTGTTTCTGCAGTTCAGGAATACGCGCATAGCGTAGCTCGCTTGCACGAGACAAATCGCCGTCACGCGTTGCCTGCTCTTCTTCCATCTGCGCAGACTCGAGCTCGGCCTTCAAATTCTGGACGTTTACGATAACGTCCTTTTCGTTTTGCCATTCAGCCTTGCGCTTATCGAGGTCTTCCTGTGCGGTCGCAATTTCCTTACGCAGGTTCTCAAGACGCTCCATGGAAGCCTCGTCGCTTTCCTTCATAAGCGCCTGCTCTTCAATCTGCATCTGCGTCAACTTACGCTCGGCCATGTCAACCTCTTCGGGCATGCTGTCTATCTCGATGCGCAGACGACTTGCCGCCTCATCCATAAGGTCAATTGCCTTGTCGGGCAGAAATCGGTCCGTAATATAGCGGTTTGACAATTCTGCAGCAGCCACAATCGCTGAGTCGGTAATACGAACGCCATGGTGGATTTCGTACTTCTCCTTAAGACCACGCAAAATTGCAATGGTTTCCTCAACGCTTGGCTCGCCAACCATAACCGGCTGGAAACGACGCTCGAGCGCTGCATCCTTTTCGATATATTTGTGATACTCGTTAAGCGTTGTAGCACCGATAGCGTGCAACTCACCACGAGCCAGCGCAGGCTTAAGCATATTGCCAGCATCAATGGTGCTCTCACCAGTGGCACCGGCGCCAACAATGGTATGCAGCTCATCAATGAAAAGAATGATCTTTCCATCGCTGTCTTTTACCTCGCGCAGCACTGCTTTCAGGCGATCCTCAAACTCGCCACGATACTTTGCTCCGGCAAGCATCGAGCCCATATCAAGCATCACAATGTCACGGTCTTTCAAGCTCGTCGGAACGTCTCCTGCCACGATACGCTGGGCAAGTCCTTCGACGATAGCCGTCTTACCGGTTCCTGGCTCGCCGATAAGTACCGGGTTGTTTTTGGTACGGCGAGAGAGCACCTGAATCGTGCGTCGAATCTCATCCGAGCGACCGATAACAGGGTCAAGCTCACCTTCCCGAGCAAGTTGCGTCAGGTTTTGACCATATTGGTTGAGCGCATCGAGCTCAGGTTTGGCAGCCTGGTCGGTCACGCGCGTTGTTCCGCGCAGATCTTCATAGGCCTGCTCAATGCTTTTACGCGTAATACCCAACCCATTCAATATGCGCCCAGCATCGCCCTTATCATCGGCAAGCGCGATAAGTAAATGCTCACTGGTGGCATAGCTGTCGCCCATTTTTTCTGCAATTTTTACTGCATCATCAAGCATTTTCATCAGGTTGTTACCAGGCACAGCAACGGGAAGATTTCCCGATGTCTTTGGCATCTTTGCAATCTGGTCGTCGACCAACTTTTGCAGTTGTGTTGGGTCGGCACCAACGCGCTTGATGATGGCCGAAATATTATTTTCTTCCGCCTCGAGAAGTGCCTTGAGCAAGTGAATCGGTTCGATAACACTTGCCTGTGCGTCTCCCGCAATGCCCATGGAGCTTTGCAGCGCCTCCTGGGCAGTGACGGCTAGTTTATCTAATCTCATAACCTTCTCTCCTTCATGAGGGTTATGTTGTTTTCCCTCTTAATATTTTTCCCTGCGGCATATTCTTACTTGCTTTGCCGCAAGCTATTCTTTTTTCAATTAATTCCTTCGTTGAGCTTTCTTGTTCACTAAATCTTGTGAACCTTACGCACAACCAGCGCCGTGCTCGTTCCCTCTACCAGAGAAGTCACGTTTTCCCGTGTCTCGAGTTCATGCACACGGTCGGCCAGTCGGCGAACTCGCTTATGAAGGTCATCAATCTCTGAATCGCGTTCGTCGAGGCGCCCTTGTAAATCAAGGATGCGAATGACGCCCGCCAGATTGATGCCCTCATTCGTAAGCTCGCCAATAAGCTCAAGTCGCTCAATATCGGCCTGCGAATACATGCGGGTATTACCGCTGGTGCGCTGTGGGGTCACCAAACCTTTTTGCTCATAAGCACGTAAGGTCTGTGGATGAACCCCAGCTAGCTCTGCGGCTACACCAATCATGTAGACCGGTCTGTTTCTGTCTCTGTTCTCGTTCATTTCCAATTCCTTACGCTCTTTGTTGTTGCCTCTTTAAAGCTTTCCATCGCTTGACGCTGTCTTTCGTTCATGTCTTTTGGAACAAGAACTTTGACGTGCACCTGTAAATCGCCGTTTCCGGTGCCTTTAACGCGCGGAGCTCCTTTGCCCCGAACACGAAGCGTTGTATTGTCCTGCGTTCCCGCTGGAACTTTAATTTTTACCTTTGTTCCATCGGGGGCCGGCACAACAACACTTTCTCCCAGGGCTGCCTCTGCGACCGTTATCGGTACATCAATAATGACGTCAGCCCCATCACGTGAAAAATAAGGATGGTCTTTGATACGCGTCGTTACCAACAAGTCGCCGGCAGGCCCGCCGTTTATGCCAGGCTCGCCCTTTCCTTTCAGGCGCACTCTTCCGCCGTCAACGGCACCAGCTGGCACGGAAACATCAATGGTTTCTTTGTCAGCTTTTCCCGGAATCCTCAGGGTTACCCGCTTTCGACACCCGCTAAACGCTTCCTCAAAACTAACAGGAAGCGTAACGGCAGTATCCCTGCCTTTTTGCGAGTGAGCTTGTGCCTGAGAAAACCCATCGCCACCAAAGTTCCACTCGGTTCCAAACGCACCTTCCCCTCGGCGCATGCTCTCAAGGATTTCGGCCCAAGAGCCAAACCCTCCTACACCACCGAAGATGTCGTTGATGTTTACACCTTGGCCATTCCATCCACGAGGAATTTCCTGCGCGGAGGCTGTTCCATACTGGTCGTAAAGCTTTCGCTTTTTATCGTCCGAAAGAACCTCATAGGCCTCGTTTAATTCCTTAAATTTCGCTTCGCTTCCACCAGCATCGGGGTGATACTTGCGTGCAAGTCGGCGAAATGCTTTTTTAATTTCATCTGTCGTTGCGGTGCGTGGAACGCCAAGCGTTTTGTAATAATCCGGTTTTACTGCCATACGTCCCACCTCACTCTCTTAAATTCCCGCCTCTGCGGTTTTACAACAAGGGCGGACCACCTTTTCGCGCCCGCCCTTGCAAAGTTTCTATTCCTCGGTTTCATCTTCCTCTTCTTGAGGACTCTCTCTTTTGGGTCCTCCTGTTGTAACCGTCACCATTGCTGGCCGGAGAACTTTCGATCCCATGCGATAGCCCTTTTGGTAAACCTCGTTTACCGTCTCCTCAGGCACCTCGGTATCCTCTACCGTGGCTACTGCCTGCGCCTCAAGGGCATCGAAAGCCTCGCCTTCAGGGTTAATAACTTCAACACCCTGGGAGGCGAAGACGTCTATCAGTTTTGCATGGACGGCTTCGACTCCTTCGAGAAGACCTTTGGTCCCGTTTTCGCTTGCATATGCAATCGTTCGCTCAAAGTCGTCTAAGACCGGTATCAGGCTTGAAACAAGCCCTTCTGCAGCACGAGCTTTTTCGGTTTCGCGCTGCTCGTTCATGCGCCGCCGGTAGGTATCCCACTCAGCATGAAGGCGCATAAACTTATCCTGCCACTCCGCTGCTTGTGCTTGCGCTTCGGCAAGCGGATCGCCTTCGGATGCTTTTTGAGTTCCGTTTTCGCTTCCCTCGCCTGTTTCGTCTGCATCCTTGCCGTCGCCTGCATCTTCTGCAGCTTCCTCGGAGGCCAAGATTTCCTCGGCCTCCTCAACTACGGAAGATCTCTCTGACGCCTTTTTGGCCGTGGCGTCGGCATCTTTGTTTTCTTGAGCGTCGTCGCCAGGTCCATCGATAGGAATATTCCTGCTCTTGGCCTCGCTACGCTCTTCGTTGTCACCGTGGGGCGTTTTTGCTTCGGCCATTATTCTTACTTCTCTTCCTTATCGTCGTCGTTGTCTACTACTTCATAATCAGCTTCGATTGTGTCGTCATTGCCTGCGGCCTGAGACGCACTTGTATCTGCACCAGGCGCACCTGCGGCTCCAGCCTGAGCCTGCTGGTTTGAATACACAACTTCAGCGAGCTTATAACCTGCTTGTTGCAACTTCTCAGTAGCTGCCTTAATAGCATCGAGGTCATCGCTTTCGAGTGCTGACTTGGTTTCGGCAATTGCATCCTCCGCTTCCTTCTTGGAGTCTGCTGGTGCTTTGTCACCAAGCTCCTGCAGCGTCTGCTCGGTTGCGCTTACAAGCGAGCTCGCATTATTCTTCAGTTCAATTTCTTCCTTACGCTTGCGGTCTTCCTCAGCATGGACTTCAGCATCCTTAACCATGCGCTCAACCTCATCGTCGTTAAGCGCCGTGCTACCGGAAATCGTAATCTGCTGCTGCTGGCCTGTACCCAGGTCCTTAGCAGAAACATTCACAATACCGTTCGCATCGATATCGAAGGTCACTTCAATTTGCGGAACGCCACGACGTGCTGCCGGGATACCACTTAATTGGAAACGACCAAGCGTCTTGTTATCCCGAGCAAGTTCGCGCTCGCCCTGCAGAACATGAATCTCAACAGAGGTCTGGTTGTCTGCAGCGGTGGTATAAATTTCTGTCTTGCGAGCTGGAATGGTGGTATTCCTCTCAATCATCTTGTTCATAACGCCACCTAAGGTTTCAACACCCAAGGACAGAGGCGTTACGTCCAAAAGGAGAATGCCTTCAACATCGCCAGCCAGAACGCCACCTTGAACAGCTGCGCCCATAGCAACTACCTCATCGGGGTTCACCGACATATTCGGCTGCTTACCGGTCAAGTTCTTTACCAACTCTTGTACGGCAGGCATACGCGTAGAACCGCCGACCAAAATAACCTCGTCAATATCGCTTGCGCTTAAGTTTGCATCAGCAAGTGCCTGCTCGACAGGCTTGCGGCAACGGTCAAGCAAGTCACGCGTAATGCGCTCAAAGTCAGTCCTGGTAATGGTGTAGTCCAAGTGCTTCGGACCCGATGCATCTGCCGTAATGAATGGAAGGTTAATATTTGCCTGAGTAGTAGATGAAAGTTCCATCTTTGCCTTCTCAGCTGCTTCCTTCAGACGCTGCAGTGCCATCTTGTCCTGACGAAGATCAATATTGTTGTCTGCCTTAAATTTGTCAGCCAGCCAATCGATAATACGTTGATCCCAGTCATCGCCACCTAAGTGGTTATCACCAGCAGTAGAAGCTACTTCAAATACGCCGTCGCCCAACTCAAGGATGGACACGTCGAAGGTGCCACCTCCAAGGTCGAAGACCAAAATCTTTTGATCTTTATTCGTCTTATCAAGACCATAGGCAAGTGCTGCAGCCGTTGGCTCGTTGATGATGCGCAGTACCTCAAGACCGGCAATTTTGCCTGCGTCCTTCGTTGCCTGACGTTGGGCGTCATTAAAGTAAGCAGGTACGGTAATAACGGCCTGGGTAACAGGACCGCCCAGCTGTTTTTCGGCGTCGTTCTTTAGTTTCTGCAAAACCATGGCTGAAACCTCTTCGGGGGTGTAATCCTTACCCTCGATGTTTACGACCGAACGACCGTCCTTTCCCTTTTCAACCTTGTAGCTTACAGTCTTGCGCTCTTCGGCTGTTTCGTCATATGCACGACCAATAAAACGCTTGATGGACGAAATGGTGTTTTCTGGGTTCGTTACTGCCTGGTTCTTGGCCGCCTTGCCAACAACACGCTCGCCGTCTTTACGAAAACCTTCAACAGAAGGAGTGGTGCGGTCGCCTTCGGCGTTGACCAAAATCTCTGGCTCGCTGCCCTCCATTACCGCCATCGCGGAATTGGTGGTGCCCAAGTCAATTCCTAAAATCTTTGCCATTTTTATTTCCTCTCTTCCAACGATTTTTTCTCATTCCGTGGGATTCGCGCTTTCGCGTTTTTCCCATAACAACAAGAAGAACCGCTCGCGCGGTTTCTTTTTACAGTGTCAGAATAAAATCTGAGTCTCTGTATGTCAAGTTATTTATCTTATACTGTTTATATTATGTAATCTTTCAGACGAATGAATGGAAGAAAAGGTATCTGAACAGGCTAAACAAAAAAAGAGGACCCCGCGCCAATACGCGGAATCCTCATGTTTTTCAGCAATTGCTTAGTGAGTATCTAGCCGACTAGTCCTCGGCAATCTCGGTAATTGCCCCCATTGGACATTCTTCCAAGCAGTCACCACATGCTATGCAAGAATCCTCATTAACAGGACTCGCAACACCGTTTACGACCTCCAAAACCTCTTGCGGGCAGATATCCACGCAAATGCCGCAGCCGATGCACTCGTCGGCGCTGATAATTGGATGTGCCACGGCGTCCTCCTCTCTTTCCGTACTCTTAGGCCACTCACGGAGCCCTTCTATCTATGCGCAAAATACCACGGAAAGCTCGCTTTGTATACGAGAATAGAAAAAATCTTCGACTTTCCTGCGAGCGGTCATCGGCCGACAAACACAGAAAGACCGAATCTAACAAATACGGGGAAGTTGTTCACCAACCAACATGTCAAGAATGCGCCGCCCGCCGAAAGCGTTCTCTAAGATAACGCGCGGTTCAGTTTGCGGGCTAAGCTCTTCTACGGTTCCAATGCACGCAGCATCCTTCCCAAGCGGATTGTTCCGCATGGCCTGGAGTGCTGCATCTGCATCTTCCGCGCGGACAACACAAACAATCTTTCCCTCATTTGCAACTTGGAGAGGGTCATACCCCAGCATTTCGCAGGCACCTTTGACTGCAGGCTTTACAGGAATACGTTCCTCTTCCACTTCAATTTGAACATAGGATTGGTTAGCAAACTCATTGAGGGTAGAAGCAAGACCACCGCGCGTTGGATCTCGAAATGCACGAACCCCCGGCGCGGCTTCAAGAACCTGCGCAATTAGTGTATTAAGAGGCGCTGCGTCACTTTGAATATCGGCCTGAAAAGACAAGGACTCGCGGCAACTCATGATGGTAATGCCGTGGTCTCCCATAGACCCGCTTACCAAAACCTTATCTCCCGGCCGGCAATGTGCTCCGCTTACATCGCGCCCCGCAGGAATAATACCAATGCCGCTTGTGTTGATATAAATTCCGTCACCTTGTCCTTTGCGAACAACCTTAGTGTCGCCGGTAACAATCAGCACACCCGCTTCTTTCGCAGCTTCTGCCATAGACGCGCAGACGCGTTGCAGCTCTTCAAGCGGATAGCCCTCTTCAAGCACAAAGCCAACACTTAGATACTTTACGTCAGCGCCGCTCGTTGCAACGTCGTTGACCGTGCCACACACGGCAAGACGGCCAATGTCTCCACCGGGAAAGAAATGAGGATCAACCACAAAGGTGTCGGTTGAATAGGCAATTCTTTCCCTTGGCTTGCATCCAGGAAGAATCGCTGCATCATCACCCTCAAGTAAAAAGTCGGAGCCGTATGCTTTATAAAAAACCTCTTCAATAATTTCTCGCATCATGGTTCCGCCGCTACCGTGGCCAAGGACTACGGTCTTTTCCATAGTTTCTCTCCTCACCTACTGTCCGCCATGCGGCGTAGTAAGAACCAGCTGGCCGTGATTTACACCTTTAGTGCCAATAATGCGGTCTGCGATGGTGCGCACCATAAAAGACTCTCCGCGCAAAACGATGATTTCGAGACAATTATCTTCGTCGAGATGAATATGCAGGTTCGACACGATTGACTCGAAGTATTCATGCTGTATATCGTGAAGCTTCTCTTGCAAATCGTGAGCGTGGTGGTTGTACTCAAGCGTAAGCGTCCCCACCACTTCGCTTTCCGGAGAAGCACACTCATCTTCAACTAAGGCATCGCGAACGAGGTCGCGAATTACCTCGCTCCGGTTTTTCGCAACGCCTCGCCGAGCGACGAACGCATCAAACCTCACCAAGAGGTCTTCGGGCATGGCAATAGAAAACCTCACCAGATCTTGGCTCATACTTATTCCTAAAGAAGGTTCACGGTTACGTTTGAAGCATCATCCGCATCGCGGTCTAGCGCATCTTGTGCGTCAGTCAGCAGCGCGCGCACATCATCAAAAAGATGCTGAATCTCTTCCAGAGTTGCAGCTGTTTCAGAATACGATGCATTGTCCGCCGTGTGATACAGCTTATGAGCCCAACGACGGTTCAGCGCCACCTGGTCGTCCATCTGTTCAAGCATCATCTTGAACTGACCAGTGTTAACTCCGTTTTGGCACATACTAAACTCCCTCTCTTTTGTGGGGACTGCTATTATTTTCTAAAGCCAGTTTAGCCCATCTGAGTGAAATCGTGTTATTTTGTACGAAAAAAGTAACATATATAATACGTCGCAAAAAGAAGTCATGACTCTCTTTGGTGACTTCATTGCGGGTAATCCCCTGGGATTCATTGCCGTCGTTTCAAATCAGACCATTTCTGCTCAAGCAAAAAACGCTATTGAAAGCTCTGCTGAGGCACTCGGCTACGGATCTGAGGCTTGTGTCTATATCACCCTTAACCCCACCGAGGCTTCCGCACCACTCGATACGCAGGCAAGATTTGTGCTCATGGAAGGACTCGACCCGGTCTGTATCATCGTTTTGGACAGCGATGCGGCAACACAACTTGGATTAACGTATAGAAAAACTTTACGGACCGATGCAGTAAGCACGGTCTTTGGTCGCCCAACCCTCGTGTTTACCAATTTTGAAGGCAACCTTGAGACTCCAGAGAAAAAGCAGCGGGCTTGGGCATTGTTAAAGCAACTCCCTCGACACGAGCGATAGGAATAAAAATGGCAAATAAAAGTCTGGCGAAAGAGGCAGAAAAAATAACGGTCTTGGTGACCGGCGGCGCAGGATTTATTGGAAGCCACACCTGTGTCGAACTGCTCGATAAGGGTTATCGTGTGGTTGTTATCGACGACTTTTCAAACTCGAGCCCGGAAGTAATCAGCCGTATCCGAAAGCTCACCGGCGCTGATGAAAGCCGTTTTGTCTTCTACGAGGGCAATGTCCTTGACCGTGCAATCTTAGAAAAAATCTTTGCTACAGAAGACATTGACGCCATTATCCATTTCGCAGGGTTTAAGGCTGTCGGCGAAAGCGTTGCAAAACCACTGAAGTACTATTGGAACAACCTCGCCACCACCCTGGTGCTCTTAGAACTTGCAAAAGAATATGGGGTGAAAAACTTTATTTTCTCAAGCAGCGCTACAGTCTATGGAGAGCCCGACTTTGTTCCTATCACGGAAATGGCGGCAAAGCACCGAGCAGAAAACCCCTACGCACAGACAAAGTCTATGATTGAGCAAATTCTTATCGACCTTGCCATAAGCGACGAGGAATACAACGTGGTTATTCTGCGCTACTTCAATCCCATCGGTGCCCACGAAAGCGGTCTTCTGGGAGAAGACCCACGGGGCATTCCCAACAACCTGGTTCCTTATGTTTCGCAGGTTGCTATCGGAAAGCGTGATTATGTCCATGTCTTTGGCGATGATTACAACACGCCCGACGGCACTGGCGTGCGCGACTATATCCATGTTGTCGACCTAGCCCGAGGACACGTCGCTGCCCTTGATTGGATGGGTGGAAAGTGCGGTACGGGCGAAGACGATGACCCCGACTCGTTTTCGAGAAAGGCGGCTTCTGACCATAGCCGCCGCGGCGTTGGCGTTTTTAACCTAGGAACCGGTGTTGGGTCAAGTGTATTTGACGTCATTCATGCATATGAGCGGGCATGCGGACATGAAATCCCCTATAAAGTTGAGGCTCGACGTCCTGGCGATATTGCGAGCTACTATGCGTCAAGCAATAAAGCTTTTCGGGAAATGCATTGGAAAGCAGAATTTGATCTTGACCGCATGTGCCTTGATGCTTGGCGTTGGCAGAAGAACAACCCCGAAGGGTATAGCACCGCATAACGCAAGGTCTAAACAAAGATAGACTGCGTGTCTGCCTCAATTTCTCGCTGCAGTGCGAGAGCCTCTTTCCGGCTGTCCCCCTTGCTAAAAAGGTATGCCTTAATTTTTGGTTCAGTTCCACTAGGGCGTACCAAAACTTTATTGCCTGCACCCATATCGAATTCAATCACATTTGCCGGAGGCAGGTCGTCAATACCTTTGCTGTAGTCGACAGTCTGAATAACATCCCTACCCGCAATGCTTGATAAGCCTTCAGTCCTAAGGCCTTCCATAATCTCTTGCATACGGGCAGCCCCATCGGCTCCCGGGTATGAGAACGAAAGCGTCTTGTTTTCGTAGTAGCCATACTGCTCATAGAGCTCTTCCATAGCCTGGGCTAAGTTAAGACCCCGCGACTTGTAATACCTTGCCATTTGGCAGATAAGCATACTTGCCACGACCGCATCTTTATCGCGCACATGCGTGCCCGCCAAGTATCCATAGCTTTCCTCAAAACCAAAAAGGAAGGTCTCCTCTTTTCCGGCATGCTCAAGGTCTGAAATAACGCCACCAATATACTTAAATCCGGTGAGAACGCGCTTAATCTTAAATCCATAGTGTTCGGCAATCGCATCAACCATAAGAGAACTAACAATGGTAGTTACCGCAAGGTCTTCCCGAAGATCTTCGCCACGTTTTTCGCGTTCTTGCGCAATATAATTCAACAGCAACACGCCCATCTCGTTTCCCGAAATAAGCGTATAGTCATTGCCGTTTTTCACCGCAGTCCCCACACGGTCCGCATCAGGGTCTGTGGCAAGGAGCAAATCGGAGTGGACCTCTTCACAAAGCTCAATGCCTTTTTCTAAAGCCTCGCGAATCTCAGGATTTGGATAAGGACAGGTGGGAAAATGGCCGTCGGGTTTGCTTTGTTCCGGAACGCAAACAACATTCGTAATGCCAACGCGCTCAAGAATTTGGGAGACGCACTCAAGGCCAGTCCCGTTAAGTGGCGTGTAGACCACCTTAAAATCCTCAGTCTGTTGCGCAACACTCTCATCTTCAAGCGAAGACTTCTCGACAGCATCGAGAAATGCTTGGAGCGTTTCTTCTTCTATCCAACGAATGAGGCCTTTTTCTTGCGCTTCATCGAAGTCCATGGTCTTTACGTCGGTGAAGGCATCAACTTGCGCAATAGCCTCTGAAATATCCTTTGCCGCCTGGGTCGCAATCTGACATCCATCGGAGCCATAAGCTTTATAGCCGTTATATTCAGCCGGGTTATGGCTTGCGGTCATATTGATGCCCCCCGTGCAGTGCAGGTACCGCACGGCAAACGAAAGTGCGGGGGTCGGCTCGATGCGCGGATAGATATAAGCAGTGATATTGTTTGCGGCAAGAACGCAGGCTGTACGCCGCACAAAGGTCTCCCCCATTAACCTACTGTCGCGCGCAATAGCCACAGATGGGTTTTCATCCTGCGTAAGCAAATAGTCCGCAAAGCCTTGGGTTGCACGCCCAACCGTATAGATATTCATACGATTTGTGCCTGCCCCAATAATGCCGCGAAGCCCAGCGGTACCGAAGGCTAAGTCCTGGTAAAAAGCGTCCTGAATAGCCTTCTTATCGTTTGCGTCTTTCAGTTCCTGGAGTTCTTTTGCCAAGTCAGAATCTTCGACATTTTCCAACCAGTACTGGAACTTTGATTCAAAATCTGACATGGATAACTCCTTTTCTAACGCCCATGACGCACAAAAGCGAGCAATTCATAGGGTTCATGAATAATATATCCGGCATCATGTGCCACCAAACGGGAAACATCTTGGTAGCCCCACGAGACCCCAATAGAACATACTCCTGCGTTGTGAGCTACGTCGATGTCGTTTACCGAGTCACCCACAAAGACCACGTCTTTTTTCTGAACACCCAGCTCTTGTATTACTGTCTCAAGTCCCAGCGGGTTGGGCTTTCTCGGAATTTTTTCGCACTCGCCATAAACAAGTTCAAAAAGGCCGGGTAGGTGCTTGCGAATAACCGTTTTGCTTGCTGCGTCGAATTTGTTGGAAAGAACAGCCATACGAACACCCATCGCAGCCATTTTTTGCAGCGTCTCTTCCATCCCCTCATACACACAGGTGAGATGGTCATAGCTTTCATACATTGACTTCCAGCGGTTGGTAACGCGTTCAACCTTGTAGGGGTCAGCGTCTAACGGCACCGCCTGGCTCATAAGACTTCGCACGCCGTTACCGACAAAGGAAAGAATTTCTTCCTGGGTGCGCGTCGGATACCCTGCCTCGGTCAATACATGATTCGTAAGCTCAACAAGGTCAGGAAGCGTATTTAAAAGTGTTCCGTCTAAATCAAAGACAAACGTGGTGAACTTCGGTTTTTCTTCCGTGGTCATTTTTCCCTCTAGATGGTATGAATCCCTTTACTCAATTATGAGTAAAGGGATTCATAAAAATCAACGATGTTGAGACTTTTCTTGGAGCGGGTGACGGGATTCGAACCCGCGCATCATGGCTTGGGAAGCCATTGCCTTACCCCTTGGCCACACCCGCACGATAGGTTCGCATTCCTGCAAAAAGCTTCGAACGCATACACCCACAAACAACAATCAAGAAAAGTTACTTGGTAGCACCGATGCGGCAAATGGTGGTACCACAGTCTGGGCACTTACCCTTGGTAATAGGCTTACCATTTTTGGTTGTGCTCTCAACTGGATCCTTCATAACCTTCTTTGCCTTGCATTTCATGCAGTAAGCTTCGATAGCCATCTCTTTTACCTTTCTTGTATTGGTTTCTTTTATACTAAACCGGCTCTTGCCGGACTTAGCTGGGTTTTCTATGCGTTGGTATTATACGACACGCACCGTTCCTCAGTGTCAAAAAGAGCAGATCATATATTCTTTAAGAACTCCATGAGGAAGTCGGCGTTCTCATAGAGCCTATTTTCGTCAAGGTTTTCCATGACGTCATCGACCTCATTGAGAAGTGCCGGTTTTCCATCTTCAACCCCCACGAGATGGATTGCCTGATACCCCCGTTTCGACGCATATGATGCTGCGCTCTCTAGCCATTTTACACTTTCTGTCTGATAAGGCACCTCACTTGCTTGTGAAGCCTTCTTAAGTCCACGCTTAACACGCGAGGAAGGCTTACTTACCTTGTACCCGCCCTCTTCGTTAATAAGGGTTAGTTCACCTGCACCAAGAGCGTCAAGGTCTACAAGAATGGCACCGCGCAACTCAGGACCGTGCGCAGCTATGAACTCGCGGATACCTTCATGCTGAACATGTTCGCAACCCAGGGCAACGAACCAAACTTCAGAATTAATCTGCGGGTTCCGGAAATGATAAATCTTCTCAAATTCACGACTATCGGAATCTCTCGGCGTATCTTCTTCGCCTTCCTCTTCAGGCTGATGCGCTGGATTGGCATATCCCATACGCTTACGTGAGAAGGCACCACCCTCCCACTCGTCTTCGCCGTATTCATGGTCGCGTTCAGGGCTATGAGCAGGTTCTGCTTCTTCGCGCATCTGTTGACGCTGATAGCTTAAGCGCTCGTGACGATCTTTGATGCGCTCCCTAGCCGAAAGAGGCTCTTCATCCGTATCGTCGTAGTCGAAATACTCGTCCTCTTTGTATGACCCGTCAGAATCAAACCACTCTTGCGAGTAATCGTCCTCTTGCTCGCGCTCTTCTCTGCGCGTACGAATACGATTAAAGAAGCCGCCTCGCTTATTGTGGCGGAAGCGAGAGTGACGTTCTTCAAGCTCAGGTTCGTCATCATAGAAGCTTGCGCCCTCTTCGATATTGACATAGGAAGGACTTTCTTCGGTACGCGCTACCTCTTCTTCGTCGTAGACGTACTCGTCTTCAACTGGTTCTGTCGAACCTTCGACAACTTCGGTCGCTACGCCTTCTTCAAACACTTCTTCTGCGTAGAAATCTTCTTCAGCTGCGGGAGCCGCTTCGGCTTCCTCTCTTTGCACCTTAACAGAAGGACGCTCGTCATCAACATTTCTTACATCAGCGTTTCGAACGTGAATGTTTCCGTTTTCATCAACAGCCCTGATGGAGCCCGACATGCTTGGGAGGTTCGTGCGCAGGGCTCTCAATTTACCTGTGCGAGAAAGATCCTCTTCCTTCTTCTCTTCGGGGGAAGGAAGGTTGGCGCGCAAAGCACGAAGCTTTCCTGTGCGTGTGGGGGAACTCTCCTCATCGGAGGTTTCTGCTTTATCGGGCTCCCCGGGTTTCGGAAGGTTTTTGCTCAGATTCTTGCGTGCTCGAATTTTTCCAGACTCAGAGAGTCCTGAAGCTTTTACATCTTTTTTGTCTGTAGCCTCAGTATCGGCTAAATCTGTCTCAGCGCTTAGCTCTTCTTTACGCATGCGTTCAGCTTTAACTGATGGGCGCGATGTATCGGTTTCTACATCGGAAACTGCTTTCGGGCGGGAAGCCACCTCTTCAACAGGAGGCATCTGTTCAGTTCTGCTCGGCTTTTGAGCCTGCAGGTCAACATCGGCTGCAAGCTTATCTTCTTCAGAAAGCTCTACCGCAACTCGGTTTTCATCCGAACGCGAACTTGCCGTTTCGCTGGCATCGCCGAATTCCGCAACTGCTTCTTCGCTCGCCTGCATCTCTTCAACAACCCGTGTAGCCTCAGCCTCACCAGAAGCCTCAAATACCTCTGTTTCTGAATATGCCGGCTCATTATCTTCCAGTGTCGCTGAAGCGGCCCCCTGAGGAGCTGATGCATTGGTATCGCGCAGCGAAGAGCTAACATGAAGCGGTGCCTTCACTTCAACAATGTCTTGTTGCTGGTCTTCAATTCTATGAAGCTCATCTTTGGTGCGCTCATTTGCCGCATCAAAGGCATCCCGGCTTGCCCCCACCGCCGCATCAAGCGCCGTGGCATAGCGAGAACGCTGCTCAGGGCGAACTTCACTCGTTGGTTTCTTTGCGCGCTCTTGTGCACGCTCAAACCAGTCGGGAACGGAATCGTCTGAAAAGCTTTCCGCCTGCATGGGAGTGGTGTGTATAACTTGGGTTGCAGAGGCATCGGCCGAAACCTCGCGGGGAGTGACGTCTGCCGGATATTCTTCCTCACGAACAGCCGGTTTTCCATCTTCAACCACAATGTCTTCTTGAATATATGCTTCACGGGCTTCGCCGTCGGGATCATGCACTTCTGGCAAATCGTGAGAAACAACCGGGTCGGTCGAAATTTTTTGGCCAGTAAGCGCAGCAATAGCTTGTTTGGCAGCGCGGAGGCTTGCGTCTGAGCCTTCTGCCGGCTCGCTCGAGCGATGTGGCCTTGGACTTACACTTTCTTCATACACAAGCTCAGCACCATCAGGAACAAGTCCCTCGTCGTAGGCTTCTTCTTCTGAATGAATCTCAATGTTTTCCTGATCGTCCAACTCAGCTTCGCTTACACAACCGCGACCAACTTCTTTGGCAACGTCCATAAGTACCGAAACGCCTGCGGCATTGTTGTTCGCGCCTTCGTTGTAGGAGCCAAAACGCATCACAAGTGCTCGAATTACAGGAATCGCTACAGCAACCATAGCGATAATCATGAGCGCATTAAACACAACGAGCGCCACATCCGAAATATTCAGAAAGAAGGTGGCGCGCAGTAAGAGCAAAACTGGAATAGCAATCATGCAGACAAACGTAGCTTTCATAAGCTGAGGCATAATGCGCAGGATGCCAGGCTTAGCCATTCTGTCCACGCGGCCACTGTCATAGTGCGCAAGAAGGATAATCTTGCGTCGCCGAATGTTCTCGCCATTCTCAGCGGTGGGCTGGTATTTCGCGACAACATTTTGGCTGACGCCCTTTCCAATAAAGGGAGCTAAGAGAGGACGGCCCCAAACATCAGCGATAAAAAGCACGCAGGATGCCGTGGCAATTACTAAAGCAGGAATATCAAGAATAGGAAAGATAACCGCCAAAAGAGCAACCAAAAAAGTGACTCCACAGTAAATGTCACGGATGGTTATATCACCTGTGGCACCATTAAAGTCTTCGATTACCGCCGATAACTTGGCTTCTTTTTGGAATTGCTCAGTGATATAAAGCGCGGCTTGTTGTTCTTCTTGGGTTCCTGCTGGACGTGGTCCGATTTCTTTCGAGAGATACTCGATATGGTCTAATATTTCCGGCATCGGCTTGCCTTTCAGTTTCCTTAACCCGCTCTTGTCTGGGTATGAATAGATAAATTATAGATTATTTATGCCCTCTACCAGATAAAACAGCGAAAATTAGCTGTTTTTGATTCCCCCTTGGACAGTAATGTAGCGCTCATGGGAGAAAAAAGCAGGGAAAAACATGAGATTGTGACCGTCTTGAGATAAAATTTAGCGGCTAAAATGCTCTTCAAGCGCCTCAACCACAGCTGCACCGGAGCAAACTTCAATATTTTTGCTCTGTAAAGAATTAAGAAATGTCCGTCCATAGTGTTTAGAGACGAAACGTCGGTCAAGCAGAATCAGTACGCCCTCGTCGTCTTTTTTACGAATAAGTCTTCCAGCAGCCTGCTTAACCTCCAATACCGCCTGCGGCAAAACATAGTGTGCCCAAGCACGCTCGTCACGAAGCGCACGCTCACAAGACAGCGGATCTGTTGGTTTCGCAAAAGGTATTTTTGGAATAAGGACACCTTTTAAGGTTGCACCTGGGGCATCAAAACCCTCCCAGAAGCTTTTTAGAGCGAAAAGAGAAAGATGTTCATCCTCAACAAAGTCATCGCGCAAGGCCTTGACAGACACACCCCACTTCTGGCAAACAACGCGAAGCCCCATATCGCGCAAACGCGGAGAAACCGCCTCAAAACAGGCCTCCATGTCCTTGCGGTTGGTAAAAAGAGTAAGGGCAGAACCACGCATGGCTTCATGCATCTGAACAAGCGCTTCTTCGAGCACTTCAAGATATCCTGGCTCATTGGGCTCAGGCAAATCATCAACCACATAGACCTTCATGCGGTTATCGAAGTCAAAACTTGAATCAAGCGCCAGTGTTTTTGTTTGGGTCTCCGAGCACTCCGTAAGACCAAGAGCAGCGGTAAAAACATCAAAGGACGAATTGATAGTCAG
Organism: Eggerthellaceae bacterium; assembly: GCA_050945155.1. Lineage (GTDB taxonomy): Bacteria > Actinomycetota > Coriobacteriia > Coriobacteriales > Eggerthellaceae > JBMNSK01. Next base: position 13,650 of record JBMNSK010000013.1, on the reverse strand, counting down.
GGTTGCTGAAGTAAAGACAACCGAGTGGATTCTTCCATAGAAAAGGTCATTCATCCGCTCCCCCACATTCATAAGCAGGGCTTCAAGGCGGTCGTTGTGGTTATCCTGTTTGCGATAGAGTGTTGCAGAGAATGCATAGTTGTCGTTTTCGGTCTTGAGGATGATAGAAAGGGCATCCTTTAGATCTTTTAAATCGAGGGCACATGCGGCAATTTCGCGCTGAATTTGTGCGGTGCCTTCGACATCTTCGAGATAGCCAACAAGCTCTTGGCTCGTTTCTACTAACTTGTCCGAAACCTCAATGAGGTCCCTTCCCTCACCTTCAAGAACTTTAAAAGGCTCACTTGCCCGCACGTCATCGTTAATCCAAAGTTCAAGCCGCTCATAGCCTTTGTTTCGCTTGTTGGCATCAAGTGCGGTGAGCGATTTTATGGCCTGGCAAACTTTATGTACCTGGTCTTCATACGTTTGAGCAAGCCGCTGCGCCTTTGAAGAAAGAGCGAGGTAGAGCTTTTCGTTTGAATCACTGGTAGATGAAACTTTCTGCTCTGCTTCTTCAAAGATATTTTTGCCGTCGCTACGATTATTAAAGCGACGCGCAAGACGCAGGGCAGTCATTGTCTCAAAAGTCTTGGAAAGTGCCTTGCGAGCCTCCCCTTCTGCGTTATGCGCCTCATCAACAATCCAATAACGTACCGGCGGCAACAAACCACCTGAGACCGCAACGTCCCTAAAGAAGAGACTGTGGTTTGTGAGCAAAATATCTGCCTTTTCGGCGGCACGGCGGGCACCGTGAACAAAGCATCCCCCACGATAGTAGGGGCAGGAGAAACGAAGGCATTCATGGCTTGTTGTCGTGGTGAGATACCGCGGCATTGCGCGAAAATCCAACTTCAGCTGGTCTATGTCGTCAAAGCCTGTTTGCTCGATAAAGGACAAAAGGGCCGCAAAAGCCGGTGCCTGCGATACCTCCTGGCCATTTACTTCAACCATCGAAGGACCACGCCTAAGGAGCATATCCACCTTATGAAGACAGGGATAGTGCGCATAACCTTTAAGCGAGGCGAACGATAGGTCGGGAGTAAGTCCCTCCTCTTTGAGCGCCCGAGCAAGCGCTGGTAATTCTTTATAATTTAGCTGGTCAAGTAGGGCATTTGTCTTTGTCGCTACACCGACGGTAATATTGTTTGCCCGTGCAGTTAGCACGGCGGGTACAAGATATGCTAGTGACTTTCCAACACCTGTTCCTGCCTCAATAACAAGATTCGATGATGTTTTAAATGCATCGCGCACCGCCTGCGCCATACGCACCTGCTCTGAACGAGGCTCGTAGTTCTCATATATCTTCCCCATAAGCCCATCTTCGCTAAACGCTTGGTCGAGAGTTTCTTCATCGGGAAAGACAAGTGTTCTCTCTGTATCCTCCGAAATAAGCTCCGCATCAATTTTCGCGCGCGCATTTTCTGTCTTCTCAAGGCGGCTTTTACGTAAAGCTGAAAGCGAAAGCTTCACGTCGGTCGCACCTTTTTTCTGCGCAAAATAAGAGAAGACCTCCCGCGATGACCAGCTCTCATCGGTCCCAAACTGCGCAATCGCAGAAACCAAAGCGTTTGGCATGGCGTCTATCGCTGCCAAGAGAACGCGCAGAACATAGGCGGTTGCCGCAACATCTGCATCAGCTCGGTGGGTAGACACAGGTGCCCCAAATGCATGAACAAGGTCAATGAGCCGGTGCGACTTCAGTCGAGGAAGCGCAATACGGGCAAGATCAAGCGAGTCAATCCATGTATGTTCTAGCAGCGGATAGCCTTGGGGGTGTTTCGTGAGAAATGTTTTATCAAAACCAACATTGTGCGCCACAAGGCGCGCATCGCCAACAAAGTCAACGAGCTGTTCGAGTGCTTCCGAAGGCGTAGGCGCCTCTGCAACATCTTCGTCATGAATATGGGTTAGATGCACAATGTTTTCAGGAATAGCTTGTCCGGGATTCACAAAGGTAATAAACCAGTCGACTATCTCACCGTTTTCGATGCGGGCTGCTGCTATCTGAATAAGCTCGTCATGGTGAAAAGAAAAGCCTGTGGCTTCGGTGTCAACTACAACCAGATTGTTGTCATAAATCTCATAGTCTGCCCGAGAAGCAGCTTCGACCAAAGAGGCATATCGCTCGCGAATTTCTTCAGGTGTACCATCAAGAATATAGGCATTGAGCTGGGCGTTTGTTTTGTTTTCTGGTGTGTTTTGCGACGTCATGCCCCTACTACCTTTGCTTGGTAACGCTTGCTTGTCATATTCTCAGTGCTGCGTTTACTATTACTAAGATTACAAGATACACCCTGCAGAGTGAATCACAGCGAACGTAAGAGGAAACCATGCCTGAAATATATGAGGGTTTCTATGCCCGCTTTGAAACGTATTCAAAAACTGACGCAGCTATTTTATTAGGCGCCAACTGCCTTGTTGGCGACGAATTTGAAATAAGGATAGAAAAAGACAAAACTCCTGAGCGAGCTGTGCTCTTCAATAAATTCGATACGAATATTGGCTATTTCAATAATAAAGATACGCGAAAAATACGCCTGCTCCTTGCCCGCGGATGGAAGGTACGCGCTGTTCTTTCTTTAGTGTGCTTCAGCGAAAACGATGACGAGGGTGAATACTGGGGCGAAATGGCAGTGTTCGGCTATGACCCAAAACATGAAGAAGCATTCGACAATTTCGTGAAAGGTATCTCAGAAGTTATCGCTTCGGGCACAAGATTAAAAATTGACCTCGGCGCTCAGATGGCAGAGCGCATTGTCGAAACGAATGGCGACTGGCTCCCCTCGCAAAAGCTTCCTAAGCAAAAGAAAAAGGAAGGGACCGCCATCATTAAAGATCACCGCACCGCAACCGAATCCCTGGTGGAGCAGGGTCGTAAAGGCAATAAGGGCTGCTATGTGGTGAGTTGGATCTTTTTGCTTGCGGTGGTCGCCGCGGTTGTTTATGGCTTAAAGTCCTGCGGCGTTTTTTAGTACGCGAAAAGACAACAGATTCTGGGGTCATGCCATCAATTGTTATGGCTTCCCTGCTTTTTTGGTACTTCCCTACTTGGCTTCGAGTGCTAAGGCAATAAGTTCGGTGCAGAGCTCTGCAAAAGAGATGCCAGCAACTTTTGCAGCATCAGGGAGCAAGGAGGTAGATGTCATCCCAGGGATGGTGTTGGTTTCAAGAGTCCAAGCTGCTCCGGAATCATCCAGGATAAAGTCAGTGCGTGACATGCCCTTACACTCAAGCACCTCATGGGCCCTCACGGCAAGGTTCTGCAGAAGTTCCGTTTCCTTTTTACCTATTTGAGCTGGGCAAATGTGTTTTGAACCACCGGGTGCATACTTTGACTCAAAGTCATAGAAACTGTTTATTGGAACAATTTCGATAACCGGCAGCGCATAGGCGTCATCATTTCCAATCACCGCCACGGTTAACTCTTTGCCTGAAACATAGCGCTCCACAATAACCAGCGAATCAATTTTAAAGGTCTCTTCGATAGCGGCTCCCAAATCTTTTTCATCAAAAACCATATGAACACCAAGGGCACTGCCGTCTGTCGCTGGTTTAACTACGCAAGGAAGGCCAACCTCATTGACGATATTGCTTATCTTGTAAGGAAGACCTCTTACCAGCCTGGTTGCTTTGGGCGTAGGGATGCCGTTCTTGATATAGACGTCCTTTGCCTTTGTCTTATCCATGGCCGTTGCACTGGACCAAACACCGGAACCTGTATAGGGAATCCCTAAAATCTCGAGCATTCCCTGGATGGTTCCATCCTCACCGTTTTTGCCATGCAGACAAATGAAAGCCACATCGAAGTCTTCAGTAATAAGGCGGCCGAGATCTTCCCGACGTGCCGTATCTAAGAGCTCAAGTTTAAAACCCGCCTCTGTAAGAGCCTTCTTTGCTCCTTCTGCCGAAGCGAGAGAAATTTCGCGTTCACCGCTGTCGCCGCCGGCGAGGAGGGCTACCTTATAATTACTTGGATTAATCTTGTTCATCAAACCTTCTTTCAAACAAAGTTTCCGAACAATCTCAATGAAGTCACAATTAAAAATGTTTCACGTGAAACACCAGACCGCAGGATACGCTATAATCACCGCGATGAATACGCCGATCAAAACATATTCGCTCAATGGACTTAAAAATCTTTGTGCTGAACTGGGTCTCCCCCGCTTCCGTTCAGACCAAATAGCCTCATGGCTCTATCTTAAATCTAGCAAGTCCTACGACGATATGACCAACCTTTCAAAAGAACTCCGCATGACCTTGCGTGAAAGCCATCCTTTGTACGGTCCTGAAGTTATAGACAAGCAAATTTCTCAAGATGGCACTCAAAAATATCTTTCTCGTTTATATGATGGGGCGCTCATTGAAACCGTCCTTATTCCGACCGGCTTAGGAAAATACTCAGTCTGCTGCTCAACGCAGGCTGGCTGTCCTATGGCTTGTTCTTTCTGCGCTACGGGAAAAGCAGGGTTTACTAGAAACTTAAGCGTAGGTGAAATTGTTGATCAGGTGAACCTGGGTCGCGAAGATGCGGAATTTCGTATTTCAAGCGTGGTTTTTATGGGGCAAGGTGAGCCACTCCTCAATTATGAGAACACAATTGAGGCTCTTCATATACTTAACCACCCAAAACTGCTTAATATCGGCGCTCGCCACCTCACCATATCTACCTGTGGAATAATTCCTGGGATTTTAAACCTCGCCCAAGAGCCTGAGCAGTTCACCCTTGCCGTATCACTGCACTCTGTAAGGCAGGAATTGCGCAATGACCTTATGCCTACACTTAAAAACTACCCACTCGTTGCTCTAAAAGGTGCTCTGAGCACGTATATAGACCAAACGAATAGGCGTGTGAGCTTCGAATATGCGCTCATGCGGGGTGTTAATGACCAAAAAGAAGACCTCGAGGCGCTTCTGAGCTTTTGTCAGGGCCTTTTATGTCACGTCAACCTTATTCCACTGAATCAGACCGATTATTCGCGCTATCAGCCATCCACGCCCGAAACTATGAATTACTGGGCTGACCGAATTAATGCAAGTGGAATTAGCGCAACAATTCGGAAATCAAAAGGCAGCGATATTGATGGAGCATGTGGACAGTTGGCGAATAAGGCAAAATAAATGCCCCCGAAGGAGGCATTTATTCTTGTGTCTTTCTATCCGCTTATGCTTCTTCAGAGGCAAACTCGGTGATTTGCGAGAAAAGCTTTTTCAGGTCTTCCTCGTCCTCAAATTCTATTTCAACCTTACTTTTGCCTTTAACTATCTTTACGCGAACATTGCGCCCAAGCGTATCACGCAAAGCTTTCGCTACTTTTTTATAGGACTTTGGAGTTGCAACCCTGGTTGATTCCTCGCTTGGCGTCGGACGCCCAGACATAAGCCGCGCTAAGTCCTCAGCTTTACGCACAGAAAGCTTATCCGCAACGATGCGCTCGGTAAGTTTTTCTCTACCTTCAGCTGTTGGTACTTGGAGGATTGCACGGGCATGACCTGCGGTTATCTTCTCTTCATAGAGAAGTTTCTGGGCTTCTTCTGGCAAATCTAAAAGTCTTAATGCGTTCGCAATCGTGGAACGCGCCTTTGACACAGCTTGCGCAACCTCGGTTTGCGACATATTGCTGCGCTCCATCATGCGTTTATAGCCATAAGCCTCTTCAATGGGGTTTAAATCAGATCTCTGAACGTTCTCAACAATGGCAAGTTCTATAGCTTTATCGCTATCTGCTTCCTTAATACGTACGGGAACTTTCTCCATGCCAAGCATCTTGCAGGCTTGCCACCTGCGCTCACCAGCAATAATTTGATAGCCACCGCTAGGCACGCGACGAACCAAAAGCGGCTGAAGTAGGCCCTCCCGCTCAATAGAAGCTGCTAATTCCTCTATTTCGTCCTTGTTGAAGTTGGTACGAGGCTGATTCGGGTTCGGCTTGATGTCTTTTATCGGTATTTCATCCGGTTCCCGCTCTGCTACCGCCTTGATCTCTATCTTCTCTTCATTGATTTTGTGGTCATCTACGGGTTTTGCGTCCTTATTTACAGCAGGTTTTTCAGCTTGAGCGCTGCGTTCTGCTGGTTTTTCGGCCTCTGTGCGGCGCTCTACCGGTTTTGCAGGCTCTTTTACAGCCTTTTTCTCACGAACCGGCTCATGAGGCTCTTCACGAACCTCTATACGCTCGCGAGGAGCCGGCTCTGGAGCCGGTTGTCCTTCTTGGTATGCTCCGCCAAGTAAAGAGTTAAGACCCCGTCCCAGGCCGCTTCTTGATGATTTAGCCACGTTTCACCACTTCCTTTGCAAGCTCCCTATATGCCTGAGCTCCCTTTCCTGACGGATCGTGCAGAATAATAGGCAAACCATAACTTGGCGCCTCTGAAAGCTTTACCGTACGAGGAATGACCGTTTTAAAGACTGCTTTGTTAAAGTATCCGCGCACTTCTTCGGCTACCTGTTTCGACAGTGTCGTTCTGCCGTCATACATAGTTAGCAAGACGCCAAAAATATCTAATGAAGGATTAAGGCGCGTTTTGACACGTTTCATTGAATCAAGAAGTTTTGTCACACCTTCAAGCGCATAGAACTCGGTTTGAATAGGAATTAAAAGCTTGTCAGCAGCCACGAGGGCGTTGACTGTAAGGAGGGCCAGCGATGGGGGACTGTCTATAAATATATAGTCATACTTCCCACGCAGCGAACCCACGGCATCGCGAAGTCTGTTCTCACGAGCAATTTCTGACACGAGCTCTACTTCTGCGCCCGCTAAATTGATTGTTGCCGGCACAAGGTCTACGCCTTCGCAAACATCCGGAATAATTACGTCGATAATAGGCACATCGTTGAGTAAGACATCGTAGATACACTGGTCTATACGGCTTTTCTCTACGCCAAGACCGCTTGTTGTATTGCCTTGGGGGTCAAGGTCAACCAAAAGAACCTGTTTCCCTATTTCGCCTAAGGCTGCGCCCAGATTAATAGCGGTGGTAGATTTTCCCACACCACCCTTTTGGTTGATGATAGCGATAACTTTGGTCTGCCCAACCGCATGCTGAACAGGCTTCTTTTCGCTGTACTTTTTAATTTTGTCAGGTATTTCTACGTCTTCACGATGCGAATGGGAAACTTCTCGCTCATGAACTTCGGCGTTTTCGAGTTCTTCGTAATTGTCGGCAGACGGAGCTTCGTTCTCTTGGGAATCTTCAGCCTCTGCTGCCTCTTCCTCCAATACTTCCTCATTAGAAAGATCGGAAGGTTCTGACGATAAACTCTCTGCAGAATCTTGGTCTTTACTGATCTCCTCTGGATTATTGACGGCCGATTCTTTGGTTTTGCCTCGTTTAAGGCCATCGAATAGTTTCATAAGACCCCTTTCTTCAGTTAAATGAGAGTATACCTTGTTTATGTTTCACGTGAAACATAAAGATTCTAGAAAGGCCGCTTTTGGGCATAGCCAACATGGCGGGGGAGTGAAACTTTTGAATTTTTCACCTTTTCAAAGCAAACAATACGGCGGTGAGTCTGCTCGTCGCTGAGTAAAAACTGACGATTGCTCTTAAGTCGAAACCCAAATATATCCAAAAGCCCTAAGGCATGAGCCAGCTCATCATCGTCAATATGAGCTTTATAACAAATAAGGAGCCCGTTTTTCATAAGAAGGGGAGCGGCAAGTTCCAAAAGAACTGAGAGTTTCGCCAGAGCTCGTGCAGTCGCAACTGCATACATCCCTGACGCCTCTTGAGCATGCTCCTCAATGCGTGTGTCCTGCACAGAGACAAGCTCGTCTAAACCAAGATCTGAAACAATTGACTGAACAATATGAGCTTTCTTTTTTCTGGCTTCAACAAGAGTTGTATGACGTTCAGAAGCAAGAGCTAGGGGAATGCCTGGAAAGCCTGCACCACTACCCATATCAACTAAGTCTCCTGCAGGAGCTTCATTTACTTCATCAAGAGCAGAAAGAGAATCCTCAATATGGAGGAGCCGTCCTTCTTCAAAAGAAGATATCCTTGTAAGATTTGTCGTTTCATTTGCTTTGAGAACTAAACTCAGGTGGTCGTTCATTTTTGCTAAGCGTTCATCATCTATCATTGAAACCACCCACAACAGACACAAGAATTAAAACTTTTGACGGCGAACATAATCACAATAAAGTGTACAGGCTATGTGCCTTCAATATAAGATGAAAAAAGAAATTAATAAAAAAGGAGGAGGCCGAAGCCTCCTCCTTAAAATCTAGTGTCACACTTCTCTTAATCTCTGAGAGGAACCACAACCACGTGACGGGCAGCGCCTTCACCCTCTGAAGCAGTAGTAACTGAGTCGTTGTCACGAAGTGCCATATGAATGATTCTCCGTTCATAGGGTGTCATCGGACGCATCTTTACAGAACGACCCTGCTTAATTGCTCTGTTTGCACAAGATTGAGCAAGGGATTCAAGCTTCTGACGCTGGCGACTCTTATATCCCTCTACATCGACAATAACAGGGAAGCGGAATCCTATGGTGCGAACCGTCACCGCAGAAACAATGAACTGAAGCGCATCGAGCGTGCGCCCATGACGACCAATGAGGACAGCCAAATCTTCTCCTGTAATATCAAGGATAAGCTCGCCTTCCTCACCCTCATATTCATCGATGGTGACCTCGCCGACATTAAAGTATTTCAAAATATCCTGAAGAACCGAGATTGCCGTGTCGGCAATATAATCCAATTCTTCGTCACTTAAATCTTTTGGGTCTTTATTTTCCATGCCTTCTTCGGCATGATTGTCGTCGACTTGCTCTTCGACTTCTTCGCTAAGCTGCTCTTCAAGCTCTTCACTCATAATTAAACCTTCCCATAAGGCAGAAGCGTCTACTTAAAATGTTTCACGTGAAACTCTATGAACGTTTTTTCGTGGGACGCTTTTTCTTTGTACGGCGTTCTACATCAACCACAATAGGCTTGACCTCGATGGTTTCCTGGATATTGTCATCATGCTTCTTGAGACGATGCATGGTCGCCTGTTGTTGAATAATACCGATGATAGAAGAAGTACCCCAGAACAAAAGAACGCCGCCGGGGGAGCTCCAACCAATCCAGAGCATAAACACGCTCATGATGCCCGACATAATATAAGTTTGCTTTTTTTGTTCGATGTCGGTGCTTCCACGTTGCTGAAGAACCATCGGTAAAAATGTAGCACCAGCAAAAACAATCATAAGGATTAAATAGGGAACAAATGTTCCAATTCCCTGGGTAAAGGCGACATCCGGTGCCATCGTCAGGTTTGGTACTAGGTTATAAAACTCATAAGTACCTGAAACACGCTCACCCATTTCGCGTAATACCTGGAAGAGGGCAATAAAGATGGGCATCTGTAAGAGAAGTGGTAAACAGCCTGCCATTGGATTAAATTTAGCTTCAGCATAAATCTTAGAGGTTTCTTCCCTCATCCTTTGAGGATCGTCCTTGAAACGCTCCTGTACCTCACGCAAAAGCGGCTGAACCTTTTGCATGTCGTAACTTGACTTCGTCTGTTTGCGCATGAGAGGACCAATGGCAACACGAAAGATAATCGTGACCACAACAATTGCCAATCCCCAGTCACCGCAGAAGCCGTAGAAGAACTGAATTATCTGAAAGATAAGATCCTTAAACGCTTCCCACATGTATTATTCCTTCCTATATTCCTAAGAAGACCAAGGTAAATCCTTACGGCACCGGATCGTACCCGTGTGGTCCTCCTGGTCTGCATCGAAGTAAACGTTTTACAGTAAGGACAAATCCTTTTCTAAAACCATATCGTTTAAAGGCTATGAGGCCATATTCAGAACAAGTAGGGACAAATCTGCAGCAGGATGGGAATAGGGGAGAGATAACCGCCCTGTAAAATAAAATAAGCAAGATGGCAATCTTGGTCGGTATCTTTTTTATTTTCTGAAGAATCACGGACTTACTCTCCAACAACTGCTTTGTGCAGTGCTATTTCGCATGTCTTTAAGACTTTACTATAGGAAGCCTTTAAAATCCCCGATTTAGCAAGAAAAATTATATCTAAATGCGAAGAACTTGGTCTTATTTCCTGGTATATAGCCCGCATTCTTCTCTTGGCGGCGTTTCGCCAAACAGCATTTCCTAATTTTTTACCAGCAATAAAAGCAACACGACCTCGTTGGTCGTGTTGTCTTGCAGATTCATAAACGATAAGAGTTATATACAGTGAGTTATAACGTCTGCCGTTTTTAAAGAGAAATTCAATCTCTTCGCTGGATTTAATAGTTTCCAACTACTGCCTACTTCTAGACACAAATGCGCTTACGTCCCTTAGCACGACGAGAAGCTAATACGGCACGGCCGCCCTTCGTTGCCATACGGGCGCGAAAGCCATGAGTTTTTGCTCTTTTATGAGCATTTGGCTGATAGGTTCGCTTCATAATAATTTCCCTTCTTAATTTTTAGAGCAACTTAGAAATTATATGTAAGTTATCAAGAACTTCAAGTTTTAAGTCTTATTTCACAGAATGTCTGTATTCATAAGTACTAAGAACAGGGTATCTCTACAACCAAGTTCTTAGATTATTTGCAAGCACTCGTCGTTATACGATTTTACGGAAACGAACAACTGTATCTTTATTTATCTCCTATTTCAGAACTACCAATTGTGGAAAATGTGGATAAGTCCGGATTTACACGTAAGCCAATTATGGAAACCCTAACTCCAAAGAAATGTCAAGTACCAATTATCTAAATAATTTGACAGAGTTTACCTGCATAAATTCAAGATTATCTATTATGAATATAATTCTGACCTGGTATTATTCGAGCTTCGTCCGAAGCTTTGAATAAAAAATTATTTTTTCTTACTTTGTCCTTACACACTGATTGCTTATTTTTTCGCCCCCATATTTGCTAAATGGAATATTGACGAAACTTCATATCCGGCCAAAAAAATCAACAATTAAAAAAGTTTTCCTCAATCCAAAACATAGGTTTTTCAGACTTTTCCACATTTTCTGAATAATTTGTTGAAAACGTTGAATACCCACGTTATTAGCCTGAATTTTTTTACGAAAGATTAGCTATCAACAATGCTTTATTATATCTTCCCAGTTGAGCTCTTTTCAGAGGTCTGAAAAAGTTACAATGTGATTGAATTATTTTGAAAATACCGGTGAAAAGTAGAAATAGTGGCTGAAAACAACAACAGAGCGTTCATAGACCAAGAAAGTGACAGTCAAATCAATTCGTCATTTGATTATTCATACGTGCATACCCGGGCACGAATAGCTGTTTACGATGATTTATTAAGTGCGCCACGAATTATCACTATTGAACCAGGTCCCATAACACAATATCTTGGGGAACTTGCTTCGAAAATCTTTGAACTTGCACAAGCGGCAGGCGGAAAAATCCCATACACAGTAATCCTTGAAATTTCCGAAAATTTTATTCATGCCCAATTTGAGGAAATTATTGTTTCAATTCTCGATGAGGGAAATACAATTCGCTTTGCCGATCAAGGTCCAGGGATAAAAGAAAAAGATAAGGCGCAACTCCCTGGATTCTCCTCAGCAACCGAACCTATGAAAAAATATATTCGAGGGATTGGATCTGGGTTTGCTATTGCAAAAGAGTATCTCAATATCTCTCATGGAACCATTGTGATTGAAGATAATCTCAACCAGGGCGCAGTTGTTACTATCAGCTTAAAACCACATACTGATAAGGAGATTAAACCTGGTCAGCCCAAAGAAACTATCTCTCCTTCTTTAATTCCACCACTCAATGAAAGAGAAATTTCTATCCTTAAACTTTTCTCTTCGGAAGGCGCTTTAGGAGTAACTGATATTACTAATCTTATGGATATCGCTGCTTCAAGTACCTATGTAACTCTTAAGAAATTAGAAGAAGCAGGTCTTATAGAGATGACGGTTGGAAAAAAGAGAATACTTACAGATTTAGGTTATAACGTCGTCTCAACATTAAAAAACTAATCTCAAGACTTTAAAAAGTGTTCCTCGATTGTCGGTATACAATAGGAAAGCCGCAAATTCACTGTTATAGGGGTGTATGAGGAAGATGGAAAGTAAAGAGCTTGCATTAGTTTGGGACCAGCTTGGTGAGACTATAAGCTCTTACGAATCTGTCGACTCTTCCCAGATTAAAGCCTTTTTTTCACGTCTTCATCCTCAGGTAATGAGTGATGATTTCTTAATGATTACTGCGGATAATGAATTTATTAAAACTTGGGTAGAACGCCATTACTTAGACTATATAAAACGGGCTCTTTTTGATTTGTATCAAGTTGAATTCAATGTACTTATTGAAGTTGATGCAGGCCAGACAGATATAAACTCTCATGAAGAAAATGAAGTAACAAAAAACACCAGTGAGGATATACAAACAGACTCTTTATCAGGTGATACTCAAGAAGAAAATAAACCTGATTTATCAGCCGATGTACTCGATGACTCCTTTGAAGACTCATATATCGACAAAGTAGATAACCTTCCTCCTTCAACACTAACGTTTGAAAACTTCGTAATTGGAGACTCAAATAAGCTTGCTTATTCAATGGCAGTTTCAGTTGCGGAAATGCCAGGTAAATCAACACGAAACCCGCTTTTTATTTATGGGAAATCGGGGCTTGGAAAGACACATCTTCTTCGAGCAATCCAAAACTACGTAAACGAAGCGATGCCTCAGTTAAAAACGGTGTATGTCGACTCAGCTGAACTACTTAATGACTATATGGATGCCGGTGCAGCTCATGATAAGGAAAAATCGAGCTATAAAAACTTTAAGAGGCGCTATGAAGAAGCAGATATTCTTCTTATCGATGACATCCAATACCTACAAGGTAAAAAACAAACACTTGATATCGTCTTTCAAATTTTTAATAAGTTAAAAGACAGAGGAAAGCAGATTGTTCTTTCAGCAGATAGAGCGCCTGCAAATATTGAAATAGATGAACGAGCACAGTCTCGTTTTAACTCTGGATTTACTATTGATATTCAACCTCCTGAAGTTGAAACAAAGCTAGGAATTATAAAAGGCTTCGTAAGTGAATACTGCGAAAGTGAAAATCGCACTGACTTTGTACTAAGCGACGATATTGAAATGTATATCGCTGAGAACTCTGGTTCTAATATCCGTGAGCTAAAAAGTGCGGTAACAAAAGTAATTTATGAAATGACGCTTTTTAATAAACCTGATATCAGCACTGAAGACGTTAAAAAGTTGCTCGAAAACCACTTCTCTGGCGGTGCATTAAAAAAGCTCACTATAGAAGATATACAAAAACAAGTTGAGTCGTTTTATAAGGTAAGCCACTCAGATATTGTTGGTAAATCAAGAATGAGAAATATTGCTTATGCACGTCAGGTTGCAATTTATCTCTGCAGACAATTACTTGATATTCCCTTTAATGACATCGGAAAACGCTTCGGCAATAGAGATCACTCAACCATTATGCATTCAGTTTCTGTTGTAGAAGAAAAGATGAAAGAGAACAGAGACATTCTAGAAGAGATAGAAATTCTTAAACAAATGATTCGCGATAACTAACCATACTTTTAGTAAATGTTAGTAAGTCTGTTTATAAGGTAGGGAAAAGTAAAAATAATTGAGGAAG